>NZ_JBQLIS010000002.1:0-318751 GCF_052156435.1 Paenarthrobacter sp. NCHU4564
TGTCCTGGGTGATTCGGCGGCTACGAGTGGTGGTTCTTCAGCCGGTGCGGCTGGTGGTGGTTCCACTGCCGGTTCGGGCACTGATGGGTCTGATGGCGTTGCTTCGGGGACGCAGGTTGTTGCTCCGGTGACGGCTCCGGTGACTGTTGGTTCGACGGCGGTTGGTGTCCTGGGTGATTCGGCGGCTACGAGTGGTGGTTCTTCAGCCGGTGCGGCTGGTGGTGGTTCCACTGCCGGTTCGGATACTGATGGGTCTGATGGCGTTGCTTCGGGGACGCAGGTTGTTGCTCCGGTGACGGCTCCGGTGACTGTCGGTTCGACAGCGGTTGGTGTCCTGGGTGATTCGGCGGCTACGAGTGGTGGTTCTTCAGCCGGGACGGCTGGTGGTGGTTCCACTGCCGGTTCCAGTACTGATGGGTCTGACGGCGTCGCTTCCGGGACGCAGGTTGTTGCTCCAGTGACGGCTCCTGTCACTGTCGGTTCTGTTTCCGCTGGATTGTTAGGTGAATCCGTTGCCACCGCGCCAGGTACTTCGACGGGGACCGGCACCAACGGAACCTCTGCCGGTGGCACCACGACCGGCGAAGGTGGGGTCCTTTCCGGCACTCAACTCATTGTCCCCATCACGGCTCCCGTGACTGTCGGTTCAACCTCTCTGGGTATCGGCGGCGGCTCCGTAGGTACGGTGAACCCGCCGGTCGTGAATCCGCCAGTAGTGAATCCTCCGGTCGTTGAACCGCCAGTGGTGAACCCGCCAGTTGTGAATCCTCCGGTCGTTGAACCGCCAGTGGTCAACCCGCCAGTGGTGAACCCTCCGACCAGCGGCGGACCCAGCACGGGTGGCGTCGATGCCGGGGTCAGTACCCCGGGAATGGGCGCCGGCAACACAGGCATCTCCGCCGGGACAGGAGCGGCTCAGACGGCCTCCATGGACGCAGCCGTCAGCGGCACCCGGGCCGCATCTGCCGCTGGGGCGGGTGCCGCCGTCGGAAGTTCCGCATCCCTGGCCAGTACGGGCCTCAACCAGAGTTTCCCTCTCTGGGCGGCCGCACTGCTCCTGATGGGCGTGGCTCTGGCAGTTGGCAGTCGCCGGGAGGCTGCTGCCACCCGGCAATAACCGGTCGGGCCACTCGTTTGTTGTTGCGGTTCCGGCCTCCGGAACCGCAACAACAAACGAGGTAAACGCGCCGTCAGTCCTAGGATGAAGGGGATGACGCCTCCCAAAACAGTCCAAAACTTCAGCCTTCGCAGCATAGCTATCCCGGCTTTCGGACCGGCGCTCTTGTTCTGTATGGGCGAGGGGGCCGTGCTCCCGGTCATTGCCTTGTCTGCACGTGACCTTGGCGCATCTGTCGCAGTCTCAGCGTTGATTGTGACCCTGATCGGCCTGGGTTCGTGGCTGTTCAACATTCCGGCGTCGATCATCACCATCAGGTTTGGCGAACGATGGGCAATAGTCGGGGCCGGTGCTGCGGGTGCTTTGGCCCTGGGGGCAGCGGCCTTTGCTCCCCGCCTGGATCAAGGGATTTGGTTATTGGCCGCCGCGATGACCGTGGTGGGCATGAGTTCGAGCGTCTTCAACCTGGCCCGGCAGAAGTACCTCACCGAGGCAGTTCCAGTGATGTTCAGGGCCCGTGCCCTCTCAACCTTGGGCGGCGTCACCAGGATCGGTATCTTCATTGGACCGTTCATCGGTGCAGGTGTGATGCAGTTTGCAGGTATCAGCGGCGCCTATTGGGTTGGCTTCGCGGGGATGATGGCTGCTGCGGCGTTGTCCCTCACCATCCCGGACTTGAAGGCACCGGAAAGGTCCGACGGCGGTGCGGTGCCTCCTGCTTCGACGCTCCGGGAGGTGGCTGCCTCCCACGCGGGAGTGTTCCTCTCCGTGGGATTCGGGATCCTGCTGCTCAGCGCTCTTCGGGCATCACGACAAGTGGTGATCCCGCTTTGGGCCGACCATTTGGGGATGGACGCAACGCAGGCTTCCCTGATCTATGGTCTCTCCGGCGGCGTTGACATGTTGGTGTTCTATCCGGCAGGCAAACTGATGGACCGAAAGGGACGGCAGTGGGTGGCCGTGCCATCCACTGTGATCATGAG
Source organism: Paenarthrobacter sp. NCHU4564 (assembly GCF_052156435.1). Classification (NCBI taxonomy): domain Bacteria; kingdom Bacillati; phylum Actinomycetota; class Actinomycetes; order Micrococcales; family Micrococcaceae; genus Paenarthrobacter; species Paenarthrobacter sp. NCHU4564. Next base: position 2,101 of record NZ_JBQLIS010000002.1, read on the forward strand.
CCTGGCCTTGGTGGTCATCCCGTTCACCGGTGGTTTCGCGCCCCTGCTCTTGGCAGCACTGCTGATTGGCTTCGGCAACGGCATCAGTTCGGGCCTGATCATGACCTTGGGCGCCGATTTCTCGCCCGACAATGGCCGAAGCCATTTCCTGGGGATTTGGCGCTTCATCGCCGACTCGGGCGCCACCGGGGGACCGGTTCTGCTGTCGGGGTTGACCGCTGCCGTTTCCCTCGCTGCCGGGGTTTGGGCAACGGCTGCGTTGGGGTTCGCGGCCGCACTGGTCTTTGCCATTTCCATTCCGCGGTTGAAGCACCGGCGGAATTACTAGCGGACCCAGAGGTGTCACAGAGTTCGAGAAGGCCTGACAGCCGCGGCTAGACTACCGGGGTGCCAGAAAACCCAACTGCTGAAACCGCCGAGCCTTCAACCTACGCGGATCTTCGTGAGTTCCTGAACGCAGGCAGCATTCCCACGGGGTTGATTGAGATCCAGCACCACGGCCTGCCGCTTGAGATCCTGAACCTTCCCGCTGACTCTGACATCACCTTGGTCTGCTTCCACGGAGCCGCTGAAGCTGACGTTCGGCTCCCGTGGTTCCTGGGGCAGGGTGTAACTGCCGGGTTGCCCGTCAACAGGATTTTCATCTCCGACCCGAGTCTTCGGATCTCGCACGACTTCAACCTGGCGTGGTACGCGGGATCAAGGGTTCAGCCAGACCTGCAGGAGACCTTGGCGGTAGTTGTCAGGCGCATTGTCGAAGAAACCGGAGGGCATAAGGTGATCTTCTTCGGCAGCTCGGCCGGAGGTTATGCCAGCCTTGCGCTGTCCCGTTTCTTTCCGACCTCCCTTGCGCTGGCCGTCAACCCACAAATCTCGATTTCCCGGTTCTACTCTGGCGCGGTGGAACGCTACCTCACCCATGCCTGGGGTGTGGAGGGCAAGGAGATGGACGGACTGCCAGCCAGCGTGACGCATGACCTGGTTCCTGCCTATTCTGCGGGGTTCGACCACACAGTGGCACTGATCCAGAACGCGAAAGACTGGTTCCATATCCAGAATCATCAGCTGCCGTTCGTAGACGCAGTAGGGGAGTCCGACAGTCTGTTCATGCTCATGGACCGCTGGGGTCCCGACTCCGGCGATGGGCACATTCCCCCGCCGAAGGAACTGCTGCGGGCCTGCTTCGAAGTCCTGGCAACCTGCAATGGCGACTGGAGCAAGGCACTGGTTGAGTTCGGCTTCCAAGCTGAAACGACACGACGCCACGTCAAGCAGCGCGTTATGGACACCGCGCCAGCCAAGCAGCCTACGTAACTCCGTCTGACGGCCCCCGCTTGAACATGGGCATTTTTCTGCGCTGGGGGATATAACGACTGGGATATTCTTTTTTCATGGCGTCCCCCTTCTACAGTGAACTCACCTATGCCCGTGGGTATCTTTTTTCCAAAAGCCCGCAGGCCCTACCCCGCGAGGGCTGGCATCAGGTCACATTTGCTGACTGGGTCCTGAGCCATGACCCGGCAGTGCCGGTAGCAACGGAGTTCGAGGGCGCCGACGGTGTTGTCCTGATCGGGAACGCTATCGAACCGGGTCTTTCATATGCCCCGGATAACAAGGCGATCGCGCAGCAGATCCTCGAAGCGGCCCGGACATCCCGGGAGAAGTTCCAGCAAAAGTTGGATCACTTGGTGGGGCGCTTCATTGTGATCACCAAGATCGGCGAATCTTTCACTGTGCAGCAGGATGCCACGAGCCTGCGGGCTGTTTACTACACAGATCATCAGTACGGCCCAGTGATTGGTTCACACGTACATCTGGTTGCCGAGACCGTTGGTGCAAGACGAAATTACTATGGCAACCCGCAGTACCTCAAAGAGAACCACACCAAGGTTTATCCCGGCGTCGCGACCGCATATCTCGGGGTCAACAGGCTCACTCCCAACACCGAACTCAACATCCCGCACAGGGGGGTTGAGCGCGTGTGGCCGGTTAGGCCCTTGGAATCATCCACGGTGCACGACGCAGCCATGACGGTCATCCGTACGGTCGACGCGCAACTCGATGCCTTCAGGAAGCGGGGCACGCCGCTCATGTGCTCTTTGAGCGCAGGCATGGATAGCCGCGTGTCGTTGGCATTGCTCAGGCCCTATGTGGACAGCGTGCTCTTCTTTACCTACGACATTGGTTACAAGGCCGCCGTCAGGGCCAACCGTTGGGACCGTGACGGCGCGCTTGAACTGGTTCGCAAGTACGGGTTGAAACACCAGTTGCTTCATATCCCTGAACAGGTGACCGATAAGGCTTTCTTGAATGTGATGCGGCGGAATTCTGCTCAGACGCATCAGCGCTCCCTGGCGAAGGCGTATCTGGAAAACCTGCCCGGCGACCACTTGCATATCCGCTCAAACGTCTACGAGGTGGGTCGGAACTATTACCGTCAAGCCGGGTTCACCATGGATCGTCTGGACGGCGAAGGCATGCTGAATGTCGTCAGCAATAATAAAAGCCAAGACCTTCCGAGCATTGACAGCTTCGAACACTATCGAAACCTCACTCGCTTTGACGAGGCGGTCGAACGCGGATATGACGCGTTGGATCTTTTCTACTGGGAAAACCGCATGGGCGTTTGGATGGCGCCAATTCTTCACGAGAGCGATATCGCCCACGACACCCACATACTGCTGAACTCGCGCCGAGTTCTTGAGACCCTTCTGGGCGTGGACAGCAGCGAACGCGAAGCGAATGCTGTGTTCCTGGAAATCATCAGAATCCGATGGCCCGAACTCCTTGAGGTCCCGATCAACGGCGTCTCCTACGCCCACCTGGTGGAGCAAGGACGTGCTGCAGACCAGGACCTCCGGACATAGGGCCGGACTTCTGTCAATTAAAGGCAGCGCATTCCGCGGGATGGACGAATCCGAGGGATTCCAACGCTTCGTCCCACGGGCGGGCTGACACAGCGCTGATAGCCTCAGCGAAAAGTTCCTTGGACGGGGGGAAGTGTCCGGGCCCCCAGTCGCCCGGCAAGATAACCAGCGGGTTGTCAGGGTGCAGCGATTGCAGCAACGGTTTCATGTGCCGGGCGATGTGCGACTCGTCATTGATGTTCTGCATGTAGGCAATTCGAGTGCCCAGGGGCTTTGCGTATGTCCCGGTGACGTCCTTGACGATGTGGGCCGGGAGATCCTCAATGCCCTTCCCGTCGCCAAAGCAGATCTCCATGAATCGTTTGACGGCGGTTGCGTTGTAGTTGGCAATGATGGTCTGCGGGTTGGAAACGAGGGCCAGCGAGCCAGGAAAGCGGCTGGCATAGTGCAGCGAGGCGTAGCCACCACCCGCGGAGCCGAAGAAAACAAGGCGCTGATCGCCCCAGGAATTGACGATGTGGCGAAGCGCTTCCTCGATGACCGACTGAAGTTCCGGCTGGTGCTCGTTTCCCAAAAACCATGAGAGGTTCAGTGAACCTGAAAGCGCCAGGCTGGGGTCGGAAACGAAAATCCGGTTTGCCTGTGCAGCCGCTGAGATTCCGCCGCCCGTCATGACAGGGTACGAGTGTTTTGCGGAGATAGCGGCGTGGAAGAAGATGACTGTGGTTTTGTAGCCGCGGTTTTGAACCCGGAGATCGACGGGTAGGCCGTTGTAACCGATGCTGTGGTACCCGTTCCCGGGCTGAGTGCCCAGGAAGTCGATGAGGTCGCCGTGGTCGTATTTGGGAATATCGTCCCCAAGGAATTTACGGGTTCTTGCAGTCTCGGAAGGGCGGGTAGTCACCGCAGAACCCTACCATCGGGCCACTTCTCCCTGGGAATCAATGCAGGAAGCCGCGTGCCTGCCCCGTTCAAGGGGTGACCGGGCTCCGACGCCTGCAGCCCCCGGCCGGCCGGTCCTCCCGGGAGTCGAACCTGAAGTCTCAGTCCAACTCCCGAAAAGGAGCCTGCACCGGCCGGGGCTGTTTTCCGCCTACCCGCGTGAGGGCGTCGGACGCTACCGAACTGCCTGATGACCCTTGAATTCGAGGTTCAGGTTGCCGGAGCCGGAGCCCTTGGCGGTGCCGTTGACTGCGGACTGGGTCATGGCGAACGTCAGCGTGGCGTGGGCTATCGCATCGGCCATCTGTTCAAGGACCGCCGCATCGATGTTGTCGATGTCGTCGCAGGCCTGGTGGTAGCAGGGGTCGTACGCAACGCCGGCCATGCCTCCATAAATGGCTGCCTGCTCAGCGGTCTTGATGTCCTCGGCGCCGGTGAAAAGGCCACCCGCCGGAATGCCGTTCTCAATGAAGCCGAAGTAGTCCGAACGCCCGTCGAATTCCGTAGGCTCCGTGGCCAGGCCCTGCGAAGCGAAGTAGTCCAGGAAGACCTTTTCGATCTGGCCTGAACCGTTGGGGCCGGAGGTGCCCAGTTGCTTGCCGTCGCCGTCGTACACGAAGCGCACGGGGTTAGGGGAGGCCACCATGTCAAAGTTCAGGTTCAGGGCGTGGTTCTTGAGTTCCGACTTGCTCAGTTGGGCCACATAGTAGTCGGAGCCGATCAGGCCGTCCTCCTCGCCGCTCCACCAAGCAAAGCGAACGCGGTTCTCCGGAGTGACACCCAACTCGGCCATTTGCAGTGCTGTCTCCAGGATGGCAGCGGAGCCTGATCCATTGTCATTGATGCCTGGACCTTCGGCCACGGAATCCAGGTGTGCGCCCACCACAACGGTCCTGTCAGCCCGGCCAGCGGTGTCTGCCAAGACATTGAACGTCTCGATGGGCTGCGTGTTGCCCTGGACGTCAATGCGGACAGTGGCCCCCGGGAGTCCTGCGAGTTCTTCGCCTACGGCGAAGCTGGCACCAACGGTAGGAATGGTGACCTCTGGATTGTCGGCGGCAGGAGCACCGAGAGTGCCATCCACCCGGGCAAGCCGGTCATCGCCGTCGCCCTGGTTGAAGATGATGACGCCAACGGCACCGGCGGCCTCGGCGTTGACGGCCTTGGTGTTGAACGGACACGTTCCGCGTTGGATCAAAGCGATGGTACCGGCAGGGAATCCGGTGAAGTCGGTGGCCTCGCAGCCGCTGGTGGAAGCACGGTCTCCCAGGAGGTTTATATCCACGGGGGTCACGGCAGCGGTGACTTCCCCAAACCCGGAATACGTCATGGCCGCAAAATCATCGGCTGTATAGGTGAGCGGCGTCGGCGTGAGGCGTTGGAAAGCTTCACTCTCAAGGTTGAACTTCAGGTACTCAAAATACTGGCGCTCCGGTGTGTAGCCGGCTGCCTTCAGTTGGTTCTCGATGTATACGGCGGAAGCTACGTGGCCGGATGTTCCGGCTGAGCGGGTGCCGCCGTTGGCATCTGCGATCGCCTGAAGTTCCTCGAGGTGGTCAATGATGGCTCCTGCGGTGACAGCGTCGCGCAGTGCTTGCGTGTCCGTCCCCTTGTCGGCGACGGCGGGCGGGGTGAAAGCAAATGCGAGAACAGCCATGGTGGCTACTCCCGCAGCAAGGGCAGAGGTTGGTTTTCCTGATTGCGGTTTGTGCTTGGTATGCATGTGGTGCATCTCCCTGATACGGACCCGGCATCTGGTTGGCCGGGCGCGGTAGCGAGAAATTTACTCCACAGTAGCCTTCCGGAGAAGCCTTGAATTTTGGCGGCCGTTGACCAAGACAACGGCGAGGACCAGCAGAATCAATCCCCAGGTCGCATTCCAGGCGTCCAGTGCAGTCCGCATCACCACGAACGGCGGAATAACTGCCAGTGCTGTAGCCGTCAGGACGCTCCACAGGCCAGGGCGGGATGCGCCGGGTGCCAAAGCTGTGCCGGCGAGTTCCAGACGGACCAGAGGGGTGGATGCCAGCAAGACCAAAGCCCAGGCTGTGACGTAGAACAACGGCCTTGTCAGCCACCATTCGGCGCTCGCCGGTTCCGGGAAAGGCAGGCGCAGGACCAAGGCAATGCCGAACAGCGCAATGATCAGCGGCAGGTGCCACAAATAGATGGTCATGGCGCGGCTGCCCACCACGAACATGACCTTCCGGACCCATTCCAACCTCACAAACCGCTGCAACCAGGGGTAGGCAGCCTTCACCAGCAGGACATGGGCCAGTCCCACCAGCACCAGTGGGAACATGGGTGGGTTCTGGCTGGTCAGCATGTCCACTGGATAGGGCCCTGCATCGGTCAGGGACACCATGAGCAGGTAGCAAGCGACGGCAGCGATCACCAGCTTCCATCGCGCAAACCTGTCGAAGATACCGTCCGCATAAAAGAAGCCCAGCTGCTGCAGGAGTCCCCAAACAAACACCATGTTCAGCAGCCCGATCGGGTTGGAGTCGAAGCCCCACGGATTGCGCTCCAAGCCCAAGCGAAGAACATCGACGACGGCGGCGCCCGCGGCCAGCGCGGCCACAGTCCGGTAAGGAGCTGCTTCGTGGAACCGTGCCATCACGGGCACCATGGTCTGGCAGATCAGGTAAGCGGCAAGGAACCACAGCTGGACTCCGGCGCCGGCAGCGATGACCGACAGCAGGTCGCCCGGGACACCAGCCGCCGTCGCACTCCACAACGCAATCGTGAGGAATGCATAGAGGGCAACCGTGGGCCTGACGAGCCGCAGCACCCTGTTGCGCAGGTAGTCCGCCGCGTTGCCTCCTTTGCGCTGGAGGCTGCGCCACGATGTCAGGGAAGCGAAGCCGCCCACCACAAAGAACAAAGGCATGACTTGACCGAACCACGTGCCTTGGGCGAACCAGGACAGGGAGGTCAAGGGGTTCTCCACGCCTATGCCTCCCGGACCAACGCTGATTCCCATCATGAGCAGGTGAACTGCCACAACGGCGAACATGCAGGCTACCCGGATGAGGTCGACCACCAGGTCACGTGAGTCCGCAGTTCCGGATGTGTTGAACGCAGGACGTACGCGTGAGGTTGAAGGCATGGTCCGCTCCCAAGTTATTTCCAACGAATGGATTAATACTAAGGCTGGCCACTACCAGTACGCCAGCCGTTCTGGCCCCTTGGGGTGACGGAGTCTTCAGGTGGGTGGTCTGAAAGGCCCTGTTGTAGGGTCGAATGCGGTAATAGCCCACTTCCATCCTTCTCTTGAGGAGACCCCAGCCAGTCATGAGACGTGTCCTTGCTGCTTCCCTGATCCTCCTGATGCTTGCTGGCTGCTCCAGCACCGAGCCTTCCTCGAAGCCATCCGCAGCGGAGAGTAAGCCTGCAGTGCCGAAGGTAACCGAAGAGCAGAGCGCAGACCTGATGAAGCGCATTTCGCCTGTGGTGCCAAAATTAACCCAAGAGGAAATCGCGGCTTACTCTCGATATGTTTGCGCAGCGATTCTGCAAGGCGGCAGCGACAAAGCCTTGGTCGCAACTGTGGTGAAGCATTTCAACCGCGCTGACGATCCGATTGCGGACGCTGAAGCCGCCGGCGTCGTGGAAGCAATTCGCGCCAACGGGTTCTGTGTGGAAAAGGATGCCGCGTCCTGACCGTGGTTTGATGAGGCCACGCAGTTCAGCTCCGGTAGTGTGACTTTGGACTTTCCGGCGCAACAATGGGGGATGGCATGGCCGAGGCGGCAGCGTACGTAACCAACGAGCATGAGGTTGGTTTGCCTCCACTGCGCATGGAGCGAAAGTCCGTTTGGGATTACTTCCGGCTGGAGTTCCTGCCGAATGGATATCCCGGCCGACGTACGAACGGGACGCTGTTCGCGCACCCGATTTACGGGCCGTATGTCATCACTGACTACCTGACCCAGTACCGGCGCACGCCGGATCCGGTCCTGCTGGAGGCGGCCGCAAAGGTTGCTGACGCTGCCATCGACCAGATGGAGACCTTCCAGGACTCTTTGGTCTTCATGTATAGCGAGGAAAAAGCAAAGGTCTCCAGTAAGAAGGGAACCTGGTACAGCGGGCTGACCCAGGCCCGATATATCGATGTGTTCATCAAACTCCTCGAAAAGCCAGGCAATGAGAGATTTCGTGAACCTCTGGAGAGAATCCTGCGGAGCCTTACGATTCCCGTCGAAAAGGGTGGCGTAGCGCGCTATACGCCAAACGGGGGCATGATCATCGAAGAGTATCCTGCCTTGTTGCCTGACTGCACCCTTAATGGGTGGACTACTGCGACCTGCATTATCAGGGACCTCGCGGTTGCAACCAACGACGAAAAAGTTTGGGATATCTTCGCCCGGTCCGTTCGCGGCATCGAAAACGTGGTTCCCCTCTATGACGTTCCTGAGTTGGCGACCTCCCGCTACAAGCTTGAGGGGCAAGCGGCATTCCGCATATCGGCCGACGGTGCTGACGTCTCCGTCCTGGATTGCCAGGTGGTCATTCCTGGCAGCGGGACTTTTTCGGCCAGTTACGAGGACGATCCGGCCGGAGAAGTCCTCAAAGCTGGACCCCTCGGCATCCGTGATGGCCGCTCAGTAACTCTGAAAGTTGCACTCAGCAGGTACTCCTGGCCGGCTCCCAACAAGATCCTGATCAAGATCTCCGCCCAGGGGGATGCGCTGGTGGGCGTTTCCATCGGCGACGCCGTATATAACCCGCTGGCGACCATACCCCGCACGGGAGAATACCGACTGCTGCATCAGTCTGGCGTCACCGAAGGCGAAACGGTTCTGGAAGTGGAAGTCCCTTGGACGGAGGCGGAGATGATCGCCCATCCCACAAACTTCGCCAAGAAGATCGCGGGCAGGCAGGTCAACCAGTATCACTTCATCCACATAGATACGCTTGCCAAGATCGCGGATGAAACCGGAAGTGACATCCTCCGCTACTACCACGACAAGTGGAAGCAGTACCCTTCCCGATGGCCCAGCCTCCCGGCCTATCAGGACGAACGGCTCACCCTCGAGAGATTCGATGTCCGCAAGCATAAATAGCTGCCGTACGGGGCGTGCGCGCACTCATGCTTGACCGGAAGACCAAGCCGCCACCCGCCGTCGTGCGTTAGCGCTTCCTTGCCGCCAGCCCGAACAGCCACGTACCGCCCAAGGCGGAGAGGTATCCGGCGATGACTATGAAGGCGGTGCCTGCCCAGAAGTAGTCCACGGTGCTGTCGGTGCTCAGGCCAGGCATGACCTGCAGCACCGAGTAGCCTGCAACTGCCGAGGCGACCAGCAGGGCGAGGACGGTGAGCCACACCCAAAGGCGCGAGGCCGCCCAGTGCTCGCCATAACCGCGCCACACGTTCCAGCCGCCACCGGTCCGGACAATCAGCCATCCGGCCGGCAGCATCACTGCGCCAACTACAAGGAATGCGGCTACGACGTCGGCGGGACGGTGCCACTGGTTGATCAGGGTCGAAATTCCCGTGGCCACCGCGAAGGTGCTGCCCAGGAAGCCGGCCAAGGGGCGCCAGCGGGGGGACACCATCAGGAACACGGCTGCTGCGGCAGAGGCTGCCAGGGTGGTGTGACCGGAGGGGAGCGAGTTCAGTTCCAGGGTCTGCACGCCGCGGTCGGGGCGGTCCGGGATGAGGAACTTGAGGACCTGGGTAGCCAGGTTGGCCGCAACACATGCGGCGATGGCGATGCCGGCGGCCTTCCAGCGGCGCCGCGCGACCGTCACAAAGAGCACCACCACGGTAGCGATTGCCAGGGAAATCATGGGCAATGCATCCAGGAACCTGGTGGAAGCCTTGCCTGCCGTGCCGCTCAGTTCTGTGGCCTCAACCAGCGCTGATTCGTCGATGAACTGGCCCGTGGTGGTGCGGACAAAGAAGTAGTACGTGGCCGCCACCCCCACCAGGCTCGCAATGGTGGCCAGGCAGAAAAGAAGGGCGACGCCTGCGTTTGCAGCGGGCTCCTGTGACGGCCGTTTGCTCGACCTCCCGCTGACGCGGAACTGCTGGGAACTCATTTTCTCTACACTGCCACAATTCGCTGGACGCCTCGTGTGAACACTCCAGACGTCGGAAGCCTGTGGTGAGACCTGCGCAACATTCTTGTGACGCTTGACACGTGTTAGGTGACAGGAATAGGCTTCCTCACACGTGTTAGGGAAGGAAGTCTACATGCCGGGAACCAATGGGGTTTTGCGACAATTCACACGCAGAACCGCCCTCACCGCCCTCGGCGCCGGAATCGTGGGAGCAACAGCGGCGTCGTGGCCGCGGCTCACAGGTGCGGACATTCCGGGCCGGGGAGACAACAGCCTCAGCATCGCCATCATGGGTACGGCAACAGACGCTGCCGCCCGCCAGAAAGTCATCGACGCATTCGTCAAAGTCCACCCGGACATCAAGGTCAAGGTCCAGGCCATCCAGGCTGTGGACTGGAAGGACTTCTTCACCAAGATCCTCACCATGGTGGCTGCCGGGACTCCGCCGGATGTTGTGTACGTGGCTACCGAAGGCGCGCAGCTCTTTGCCGAGAAACTCGCGCACCCTCTGGATGATTACCTGCGCCGCGACGCCGCAGACATGAAGGAGTACTTCCAGGACGTCCACCCCAGCCTGGTGGAAGCCTTCATGTATAAGGGCAGCCTGTTCCAGCTCCCCATCGACTGGAACGCGGCCAACATGTACTACAACACTGCGTCCCTCCGTGCAGCAGGCCTGGACCGTCCTGCTGACGACTGGACGCACACGGACTTCCGGGCCACGCTGGCGGCGATGAAAAAGGCCAAACCCACCGATTTCACCCCCTATTACTGGACCAACAGGCTCTTTGGCGGTGTGGTCCCGTGGCTCTACGCCAACGAGACCAGCTTCCTGAAGGAGACCAAGTCCGGCGGCGGCGAATGGCTGTGGGACAGCTTCTACGCCGATGATCCCTCGCGCGGCCTCCGCTCCGGTGGCTACCAATGGCTGGAGCCCAATGCCGACGATCCCCGCGTCTTTGAGTCCTTCGACTACCTCCGCGGACTCGTGAAGGACGGCTTGGGCGTCCGCCCCGAAGAAGGCGGCGGCAGCTCACTGATCGGCCTCTTCGCCTCCAACCGGATAGGTACGACGCCGGCAGGCGGCTATTGGGTACAAGGCCTCCACGACGCGGGGATGACGGAGGACGGGTTCGACGTCCAGTTCTTCCCCAAATGGCGGTCCCAGCGCCACCAGTTCGGCACGGCCGGCTACGCGATCATGAAAACCGCCAAGGACAAGGACGCCGCCTGGGAATGGGTGAAGTTCAGCGCCAGCCTGGAAGCCATGCAGATCGTGTTCCCCACGCCCAACACCACCCCCGCGCGCCGGTCCATGGTCAACCAACAGCTGTACGCAGGCACCGGTCCGCGGAACTGGAAGGTCTTTTACGACACCCTGGACAGGTTCCCCACCACGGGCCCCATTCCGGCACCTCCCCAGCAGGCCGCCGTCGAGACCGCGCTCATGAAAAACGTATCCCTGGCCGTGAGCGGGGACGAGCGCCAGCTCAAGCAGGCCCTCGAATCCATGCAGCGAGACCTTGAACTGGCCCTGAGGAGGCAGCCATGAGCACCGCAACCAGCGTGCCCGCCGGGACCGGCAGCACCCCGCGCCAGCAACCGGCCCGGAAACACGCAACCCCAAAGCGCGGACTCATTCAGCAACGATGGCTGCCGTGGGCGTTCCTCGCTCCCACCATCGTGGGCATGGGAATCTTCACGCTGCTGCCGATCGTAGCCTCCGTGGCCCTGGCATTCTTCCGGTGGGACATCATTTCTGCGCCGACGTTCGTGGGCTTCGACAACTTCGCCGAGGTAGTCCAGGACCCCACCGTCCGGGTCTCCTTCCTCAACACCATCGTGTTCGTGGTGCTGGCCGTGGCGCTGCAGCTCGGGCTCGCCCTGGGGCTGGCCATCATGGTGCAGGAGAAGCTGCCCGCGTGGCTGCGCGTGTTCTTCCGCTCAGCGTTCTTCTTCCCGCTGATCCTCTCCGCGGCCTCCGTGTCCATCTTCATGCGCTACCTCTTCAACGAACAGTTCGGCGTCGTGAACTGGCTGCTGTCCCTGGTGGGCATCCCCGCGGTCCCGTGGCTGACGACGCCAACCGGGTCTGCCGCCGTCGTGATTCTTGTGTATGTGTGGCAGAACTTCGGGTTCTCGTTCCTGCTGTTCATTGGCGGGCTCGCCTCGATCCCTGTTGAAACCTATGAGGCCGCGTCCATTGACGGAGCTACCGGCTGGCGCAAGCACTGGTACGTCACGCTGCCGCTGCTCAGCCCCACCACTCTGGTTGCCTCGGTCATGGCGATCATCAACGCGCTCCAGGTCTTCGACCAGCCCTATGTCCTCACCCGCGGCGGGCCCGGCGACTCAACGCGAACGGCTGTCATGGTCATCTTCGAGTCAGCCTTCCAACGGCTCGAATTCGGCCAGGCCTCAGCGATCGGCGTGATCCTCACGCTCATCATCATGGGCATCACGGCCCTGCAGTTCCGGCTCAGCAAACGATTCGTCTTCTACCAGTAAGGCCCGCCATGACCACCATTTCAGAACGTGCTGAAACCACGGCACCCGCACGCACGCGGAAGAAGCGGGATTGGTCCGTAGCCTGGCGCGTCGTCGCCCTGCTGATCGCGTCCGTCTTCATCCTGGGCCCCGTTCTCTGGACGCTGTCCACCTCGCTGCGACCGCCGTCGGAATCCTTCAAACTGCCGCCGGCCTTCCTGCCGCTGAACCCGGACTTCGCCTCCTACGAGCAAGTGTTCAAGCAGATCAACATTGTGGGCCTGGTCCTGAACAGTGCGCTGGTGACCGGGCTGATCGCCATAGGGCAGATGATCACCGCTGCGCTCGCCGGGTATGCCTTCGCCCACCTGCGTTTCCGCGGACGCGGCGCGCTGTTCTCCATTGTGCTGGCCACCATGATGGTGCCGGCGCAGGTGACGATCGTGCCCGTGTTCATGCTGATCCGCGGCGTTGGACTCTCCGACACGCTGCTCGCGCTGATCCTCCCGGCCATCCCGACGGCGTTCGGCACCTTCCTGATGCGGCAGTACTTCATGGGGCTCCCGGCTGAGCTCGCTGAAGCGGCCGCGATCGACGGCGCCTCGCCGTGGCGGACCTTCCGCTCCGTGTACGCGCCGCTGGCGATGCCCGGCCTGGCGATCGTGGGCATCCTGGCGTTCAACTTCCACTGGAACGAGTTCTTCAGGCCACTCATCATGACCATCTCCGAGCAGAACTTCACCCTGCCCTTGGGTTTGGTGTCCCTGCAGGGCAACCTGGGGACCGGAAGCATCTCGGTGGTCCTGGCCGGCGTTGTCCTCTCCATGATTCCCGCACTGGTGGTGTTCATGTTCGGCCAGCGTGCGCTGCAGGATGGACTCACCGCCGGCACGGGCAAATAAGCTTCCTACCTTTGAAAGGGTTCCAATGACGGATCTCGCAGTTGTTTCCTCCCTCGCCCGCGCCGCTGTGCACCCGGACCCGGCATTCCCGCGGTTCCACCCACGGCCGGCGCAAGGGTGGATCAACGATCCCAACGGCATCAGCTACATCAACGGCCGTTACCACGTGTTCTTCCAGTACAACCCGTTGTCCGCCCGGCACCACCAGATCCAGTGGGGCCATGTGAGCTCCCCGGACCTGGTCCGCTGGGAAGAACACCCGGTGGCACTCGTTCCCCAGGCAGGCGGGCCGGACTCTGCCGGGTGCTGGACGGGGGTGGTGACGCTGGACGGCGATGTGCCCACGGCCGCCTACTCCGGCGTGCAGGACCACGGCGGCCACTCCCAAGTGGTGATCGCCAGGGGGTCCTCCGACCTCGTGACGTGGGAGCAGAACGGACACGTCGCCGCCTCCATGCCCTCCGATCCTCTGGTTACCGCTGTGCGCGATCCCTTCATCTTCCACTTCAACGGATCCCGCTACGCCATGCAGGGTGCCGGACTGGCCGACGGGCGCGCAGCCTTGCTGCTGTACACGGTGGATTCCCTGGACGATTGGAAGTACCAGGGGATCTGGCTCACCACTGCCGATCCCATTGCGGCCCGGCACACGCCCGCCGAGATCTGGGAATGCCCGCAACTGGTTCAGGTTCCCTCCGGTTCCGGCTCCCAGTGGGTCATAATGTTCTCCCTGTGGCTCTCCGGCGACGACCACGAGCACGCCAATGGTGTGGGCCACCTGATCGGCTCACTATCGGCCGATCCCGAGACCGGGCTGCCGGTGTTTACTCCTGAAAGTGGCGGAAAGTCGGACTTTGGCCGCGACTTCTATGCACCGCAGATGGTGCAGCTCTCCTCCGGGTCTTCACCTTCGGCCTTGCTCTTCGGTTGGGCCAACGAAGGTCCCGGACGTGACGGCCGCCGGGGCCGCACCCAGGCGGAAATCGACGACGCCGGGTGGTCGGGTGTGTTGACGCATCCCCGGGTTCTGTCGGTGGCCGACGGGGCGCTGGTTGTTACTCCTGTGCCGGAGGTCTCCGCGTACCGTGGCGCGTTGGTGGCTTCCGGGGCGTCCGGTTCGGTGGCTGTACCGGAGTTCGCGGAGGTGTTGGTGGCCGGCGCTGCCGGTCCAGTTGAGCTGGTCCTTGGCTCCGGGAGGGACCGTCAGGTGGTCTACAGGGGAGAGCTCGCGGCAGGGGAGGAACTCCGGATCTTCCTGGATGCCTCATTGGTGGAGGTGTACGCGTCCAACTCCGTGGCGACAACCCTCCGTGCCTACCCCGCGCCCGGCGAATCCTGGACTCTTGATGTTCCTCCGGGAGCGACGGCCGATGTGTGGGAGTTGGCCCTGCCTCAGTAGGTGAACTCGTTGCCGGTCCCGCAAGAACCCAACTAGGTCGCAGTAGTGCGCGTTTAGAGAGCTCAAAACGCGCACAACTGCGACCCACTTGGGTAAAGCGCGGGGTTCAGCGCGGTGCTGGACCCGTCGACTCACGCAAGACCAAGCGGCAGGGGACCATCGTCTCCGCGGCGGGTGCCGCCGTCGTACTTGTGCCGTCCTCGATGGAATCCAGCAGCGACGTCATCGCCGCACGGCCAATGTCCCTCAGCGGCAGGGCCATTGTGGTGAGGGCGGGGACCATGGTGTCGGCGATGCGGGCTTCGTCGTCGTAGCCCATCACGGACAGGTCGGCCGGGATGCTCAAGCCCAAGCGCGCGGCGGCAAGTGCCACGCCCACCGCCAGGCGGTCGTTGGCACACATAATGGCCGTTGGACGCTCCGCCGGGGACACGCCGTCGAGCAATTTCATGGCGCCGTGGAAGCCGGCATCGATGTCCCAGCCGGCATTGGTGATCCGGTCCTCCCTGATCAGGACCGAAGCTGCTGTCAGCGCCTCACGGTAGCCCTGCACGCGCAGGGGCGCCGCCGGTGAGTCCGCCGAACCGGCCAAGAGCGCGATGTCCCGGTGTCCAAGCTGTAGCAGGTGCCGGGTTGCCTCACGGCCGCCGCCCACCTCATCCGGAATCACGTGGTGAAGCCGCGGCTGGATGTGGCTGTCGTAGCAGTTGGCCAGGACGGACGGAACCCGCAGCATCCCCTGCGGAACATCCAGCGGCTTCAAGCCCACCGTCACGTACATGAGGCCGTCCACTTGGCGGTCCAGCAGAGTTTCAATGGCGCTCGCGTCCCGGGCGGCGTCGAGTTCGGTATCCATGACCACGGTCACGAACCCCCGACTGCGGGCGATGTCGTCAGCGCCGCCGATGATGTTGCCGTCGAACGGGCTGACCACTACCTCGTCGGATACGATGCCGATCACACGCGAGCGCTGGTTCCGCAGGCTCAGTGCAATCGCGTTGGGCGTGTAGTTCAACTCCTGCGCGGCCTGCCGGATGCGTTCCTGGCTGTCCTTGGCCACATTCCCGTCCCCGCGCCCATTGAGCACCAGCGAGACCGCACTCCTGGAAACGCCCGCCCTCTTGGCGACGTCCAGGGCAGTGGCCTTGCGGTTCATGGGAGCGTCCTTTCAGCGGAATTAGTCAGCAGTCTACCTAACGCGTGTGAGGGTTGTGCGGTTCCAGGCGTTACGCGCTGACCGAGTAACCGATCTGCGAGTAGATCTGCGACATGAAGTTGGTCATCCAGACGCCCGTCACGATGAAGGACACGACCACGACTCCGATCATCGCCCATATGGGCGCAAGTCCCCGGTCCGGGGCCACCTTACGGACAATCACGGTCCGGCCAATGATGTAGACCATGGGGCTCAGGAAACACCAGGCCCAATGGAAGGGACGGATCACCCCTGAACGGGTGAGCCGCTGATGGTCCATATACGCGCACAGGATGCCCACGGCCCACACCAAAAAGCCGGAGATCTGCAAGGCGATGTACCCGCCTGAGTAGATGGATAGCGGGTCCAGGGTGGTGGCGCCCTGCCGCGTGGTGATGAGGCGGAATTCGGGCTGCCACGTCAAAAGCAACAGGACCGGAACCAGTGGCAGCAATGTCAAGGCCCAAATGAAGGGGTTGTACACCGGCGTCTGGTTGCTGATGGGCACACGCGGTACCTGCAGTGACTGTCCCATGAACTGGCCCGCGAACGGTGCCAGGTGCGGAGTCCATTGCACACCGTCCCACCAGCGCAGCTGCTGCGGGAAGGCGGGATCCGGGTACCAGCCCGGAGGTGTGGCGGAGCCGTGTGGTGCGTAAGTCATGATTCCCCTGAATTGAGTCGTGGTTTTGAGAATAGCGCGGATGTTTAGGCGCAGCCCTCCCGGAAGAACCGTGGCGGTGCAAGGATGAATCATGACCTTCTTCGACGACCTCCCCGAGCCTCCCGCCCGGCCGCGTCAGCCACAGCCCATCCGGCCCGGGTGGGCGGGGCCGCCGTCGGACGAGCTCCCCGGGGTTGCCCACATCGGTGAGTTCATCCACTCCAGTCAACGGGCAGTCGTGGCCTTGAAATGCGTGGAGGTCTATTCCACCGGCTGCGTCCTGGAACTGATGGGGGTTGTGCGCCGGGGGCAAGAGACGGACCGCGAGTGGCGCGATGTCATGGAGCAGGTCTTCCAGCGGCCGGTGCCTCTGACGGGGCCGGCTTCCTGATCGGTGTCGCCTACCCGGATGGCCGCAAGGCTGTCGCGTCGCAGCCCGTGCCTCCTATGGTCGAGGATGCTGATATAGCTGGGCCCGTGTTGGTCCCGGTTGGGGGCGGCGGGGCGAACGGCGGCGACGACTCGGTGGAGGTCAAGGCACGGTACTGGCTGTGGCCGCTCCCGGTCGATGGTGACTGCCAGGTGGTGGCCAAATGGGACACCGTGGGTGTGGACGAGAGCTCCGTGGTGCTGGCCAGTGAGGTGCTTGGAAGCGGCCTGGCACGGATCCGGAAGTTCTGGGCGGGGTAGTTGTCCACATAGCCACATTGGCCCGGAAATGAGCTGATTGGCCGCCGGTACAGTTGGGGCTATGGTGCTTGCGCTTCCCCCACTTGAAGACCTGCTGGACTCCGCCCACGTGGTGCGGCTCCCCATGCGGGTGAAGTTCCGCGGCATCATGGAACGCGAAACACTCCTGCTCAAGGGCCCTGTTGGGTGGGGTGAGTTCTGTCCGTTCCCGGAGTACGGCGATGCGGAGGCCTCCCGCTGGTTGGCGTCGGCCGTGGAAGCGGGATGGCAGGGATTCCCGGCCGCCCTTCGTGATGTCATCCCCGTCAACGCCACGGTGCCTGCGGTGACCGCCGATCGCGTCACGGAGGTTCTCTCCCGGTTCGGGCGGGTGGACGCCGTCAAGGTGAAGGTAGCGGAGAAAGGACAGGATCTAGCTGACGATCTCGCCCGCGTCCACGCCGTGCGGCAAGCCTTGCCCGAGGCCGCTGTCCGGGTTGACGCCAACGGAGGCTGGGACGTTCCGCAAGCCGTGCATGCACTGGGAAAGCTCTCCGCCGTGGGCCTGGAATACGCCGAACAGCCCGTTCCGGAGATAGAAGGACTCGCTGAGGTCAGGCGGCGCCTGGCTGCGGCAGGCACCCCGGTGTTGATCGCCGCCGACGAGAGCGTCCGCAAGGAGGACGACCCCCTGCGCGTCGCCAGGGCCGGGGCTGCGGACCTGATCGTGGTCAAAGTCGCGCCCCTCGGGGGAGTGGCACGGGCCCTGGACATCGTCGCCCAAGCCGGCCTTCCCGCCGTCGTGAGTTCCGCACTGGACACGTCCGTCGGCATCAGGGCCGGGCTGGCGCTCGCAGCCGCCCTGCCGGAACTGCCCTACGCCTGCGGTCTGGGCACCGTGTCGCTGTTTGCGTCGGACATCACGCGGGACCCCCTCACAGCGCACGACGGCGGCATCCGGCTCCGTGAGGCCGTTGCCGATCAGGGGCTGCTTGAGCAGTTTGCCGCGCCGGGGGAACGTCGCCGCTGGTGGCTGGAACGCCTTCGCAGGGTCCACACGGTCCTGGCATCTCCCGGGCAAGGTTTGTTCACCAACTCTTAACCAGAGGGCCCTCTCGGATTCGGTTTCCGCTGCAAGGCTCGGCGTGAAACGTTTATACCCCCTGGAAGGTCACCCATGTCTGAAACCACCGGCCGCACGTTCCCGCTGCTGCCCATGCTCGGTCACACCAAGGGCAAGCGCAGCGCCGTCACCTGCGCCCTGAAGTGCGACAACGCCTGCGCTGGAGACGTCTGCAACACCAGCGCCAACGGTTACTTCCGCGACATTGCATCCACCGCCATGTCCCGCCGCGCCGCTTTGGGGCTCGGTGCCGCCGGTGCCTTGGCAATCGTCCTTGGCGGTGCGGTGACCGGATCCGAAACCGCTGTGGCCGACGGCGGCCAGGGCCTCTCCAACGCCGCCAAGACGGGCTTCGCGAAGTCCAAGCTCCAGTTCACGGCCATCAAGCCGGTAGACGCATCCGTGGATGCTTTCACTGTTCCGGAAGGCTTCGACTGGAAGCCGGTGATCCGCTGGGGTGATCCGCTGTTCGCCGACTCACCGGCATTCGACCTGAACAACCAGACCGCCGCCGCACAGGCACGCCAGTTCGGGTACAACAATGACTACACGGATATCCTCCCCATCCCGGGTTCCAAGGACCGTCGTGCAGTGCTCTTCTCCAACCACGAGTACACCAACGAGAACATCATGCTGCCGAAGGACTTCGATGCCGCGGAAGCACGGGCCATCGGACGCGCAGGCCACGGTCTGGCTGTAGTGGAACTCGAGCGCAAGAACAAGAACAAGCCGTGGAGCTACGTCCAGGGAGCACCCCTTAACCGCCGCTTCCTCACGGACACCGTCTACGAGCTGACCGGTCCCGCCGCCGGCAGCAACCTGGTCAAGACCATTGACGATCCTGCCGGCCGCTGGATCAAGGGCACGCTGGGCAACTGCGCCGGCGGCACCACCCCGTGGGGCACCATCCTCTCCGGCGAGGAAAACTTCAACGGCTACTTCACCGCCGCCGGTACCAGCGCCGCCGACAAGCGTTATGGCCTCACGGACAAGGCCACCAGCCGTCAGTGGGAACTGGACGAAGACCGCTTCAACACCCGCAACTCCGGCTACGCCAACGAGGCCAACCGGTTCGGCTGGATCGTGGAAGTGGATCCCTTCGACCCCACGTCCACTCCCAAGAAGCACTCCGCCATGGGCCGTTTCAAGCACGAAGGTGCCAACGTGATCGTCGCTCCGAACGGCCGCGTTGTGGCCTACATGGGCGACGACGAGCGCTTCGACTACCTCTACAAGTTCGTCTCCAAGGGCACGTACCAGCCGGGTGACTCGGCGGAAGCCCGCAAGAACAACATGAACCTGCTCTCCGAGGGCGATCTCTACGTGGCACGCTTTACCGGCGACTCCCCGCAGGCCGAGATCGATGGCACCGGCAAACTGCCCGCCGACGGCGCTTTCGACGGCACTGGCGAATGGCTGCCGCTGGTAGTGAACGGCGAGTCTGCTGTTTCCGGTATGTCCGTGGCTGATGTGCTGGTCTACACCCGCCTCGCTGCCGACCAGGTCGGCCCCACCAAGATGGACCGTTGCGAAGACGTTGAGCCGAACCCGCACACCGGCAAGGTCTATGTTGCCTGCACCAACAACTCGGACCGTGGCAAGACCGGCAAGGAAGGCGCCACGGAGGTCAACCCCCGCACGCTCAACCGCGACGGACACATCGTGGAGATCACCGAGGGACCGGACCAGGTGGGGACCAAGTTCAACTGGACCCTCCTGCTGGTGGCCGGTGATCCCGCCAAGAACACCTCCACCTACTTCTCCGGGTTCCCCGCCGACAAGGTTTCCCCGATTTCCTGCCCGGACAACGTCGCTTTCGACTCCGTGGGCAACCTGTGGATCTCCACCGACGGCGCACCCTCCTCCATCGGATACGCCGACGGCCTCTTCAAGGTCACCCTCGACGGCCCCGAGCGCGGCAAGGTGGAGCAGTTCCTGGCGGTTCCGCGCGATGCCGAAACCTGTGGGCCGATCATCCACGACGAAGAGCGCACTGTATTTGTGGCAGTCCAGCACCCGGGGGAGGACGGCTCCTTCGCTGCCCAGAACTCCTACTTCCCGGACTACGTGCTGCCCGGCCAGACCGCGGCCCCGGGAACAGCCAGTGCACCGCGTCCTTCGGTGGTCCAGGTGTTCCGCAAGTAGATTTGTCCCGAAACGCTCTTCCTTTCCCCGGGGGTGGAAGAGCGTTTCGCTTTAAGGGGCCTTAGGTGAGAGAGGGACGGGCGCTCTCTCACCTATGACCCTCTTCACGCGGACGCTCTCTCACCTTTTGCGGCCCTTCGGCGCCAATAGACTGGGACGGTGACTTCCCAGGACTCTTTGACATCTATCGGCGCCGCCCGGGTAGCGGTCGCAGCCCTCCTCGATGGGGGTGTCCGGCATGTGGTGGTCGCGCCAGGTTCCCGGTCCGCGCCCCTGGCCTACGCACTGGCGGAAGCCGAAGCCGCCGGCAAGGTCCTCCTCCACGTCCGGATCGACGAACGCGATGCAGGATTCACCGCGTTGGGCCTTGCCTTGGCGACCGAAGCGCCGGCAGCGGTCGTGACCACCTCGGGTACCGCCGTCGGGAACCTGCTGCCCGCCGTGATGGAAGCCAATCATGCCGCTGTGCCGCTGATCGTCGTGTCGGCTGACCGGCCGGAGGAGCTTCACGGAACCGGCGCCAACCAAACCACCACCCAACTGGACCTTTTCGGCGAGCACGTGCGGTTCGCCGTCGATGTCGCCGCCGGTGACAGTCCCCAGCGGGCCACCGCTACCGCACTGTACGCGGCAACCGGTGCCCTGGAGGACACCCCGCCAGGGCCTGTCCAGGTGAACCTCGCCTTCCGCGACCCGCTGGTGCCCGAACACGGGGACACGCTTCCCGCCGCTTCCGGCCACAGCGTTTTCCATTACGACGCCGGACCCCAGGCACTGGATCTGGCTCCGGCGCCGACCAGCCTCCCGGAGCGCCGCACGGTAGTTTTGGCAGGGCACGACGCCGGTCCCGTGGCCGAAGCTTTCGCCCGGGCGCATGGGCTGCCGCTGCTCGCTGAACCGTCCTCCAACGCACGGTTCGGGCCCAACGCGGTGGGCCCGTACCGCATTTTGCTGGAGCACTTTGGTCCGGAATCGGCCACCCCCGTCGAGCGCGTGGTGCTGTTTGGCCGACCCACATTGTCACGCCCCGTTTCGGCGCTCCTGGCCCGCGAAACAGTGGAAACCGCCATCTACGAGCCCGTGCCTGTGGCGTGGTACCAGGCAGGCCGGCGCCGCGAGCAACCCGTGGACACCCTGCCCGGGCTGGCCGCTTTTTCAGGGCGTGGTTCCTCCGAATGGCTGGACTCCTGGCTGCTGGCGGGGGCCGCCGCGCAACACGCACTGGATGGAATCCTGGCCGGGGAGCCGGCCGTGGGTCCGTCTGTTGGAGCGACGGTGTGGGAGCACGCGCGCGGCAAGCTGGTGCTGGGTTCTTCGAACGGTATCCGCGACGTGGACCTCGCCGGCCAGCCGCACCCGGATCCCATCGCCACCGTCTATGCAAACCGCGGCCTGGCAGGAATCGACGGCACCCTCGCCACGGCCACGGGAATCGCCCTCGGCAGCGGACGCGAAACCACCGTTCTGGTGGGAGACGTGACCTTCCTCCATGACGCCGGCGGGCTCCTGCTCGGCCACGGCGAACCCGTTCCGGACCTGCGGATCGTGGTGCTCAATGACTCAGGAGGGGCGATCTTCGGCCTTCTCGAACACGGCGCTGTCCACGAATCGGGGGCCTACGGCACCGCCGTCGAGCGCCTCTTCGGTACCCCGCACTCTGTGGACCTTTCGGCACTCGCGGCGGCTTACGGCGTCGGGCACCAGGTGGTAAGTACGACGGCGGAACTTGCCGCCGCGCTGAAGGCACCGCTCAAGGGGCGCACCATCGTGGAGGTGCGCGTGGACCGCGTGGGCCTGCGCGGACTGCACGCCCGGATCAGGGCTGCCGTCTCCGCCGCGGTCGGCCAGGTGCTCACGGCCTGAAACGCCACGAACGCGTCGGGATGTGGGAGAGCATCCGGGGAGCGGATGCCCTCCCACATCACGTCAGTCCTCTACGACGTCGATGTGG
This sequence comes from Paenarthrobacter sp. NCHU4564, assembly GCF_052156435.1. Classification (NCBI taxonomy): domain Bacteria; kingdom Bacillati; phylum Actinomycetota; class Actinomycetes; order Micrococcales; family Micrococcaceae; genus Paenarthrobacter; species Paenarthrobacter sp. NCHU4564. The sequence goes on from NZ_JBQLIS010000002.1 coordinate 24,511, forward strand.
GTCGGATCCAGGACACGGCGCAGGAACTCCTTGGTGCGCGGCTGGGTGGGCGCACTGATGACCTGCTCGGCCGCGCCCTCCTCCACTACCACGCCGCCATCCATGAAGACCACGCGATCGGCGACCTCGCGGGCAAAGCCCATCTCGTGCGTGACCACAAGCATGGTCATGCCCTCCTGGGCCAGCTTGCGCATGACAGCCAGCACGTCACCCACGGTCTCAGGGTCCAGCGCGGACGTGGGCTCGTCGAACAGCATGAGCTGGGGATCCATGGACAGCGCACGGGCGATCGCCACGCGCTGCTGCTGCCCACCGGAAAGCTGGTCCGGGTAGCGCTCGGCCAGATGGCCCAGACCCACGCGTTCCAGGTTGCGGCGGGCAACATCGGAGGCCTCGGCCTTGGAACGCTTGAGGACCTTCACCTGGGAAATGGTGCAGTTGTCCAGCACGCTCAAATGCGGGAACAGGTTGAAGTGCTGGAACACCATCCCCACGCTCTGGCGCATGCGGTTGAGGTCAACGTCGGGATCGGTGGCCTCGAAGTTGCCCACCTTGATGACGCCCGCGTTGGGCTGCTCCAGGAGGTTCACGCAGCGCAGGAGCGTGGACTTGCCGGAACCGGAAGGACCGATCAGGCACACCACCTGGCCGGGTTCCACCGACAGGGAGATGCCCTTGAGGACCTCGTTGCTGCCGTAGGACTTGCGGAGGTCCTTGATGTCCACGCCCGCGGCGTGGACCGTAGCCGAGTTGTTCATGACAGTCCTGCCTATCGCTTGGTCCGCGCGGAGCGGCTTTCGAACTTCCGTGCCAAAAGGCTCAACGGGATGGTGATGATCAGGTAGAAGGCACCTGCCACCAGGAGCGGGGTCAACCCGGCGCCCAGGCTGGAGATGCCATCGCGGCCGAACTTGGTGAGTTCGTACTGCGAGGCGGTGAGGCCCAGGACGTAGATCAGCGAGGAATCCTTTGTCAGCAGGATGATTTCGTTGGTCAGCGGCGGGAGGACGATCTTGAAAGCCTGCGGGATCACGATCGAGATCATGGCCCGCCAATGCGGCATGCCCAGGGACCGGGCGGCTTCCATCTGGCCCTTGGGCACGGCCTGCAGGCCGGCGCGGAGGGTTTCAGCGATGTAGGCGGCGGCCACCATGCCCAGGGAAACCATCACGATCACGATGACGTCCCACTGGATCCCGAAGGCCAGCGGCACGCCGTAGCCGAACGCGATGAAGACCAGCAGCGCGGGAACGCCGCGGAAGAACTCGATGTAGCCCGTGGCAATCCACCGGTACAAGGGGAAAGACGAGAGTTTCATCAGGGCGAGCAGCAGGCCGCCGGACAGTCCCACGATGAAACCGAGGGCGGTATAGATGAGGGTGTTCTTGAGGCCGACCAGGAAGATACCCGGGAACATGGGCCCGATCTTGGCGAAGTTGAAGACGCTGTTCCCTACGGTCGTCCAATCCACGGCGAGGATTACGGCGGCCAGGGCCACAACGAAGATCCCGGCCTGGACGTACAGACTGACTTTGGCGCGTTGACGTGCAGTCATTGCCATGGTGTTCTCACATTCATGTTGCGCAGTTGGGGCCCCGTACGAACTGTCCATCAGAACATATCGTTACGGGGCCCCTCCTGCGTGGATCTTGGGAGCCGGGCTCCGGGCTACTTGGCGGCCTCGCCGAACCAGGTGGTCTTGAACTTCTCCAGGGTGCCGTCGTCCGTGATGCGCTTCAGCGTGGCGTTCACCGAGTCGGCCATGGCGGTGTTGCCCTTCTTGATGGCGATGCCCAGCTTCTCACCGGTGGCGTAGTCTTCCACGCGCTTGAGGTTGGAGTCGTCCTTGATGGCGTAGCCCAGGACGGAGCCGTTGCCGACAGCGGCGTCGATGGTACCGGCCTTGAGGGCCTGGACCAGGAGACCGGAGTCTTCGAACTGCTGCGCTTCGATGCCCTTGTCCTTGGCGTACTGGGCACCGGTGGTGGCCTGCTGGACACCCACCTTCTTGCCCTTGGCACCGTCCAGGTTGCTGATGCCGGAAGAGGACGTGGCAACGAGGGTCAGGTCGTCATCCATGTAGGGGGTGGAGAAGTCCATGACGTTCTTGCGCACGTCCGTGATGGAGATCGAGGAGATGGAGACGTCGCAGCCGGTCAGTGCCGTGCCGGTCTCGATTGCTTCGAAGGAGCTGTCCACCACGTTGAGCTCGGCCTTGAGGTCCTTGGCGACCTCGGCTGCGATGTCCATGTCGAAGCCGACGTTCTTGCCATCCTTCTGGAACTCGAACGGCTCGTAAGGGATGTCCGAGCACACGGTCAGCTTGCCGGCGTTGATGAGCTGCGGGCCCGAACCCGAGGACGCTGCCGGGGTGGAGGAGCCACCACAGGCGGTCAGGGCGAGGGCGCCGGCGGCGAGCACGGCGGCCATCTTGGTACCGGACAGAACCGAACGGGAGATCTGCATGTTTTTTACCTTTTGTTGCAGTGGATGCTGAACTGAGTCGGTTTTAGTGTAGCGCCGAACGTGAGATGTGCATCACAGGAAACGAAGTTTCACTATTGGATAACTACTGTACCGAACATGCAAGGGCCCTTACGGAGTCTCTGTCTGGGATCCCGGATTCAGCGCCGGATGCCCAGGGCCTCCAACATCGGCCGGAATTTGGCCCACGTTTCCGCGAGCTCCGCCTCCGGCTGCGAGCCCTCCACGATCCCGCAGCCCGCATAAAGCCGAACCGTGTTGGCGTCCTCGATCACCGCGCCGCGCAGGGCTATGCCCCACTCGCCATTGCCGGCGGCATCCAGCCAACCGACCGGTCCGGCATAGGGCCCGCGGTCCAGGTGCTCCAGTTTCCGGATCAGGGCCCCCGCCACCAAGGTCGGGGTTCCGCACACGGCGGCGGTAGGGTGCAGCGCATTGATCAGGGCAAGGCACGTGGGTACGTGGCCCTCGATATCAGCCAGCTCGGCCTTGACGTCCGAGGCCAGGTGCCACACGTTGGGCAACTCCAGGATGAACGGTTCGCTGTGCGAGTTCATGGCCTCGGAGAACGGGGCCAGCTGCCGGGTCAGCGAGTCGATCGCGATCTCGTGCTCATGACGCTGCTTCTCCGATCCCGCCAAGACCCGTTCGGCGTACTCCATGGGGGAGCCGTCCACGCCCTCGGCATCGCGCCGGTCCAGCGTCCCGGCCAGCACCCGCGCCTGTGCGGTGCGGCCCTCAACCTGTATCAGCATCTCCGGCGTGGCACCCACCAGCCCGTCCACCCCGTAGGTCCAGCATTCCCGGTACCGGGCGGCGAGCTGCCGCAGGACCTCGGCCGCGTTGACGCCCTCAGGGAGGGTAGCCACCACATCCCGGGCGAGCACCAGTTTTTCCAGCTTCCCGGCCCGGATCTCCTCCACGCCGTTGGCAACAGCTTCCATCCACGCGGCCTCGCTCAGCGAGCCGCTGCTGAGGTGACCGGCGGAACCGTCAAGCGCGGCAACCCCAGGTGACATCCCGACGTCGGGACCTCCTGCCGCCTGCTCCCCACCGTCCGCCTCGCCGGGCTTTAGCCAGTGCCCGACGGCGGCCAGGACGCCTTCTTCGGTGAGGTCGCCGTCGTCGAAGGTCAACCGGGTAGCCCAGGCGCGGCCGTCCCGGATGCCGATGACCAGCTCCGGCAGGATCAGCCGCGAAATGTGCGGGGAGGTCTTGGAAAAGGCGAACGAGCCGAAGGCGACGGGGCCCGTGCCGGGAAGTTCGACGTGGTCCGTGATGTCAGCCTCGAGAATCAGGTGCCGCCACCAGATATCGGCTTCCAGGAACCGCTCCGGACCCGTGGCGCTGAACCGGGTCAACTCCCCGTAACCCACCAGGCCGGCCTCGCGGCGGGACCAGCAGAGAACGTCGTCACGGACCAGAAACGACGGCAGCCCCCCGGAGGATGAATCAACATCGAGGGGGACTGTCAAGGTGCGGAGCGTGCTGGTCATGATGCAACTACAGTACTCCCGGTGCCGCCGGAACCCGCCCCGACTTCTACAGGGAAGCAAACTCGGGGGAATGTCTGAGACAATTGCAGGGTGAACCGAGCATCCTTGGAAAAGCGTCCTGACGAAGTTGCGACGATGTTTGACGATGTCGCCCCGAAATACGACGTCGTGAACGATGTCCTCTCCATGGGGCAGACGCGCCGCTGGCGCCGGATCGTGGTCGATGCCATGGATGTGAAGCCGGGTCAGCGCGTGCTGGACCTCGCTGCCGGAACGGGCACCTCCAGCGAACCCTACGCGGACGCCGGTGTGGATGTTGTGGCATGCGACTTCTCGCTCGGCATGCTCAAGGTGGGCAAGCGCCGCCGTCCGGACATCGACTTCATTGCCGGCGACGCCACCAACCTGCCCTTCGCGGACAACAGCTTTGACGCGAGCACCATATCCTTCGGGCTGCGCAACGTCAACGAACCCCGCAAGGCCCTCGAGGAGATGCTCCGTGTCACCAAGCCGGGCGGCCGCCTGGTCATTGCCGAATTCTCCCAGCCCGTGGTTCCGCTGTGGCGCACCATGTACACCGAGTACCTGATGCGTGCCTTGCCCGCCATCGCCACCAAGGTCTCCTCCAACCCGGATGCCTACGTCTACCTGGCCGAGTCCATCCGTGCCTGGCCGGACCAGGACCACCTGGCCCAGTGGCTGACCGATGCCGGCTGGACAGACGTCACCTACCGCAACCTGAGCGGCGGCATCGTGGCCGTCCACCGTGCGCAGAAGCCTGCCGAGCACCGCGAAAGTGTTCCCGTGGCCAAACTGCGCCGCCAGATCAAGCCGCGCCGGACGGGCGCGCAGTCAGGCTGACTTAGGACACCGTGAAAGTACTGATAGTTGGCGCGGGCCCGGCGGGGTCCACTGCTGCGTATTACCTCGCCCAGGCCGGTATCGATGTGACGGTGCTGGAGAAGACGTCGTTCCCGCGCGAGAAAGTGTGCGGTGACGGGCTCACTCCCCGGGCCGTCCGTGAAATCCAGAAGCTGGGCCTGCCGCATTCCCGGGATGAGGGCTGGCGACGGAACAAGGGACTCCGACTGATTGCCGGTGGCCGCACCATCGAACTGCCATGGCCGGAAGTCTCCGACTTTCCCACGTACGGACTGATCCGCACCCGCCTCGGTTTCGACGAATCGTTGGCCCGCCACGCGGAGGCAGCGGGCGCCGTCGTGCTTGAACGCCACAGTGTCACCAGCGCCCTGCAGGACGACGACGGCCGCGTTATCGGCGCACGCGCCGCCATCCTGGACGAGTCCGGACGCAAGACGGGCGAACAGCGCGACTTCCATGCCGACGTCGTACTGGCTGCGGACGGCAATTCGACGCGGACTGCCGTATCACTGGGGATGCACAAGCGCGACGACCGCCCGCTGGGTGTTGCCGTGCGCACCTACTTCACCTCGCCGCGGCATGACGACGACTGGATGGAAGGCTGGCTCGAACTGCCCGGCAAGTCCGGCAAGCCGCTGCCCGGTTACGGCTGGGTGTTCGGCGTCGGCGACGGCACGTCCAACGTGGGCCTCGGCATCCTGAACTCCTCCAAGGAATTTGGCAAGCTCGACTACAAGCAGGTCCTGCGCGAATGGACCGCCGGCATGCCCGCCGATTGGGGCTTCACGCCGGAGAACCAGGTGGGGGAGATCCGTGGAGCCGCGCTGCCGATGGGCTTCAACCGCACACCGCACTACTCGCCTGGGCTGCTGCTTCTCGGTGACGCCGGCGGCATGGTCTCCCCGTTCAACGGTGAGGGCATTTCCTACGCCATGGAATCGGCCCGGTTTGCTGCGGAGTTTATTGTCGATGCTGCCTCCCGTTCAGCTTCGGCCGGTTGGGCCACGCACGACGCCGATGCCCACCTTGCGCGGTACGCGGACTACGTGCGGGACCAGTGGGGTTCGCATTTCACGCTCGGCAGGGCGTTTGCCTTCCTGATCGGCAAGCCCGCCGTGATGAAGCTGGCGCTGCGCACGGGTATGCCCATTCCTGTGCTGATGCGCTTTGTGGTCCGCATGCTGGCAAACCTCACGGACTCCTCCGCCAAGGGTTTTGAAGACCGCGTGATCAGGGTCCTTGAAATGCTTGTCCCTCCCACGTCAAATACTTCCTCTGCCCGCTCTGTGACGGCGGCAGGGGCCGAGACCGCGGTTTCCGCACCAACTAGTTAGGGTTAACCCGTGACGAACTCTGCCGAACACAGCTGGACCCACGCCGGTCACGGCTTGCCGGACTCCAACGAGCCCGCCCCCAACACCACCGCAATCGCGACGGGCCTCCAGCTGCCCGCCGGCTTTGCCGCAATTGCCGGCGATCCCGAGCTCGGCCCAGCCATCACCACCAACCTTGCACGGGTGGAAAAGAAGCTTCGCGAGGCCATCTCCAACTCCGACCCTTTGGCTGACGCTACGTCCCGTCACTTGGTGGAAGCCGGTGGCAAGCGTATCCGTCCCCTTCTGACGCTGCTGTGCGCGCACCTTGGTGATGCTTCACGTCCCGAGGTTGTCCAGGCCGCTGTTGTCGTGGAGCTGACCCACCTCGCCACGCTGTACCACGACGACGTCATGGACTCCGCACCCTTCCGCCGTGGTGCTCCTACAGCCCATGAGGTCTGGGGTAACTCCGTGGCCATCCTGACCGGTGACCTCATCTTCGCCCGTGCATCCATCCTGGTGTCCGAGCTCGGTTCGCGTGCCCTGGGGATCCAGGCCCGGACCTTCGAGCGCTTGTGCCTCGGGCAGCTCCACGAAACCGTGGGTCCCCGCGAAGACGAAGACGCCGTGGAGCATTACCTCTCTGTCATCGCTGATAAGACCGGATCCCTGGTTGCAGCATCCGGGCAGCTCGGTGCAATCTTTGCCGGCGCTGCTCCGGAGTTCGAAGACGTGCTCGTGGAGTACGGCGAAAAGGTTGGCGTGGCCTTCCAGCTGGCCGACGACGTCATCGATGTCACCGGCGTGAAGGTCAAGTCCGGCAAGTCTCCTGGCACCGACCTCCGTGAAGGCGTGCCCACCTTGCCCGTGCTCCTGCTCCGCCGTGACGCTGCCGCAGGGGATGCCTCGGCTGCTTCGTTGCTTGAACTGGTGGATGGCGACCTGTCCTCCGACTCCGCCCTGGCTGAGGCTGTCGCGGGCCTGCGCGAGCACCCCGTCACGGCGGAGTCCTGGAAGATCGCCCGCGACTGGTCGGACCAGGCCATAGCAGCGCTCGCCCCGCTGCCGGAGGGTGTTGTGAAGGCGTCCCTGACCAACTTCGCCCACGCAGTGGTGGACCGCAGCAGCTAGTTTCCCTTTGCTCCAGGCAGGCACTCGACCTTGAGGGTTGGGTGCCTGCTTTTTTGTGGCCTTGGGTTGCTGCTTTTGTGCTCCGGGTGTGCCGCTGCCACCAACTTTGGGCATGGACAGGGGCGGGAAGCCCGGTTTTTGCGGCGTGTTCCCACTTGGTGGCTTCAAAGTGGGTGGTGGCGGCACGTGGGCTACCGTGCACTGGGCTTGTCATGGGTGCTTAAAAGGAATGGCCCCGGCTCGCTGCAACGTTACGAGTCATACGCTGCACCGAACCGGGACCACAATCTCCGTTCGCATCAGATCCACCGGAGGCATTTAGTGGATCCGTGAATAGCTTATGACAACCCTGTCACATTTGCAACATTGACCGTCAATGGCTTTTTCCCTGGTGTGCAGCGATTTACAGATTTGGCGCTGTGCCGCATCCACCCACTTTGCCCCGCCGGATCGGGCGACACGCCGAAAAAGGGGTCTGAAGTCATGGTCGCCCCCCTCAAAGTGGGTGGTGGGGGCCGAGGAAGTTTTCCACATAACCCATTTGGTGTGACCGGCCGGGCCTTCCGGGGCCAACATGATGTCGGAATGAGCATCAACAACTTCCTTCGCAGCCGCCACGGAGCAGCCACCACCACATCCCTCTACGCCGCAGGGTTCAGTCGGCGGAGCCTGGCCAAAGCCGTCAGGTCCGGCCGGATCAGTCGACTCCATCGTGGTGTGTACGTGTCCAAGGCAGCCGATCCGGATATCGTGGCCGCGTTCAGAGCCAACGGGAAGCTGACGTGCGTTTCGGCAGCGCGCTTCTATGGGCTCTGGACCCTTCACGATGTCAAGGACCTGCACCTCAGTTGCACCACGGGGTTGGCCCGGCGTCGGATCGTCCACCACGGCCAGTGCATCCACCCGGATCATCCCTACCTTCCGGTGGCTGGAGTTGCTGACGTTCTGCTCCATGCCATGAGATGCCTCCCCGAGTTGGAAGCATTGGTCATGGTGCAAAGTGCCGTTAGCCAGGCATTGCTGACCACCAAGTTCCTGGAAAGCAAGATGAAGGGCAACCGGAACGGAAAGCTTCGCGCCCTAGTGGATTTGGTCCTGCCAAGGGCCGACTCGCTCTTGGAAGTTTTGGCGCACACCCACTTCCGCCGGGCAGGCCTGCGGGTCCAGATGCACGCGGATGTCCCCGGGGTGGGGGAGGTGGACATACTGATCGAGGACTGGCTGATTGTGGAACTCGACGGCAGTACCCACTTTGAGCCAAAGCAGGTGAAAAAGGACCATTACCGGAACAACGCTTCCATCCGGGGCGGACGCCTGAGCCTGCACTACTACTACGCGGATGTCGTGTACCACCCGCAGCGGATGGTGGACGAGGTCCTGCAGGTCCTGGAAAACAGGGAGGCTGGTCTCTTCGGCGCCTACCGCTACATAGCCGGCCCGCCGCCGTCGTAATTTTTCGCGAAGCCTGTACCGCCACCACCAACTTTGAGAGCAAAAGGTGGCCGGGAGGCCCGTAGAACGGCGTGTCCGGCCCACATCCCATTCAAAGTGGGTGGTGGCGGCACGCTTGCACCAGAATCAGCGCCCGCTAACAAAACAGCCCCCGCCAACCCAAGGGCTGCGCGGGGGCTGTGAACCAGGAAAACCTAGTCTTCGTCGTTGAACGCCCAGTCGAACATGTCGAAGACGAACTCGGAGAACGTTCCTTCCTCGCTCTTCCACTGGCCGCGGGCGTTGTTGCGGCGGTAGACGATGGGATCCGGGATGCTGAGGTCGGCTACACGGAAGCCCCAGGTGAACTGCTCGTCCTCGTCCTCGAGGAACATGAGGAAGCCTTCGTCATCGACTTCGAGTTCCTCGGGGTCCCAGAAGTAGTGGTAGGCCTCCATGAGGTCTTCGCATCCACCGAGTGCGAGGTAAAACTCGCGGAGCACCAGGGGGATGGTGAAGGAGTGCTCGGACAGGGCGTCATCGAGTTCCTCCGGCGTCAGGCCGTCTTCTTCCTGCCATTCATCCTCGAGATACTTTGGGACCAGCGCGCGGAACTTCTCGAGGAACATGTCAGTCATGCTCCCATCCTAGCTAATCGCGGACCCCCGGATTCGCCCCGGCGCGGTGCCATCCACGCACTGCCAGGGGGACGTACCAACCGCGCCGCCACGCCGTGACGCGGAAAGCAAAGACCACCCCTGCGATCAGGCAGGCGGTCAGCCCGCTGAAGAGCCCCAGGTCCCATAAAAGCGTGGTCAGCCCGGCCCCGACAAAGGCGGGCAGGGCGTAGATGTCACGGTTGTTGAAGAGGGTGGGAATCTCGTTGGCGGTGATGTCCCTCAGGAGACCGCCACCCACGGCCGTGGTGACACCCAACAGGATGCAGGTGACAGGGTTCATCCCCGCGGTCAGGGCTTTCAGGGTCCCGGTGATACAGAACAAAGCCAGCCCGCCGGCGTCGAACAGTGTCAAAAGCGAGGTAAAGCGCTGGACCGATGAAAACAGGTAGTAGACCAGCATGGCGGCCAGCAATGGTGGGGCCAGGTAGGCGGGGTTGGTGAAGGCCACGGGGGGAGCGGTATTGAGGATGATGTCGCGGATGACGCCGCCGCCCAAGGCCGCGATTGAGGCGAGCAGGATGGAACCGAGCACGTCGAACTGTTTCCGGGCAGCCAACAGGGAGCCGGAGACGGCGAAGAAGAACACGCCGATGAGGTCGAGCCACAAAAGAACGATGTCAAGGGAAATCAAGTGGACGGTTCTTTCTTTACGTGCTTCTCAACTGGTGCTGGCTCAACGTTACGCTAGCTCCCATGAACAGCCCCGTCTTGATCGCCTGTGCCCACGGAACCCGCAACACCGAGGGCCAGGCTGCCATCCGCCAGGTCATGGCCGACATCGAGGAACTGCGGCCCGGGCTACAGGTCCTTGAGGCCTACGTCGACGTCCAGGAACCCGAGTTGTCCGGTGTGGTGGAGGGCCTGCCGCAGGGGACCCCGGCCGTGGTGGTGCCGCTCCTGCTCAGCACCGGTTTCCACATCAAGGTGGACGTGCCCAAGGCGATCAAGAGCCGGCCCGAGGTAGTCGCCGCCAAACCGATCGGCCCCGACCCGCGCCTGGCAGAGCTGCTCGCCGCGCGCCTGCGGGCCGCCGGCCTGCAGGATCACGACGGCGTGCTGCTGGCTGCCGCGGGTTCGTCACTTCCGGACGGGTCCGTGGACTCCGAAGAGCAGGCGCGCCTGCTCGCCGAACTGCTGCCGAACACGGTCCGGGTCGCCTATGGTGCCAGCGCCCAGCCGAACGTGCCCGACGGCGTCGCCTCCTTGCGTGCCGAACTCGGCGCGGAGGGTGGCCGGGTTTTCGTGGCGTCCTACCTGCTGGCCACCGGGTATTTCCACGACCAGCTGTTCAAGGCCGGAGCCGACGTTGTGAGCGATCCGCTGCTGCCGTCGAAGGTCCTGGCAGCGATTGCACTGGAGAGATATGACGCAATCAAGGGCAGCCTTTCCTAAGCCATATTTCGCCGAAATGACGCGGATTCGGACTGCATAGAAACCGGGCGGGAACAAGGCCGGCGTGCTGTTCGTGACGAAATGTTTCCCTAGGTGACTCAACATTTCCGGACCTTTGCTGGCTAAATCTGGCCCCACCTACCCTCGATGTATGACAGATACAGCTGTAGCCGGTGCGCCCGCGGACACCGAAGTCTCCAAGCGTCCCGCACGCACCCGCCCGGCCGCCAAGCCCCACGGTCAGTGGAAGGTTGACGGCACCACACCCCTCAACGCCAACGAAACCTGGAAACAGGAAGACAACGGGCTGAACGTCCGTGAGCGTATTGAGTCTGTCTACTCAAAAGAAGGTTTCGACTCGATCGACGGAACGGACCTGCACGGCCGTTTCCGTTGGTGGGGCCTCTACACGCAGCGCAAGCCCGGGATCGACGGCGGCAAGACGGCGACGTTGGAACCGCACGAGCTCGAAGACAAGTACTTCATGCTGCGCGTGCGCATCGACGGCGGTGCGCTGACCACCGAGCAGCTTCGCGTGATCGGCCAGATCTCCGTGGATTTCGCCCGCGGTTCGGCTGACCTCACGGACCGCCAGAACATCCAGCTCCACTGGATCCGCGTGGAAGACGTCCCGGAAATCTGGCGCCGCCTGGAGGCTGTGGACCTGTCCACCACAGAGGCCTGCGGTGACGTACCCCGCGTCATCCTCGGTTCGCCGGTGGCAGGAATCGCCAAGGACGAGATCATCGATCCCACGCCGTTGATCCACGAACTTTCCGAACGCTTCATCGGCGACCCGGAACTGGCCAACCTGCCGCGCAAGTACAAGACGGCGATCACGGGCCACCCCTCACAGGACGTCGTCCACGAGATCAACGACTTCGCCCTGGTAGGCGTGGTCCACCCCGAACTCGGCGCCGGTTACGACCTCTGGGTCGGCGGCGGCCTTTCCACCAACCCGCGCCTTGCCGAGCGCCTCGGCGTGTTCGTCTCCGCCGACGTCGCTGCCGAAGTGTGGCTGGGCGTCACCAGCATCTTCCGTGACTACGGCTACCGCCGCATGCGTACCAAGGCCCGCCTGAAGTTCCTCATGAACGACTGGGGTCCGGCCAAGTTCCGCCAGATCCTGGAAGACGAATACCTCGGGTTCAAGCTTCCGGACGGTCCTGCTGCCCCCAAGCCCAACGCTCCCGGCGACCACATCGGCGTGCACGAGCAGAAGGACGGCAAGTTCTTCATCGGTGTTGCCCCCACGGTCGGCCGTACCTCGGGCGAGGCCCTGGTGAAGCTTGCGGACACCCTGGAGCAGCACGGCACGTACCGCCTGCGCACCACTCCCCACCAGAAGCTCGTCATCCTGGACGTTGCCAAGGAGCAGGTTGAACCGCTGATCGCCGAACTGGACACGCTGGGCCTGTCCGCCCGCCCGTCCGTGTTCCGCCGCGGAACCATCGCCTGCACGGGCATCGAGTTCTGCAAGCTCGCGATCGTCGAAACCAAGGTCACCGCCGCCACGGCCATCGCCGAGCTGGAACGCCGCCTGGCCGATCTCGTGGAAACCAAGCAGCTGCCGCAGGCACTGTCCCTGCACATCAACGGCTGCCCGAACTCCTGCGCCCGCATCCAGACCGCTGACATCGGCCTGAAGGGCATGATGCTGCCAACGCCCGACGGCGACCCCACCCCGGGTTTCCAGGTCCACCTTGGTGGCGGGCTGGCCAACAACGAGCGCGAGGAAGCCGGTTTGGGACGTACCGTCCGCGGCCTCAAGGTCACGGTCGAAGACCTGCCTGACTACGTGGAACGTGTGGTCCGCAAGTTCGTCGAAGTTGGCGCCGAGGGCCAGACCTTTGCCGAGTGGGCACACTCCGCAGATGAAGGAGACCTCCAGTGACACTAGCCCTCAAGCGGTCCAACGAAGAGCTCAAGGCACTGGCAGAGGCCGGCGCCGCCGAGCTCGGCTGGAACGCCTCCGCCACCGACGTGATCGCCTGGGTTGCCCGCAACTTCGAGCTGCCCGCCATCACCGTGGCCTGCTCCATGGCCGACGCCGTCCTGCCGGCCCTGGTCGCGGACCAGATTCCCGGCGTCGACGTCTTGTTCCTGGAAACCGGGTACCACTTCAAGGAGACCTACCAGACCCGCGATGAGGTCGCGGCCAACCTGCGGGTCAACGTGGTGGACGTCCTTCCGGAACACACGGTGGAGCAGCAGGACAGCCTGCTGGGCAAGGACCTGTTTGCCCGCGACCCCGGCCAGTGCTGCGCCCTGCGCAAAGTGGCCCCCCTCCGCCGCTCCCTTGCCGGCTACGAGGTGTGGTTCACCGGTGTCCGCCGCGACGAGGGCCCCACCCGGACCAATACTCCCGTGGTCACCTGGGATGAGAGCTTCGGCCTGGTCAAGGTGAACCCCATGGTGGACTGGTCCTTTGACCAGTTGGTGGAGTACTCCGAGGACAACATCCTTCCCGTCAACCCCCTCCTGAGCCAGGGCTACCCCTCCATCGGTTGCCAGCCCTGCACTCGCAAAGTGGCCCCGGGCGAAGACCCTCGGGCCGGTCGCTGGGCAGGATCCGACAAGACAGAATGCGGGTTACACACATGAGCACTTCTACAACCAGCGAGGACCTTGAGTTGAACCAGTTGCAGAGCGAGACCGAGGAATCCGCCGCGGCGTGGCGGGCATCGCGAAGCGGGCACGGCGGATCCTCGGTCGAGCGTCTCAGCAGCTTGGACACCCTCGAGTCCGAAGCCATCCACATCATCCGCGAAGTGGTCGCCGAGTTCGAGAAGCCTGCGCTGCTGTTCTCCGGCGGCAAGGACTCTGTGGTGATGCTGCACCTGGCAACCAAGGCTTTCTGGCCGGGCAAGGTTCCGTTCCCGGTGTTGCACGTGGACACGGGCCACAACTTTCCCGAGGTCCTGGACTTCCGTGACCGCACGGTCGAGCGCCTTGGCCTGAAGCTGGTTGTCGGCTCGGTGCAGGAATTCATTGACCGCGGCGAACTCGCCGAGCGTGCCGATGGAACCCGCAACCCGCTGCAGACCGTACCGCTGCTGGATGCGATCCAGAAGAACAAGTTCGACGCCGTGTTCGGCGGCGGCCGCCGGGACGAAGACAAGGCCCGGGCCAAGGAACGCATCCTGAGCCTGCGCGACGAGTTCGGCCAGTGGGATCCGCGCAACCAGCGCCCCGAATTGTGGAACCTGTACAACGGCCGCCACACCGTGGGCCAGCACGTCCGTGCCTTCCCCATCAGCAACTGGACCGAGCTGGACATCTGGCGCTACATCGAGCGCGAGAACATCGAGCTGCCCAGCCTGTACTACGCCCACGAGCGCGAGGTCTTCGCCCGCGACGGCATGTGGCGCGCAGTGGGCGAGGTCTCCCAGCCGCTCCCGCATGAGGACGTCATCACCAAGACGGTCCGCTACCGCACAGTGGGCGACATGTCCTGCACCGGGGCCGTCGAATCCGACGCGTTCACCGTGGCCGACGTCGTTGTTGAAGTCGCTGCCTCCACCCTGACCGAACGTGGCGCCACCCGCGCAGATGACCGCATCTCCGAGGCAGCCATGGAAGACCGCAAGAAGGACGGCTACTTCTAAATGAGCACCGACACCGCATCCCTCATCGCCGGCACTGACGGCCTGGACTCCGCTCCGCTGCCATCCACGCTGTTCCGTTTCGCTACTGCCGGATCGGTCGACGACGGCAAGTCCACTTTGGTGGGCCGCCTCCTTCACGACTCCAAGGCGATCCTCGCCGACCAGCTCGACGCTGTTGCCCGGACCTCCGCGGACCGCGGCTTCGGCGGCGACAAGGGCGGCATCGACCTGGCCCTCCTCACGGACGGCCTGCGGGCCGAGCGCGAACAGGGCATCACCATCGACGTGGCCTACCGCTACTTCGCCACGGACCGCCGCAGCTTCATCCTGGCGGACTGCCCCGGCCACGTTCAGTACACCAAGAACACGGTGACCGGCGCGTCCACTGCGGATGCCGTCGTCGTGCTCATTGATGCCCGAAAGGGTGTGCTGGAGCAGACGCGCCGCCACCTGTCCGTGCTGCAGTTGCTGCGCGTGGCCCACGTGATTGTGGCCGTGAACAAGATCGACCTGGTGGACTTCAGCGAGCAGGTGTTCCGCGACATCGAGGCGGACGTCCGCAAGGTGGCGCAGGAGCTTGGCCTGGGTTCCGATGGTGTTTCCGATCTGCTGGTGGTGCCGGTTTCGGCGCTTGACGGCGACAACGTGGTGGACCGCTCCGAGCGCACCCCCTGGTACACGGGCCCGGCACTGCTGGAGGTCCTGGAGACCCTCCCGGCGGCAGACGAGCTGGAAGCCGGGCTGGAGAGTTTCCGGTTCCCCGTGCAGCTGGTCATCCGACCACAGGGCGCGCTGGCTCCGGATGCCGTTGCCGGCGGCCTGGACGTGGAGGCATACCGTGACTACCGCGCCTATGCCGGCCAGGTCACCGAAGGGTCAGTGAAGCTCGGTGACGAGGTCACCGTCCTCAGCCCGGGCCACGAACCGCGCATCACCACGGTGGTGGGCATCGACTTCGCCGGACGCTCCCTGGAAGAGGCCGCAGCTCCGCAGTCCGTGGCCATCCGCCTGGCTGACGAGATCGACATCGCCCGCGGTGACACCATCGCAGCGGCCGGCACGGTCCGGGAAAGCTCCGCCGACCTCTATGCCTCCTTGTGCTGGCTGTCACCCAAGCCGCTCCGCGAAGGCCAGAAGGTCCTGGTGAAGCACGGCACGCGTACCGTCCAGGCGCTGGTCCGCAACGTCAACGGCAAGCTGGATCTCGCCACGTTCAAGGTGGAGCCGTCGTCCACACTGGAGCTCAACGACATCGGGCACGCCCAGTTGCGCCTGGCCGCACCGTTGCCGTTGGAGAACTACCTGCACCACCGCCGCACCGGCGCTTTCCTGGTGATCGACCCGATCGACGGCAATACCCTTGCTGCCGGTCTGGTCAAGGACCACCCGGGCGACCACGAAGACGAACGTTACGTCATCTGAGGTCACAGACAGACACAAAAGACCGCAGCTTGTTCGATCATCCCCACGCTGCACGGCGGGAATGTCGAACAGGCTGCGGTCTTTCTGCAGAACGGACACCATGCCCCGGAATAACTCCCTCAGTACGCTCCTGCACGCCGGCCACACCCTGGTGCTGGATGGTGCCCTGGCCACGGAACTCGAAGCCCATGGCTGCGACCTTGAAGATCCCTTGTGGTCCGCCAAGGTCCTTATGGAGCAACCGCACCTGATCAAGCAGGTCCACAGGGACTATTACGACGCCGGTGCATCCGTGGCGATCACCGCCAGCTACCAGGCCACTCCGCAGGGCTTTGCCCGGCGCGGGTTGTCCCTGGAGGAGTCGCTTGAGCTGGTCGCGCGCAGCGTCCGGCTGGCCGACGATGCACGGAAGGAACACGCGGCGGCCACCCCGGATTCCGGGCCCCTGTTGATCGCCGGGTCCGTGGGTCCCTACGGCGCGTATCTGGCTGACGGTTCCGAATACCGCGGCGATTACACGCTTTCTGCCGCGGAATTCCGGGACTTCCACCGCCCGCGTATTGCCGCACTGGTGGACGCCGGAGCCGATTTCCTGGCCTGCGAGACGCTGCCTTCCTACGCCGAAGCGGCCGCGCTGGTAGAGCTCGTGGCGGAGTTCGACGTCGAATCCTGGTTCACGTTCACGCTTCGGGACGGCAGCCACATCAGTGACGGAACGCCCCTTGCGGACGTGGCTGCGCTGCTTCGCGTGGAACCGCGCGTGACCGCCGTCGGGGTTAATTGTGTGCCGCTGGAACTGGTGTCGCCCGCCCTTGGTGAACTCCAGGCCGCGGGCGATGTTCCGCTGGTTGCCTACCCGAATTCGGGGGAGACCTACGACGCCGTGACCAAGACCTGGGGGCCTGCCGGCGGGGTTGCGGACTCGGGCACGCTGGCCGGAAATGTTGCCGACTGGCTCGCCTTGGGGGCACGGCTGGTGGGTGGCTGCTGCCGGACGACCCCTCGGGACATTGAAGGCCTCGCGGGGAATGTGACGCCAAGTGACCCTTCATGAACCTTGGTTTCTGCGGGATTGAAGCCGAAATATGACAGTCCCTACTGTGAACTCATGACCTCTCCGGAATGGTCCTTCCTTGCCCAACCAGGGCGATGTTGCGGGGCCTGATCTTCGCCCCAGCTCGCATCCCACTTCCATAAGGACCCCCCATGGCAAACAACTCCGAGTCACAAAAACCCGAGTCAGGAACCACCCGCATCGTTGCTGGTGAGTCGACCAAGCCCAAGCGCCGCCGCACGGTGGAAATCGCCGTGGCAGTCGGCCTTGTCCTGCTGATCGGTGCCGGCGCAGCAGTAGCTTCGGTGGTTTCCAACAGCAACAACCAGGCCGCCCCGGCACCCACCACGTCGCCCGCGGCCGAACTCAAGCTCGGCTACTTCAGCAACGTCACGCACGGCCCCGCGCTGGTTGGCACCAGCCAGGGCATCATCGCCAAGGAACTTGGCAGCACCAAGCTCAGCACGCAGATCTTCAACGCCGGCCCCGCCGCGATCGAGGCCCTCAACGCCGGTGCGATCGACGCCACCTACATCGGCCCGAACCCGGCCATCAACTCCTTCGTCAAGAGCAACGGCGAGTCCATCAGCATCATCGCCGGTGCAGCAGCAGGCGGCGCGCAGTTGGTGGTCAAGCCGGAGATCAACTCCGCGGCGGACCTCAAGGGCAAGGTCCTCAGCTCCCCGCAGCTCGGTGGCACGCAGGACGTCGCACTCCGGGCGTGGCTCGGCGACCAGGGCTACAAGACCAACGTGGACGGCAGCGGTGATGTGAACATCAACCCCACCGAAAACGCGCAGTCCCTGAAGCTCTTCACAGACGGAAAGCTCGACGGCGCGTGGTTGCCTGAGCCGTGGGCCTCCCGTTTGGTCCTCGAAGCAGGCGCCAAGGTCCTGGTTGACGAGAAGGACCTGTGGGAGAACGGTGAATTCACCACCACCATCCTGATCGTGAACAAGAAGTTCGCCGCAGAACACCCCGAGACCGTCCAGGCGCTCCTCAAGGGCCACGTGGAGTCGGTCAACTGGCTGAACAACGCCTCACCCGCGGACAAGGCGAGCACCATCAACGCCGTCCTCAAGGACACCGCCGGCAAGCCGCTTCCCGCCAACGTGATCGAGCGTGCACTGCAGAACATCAAATTCACCACCGACCCGCTGGCCGGAACGTACAAGAAGCTCCTGGAAGACGGCGTCAAGGCCGGCACCACCAAGGAAGCTGACATCAACGGCATCTTCGACCTCCGCGCCCTGAACGAGGTTGAAGGCAAGAAGACCTCGGCTGCAGGACTCGGCCAGGACTAACACCACCGGCCGGCCCGCTTCATCACCGGAGCGGGCCGGCTTTGGGCGTATCAACAGCAAGACCAATCAACACGAAGGACGGGACCATGCCAGTCGTACTCGAGAACCTGGGGAAGCGCTTCGGCGACGGCGCCCCGGTGCTGGACGACGTCAACGCCACCATCGCACAAGGCGAGTTTGTCGCCCTCCTTGGTGCGTCCGGCTGCGGCAAGTCCACCCTGCTGAACATCATCGCGGGACTGGAGCATCCGACGTCGGGCGCTTTGGAGGTGCCCAGCGACGGCGCGGCCTTCATGTTCCAGGATGCGTCCCTGTTCCCGTGGTTGACCGCCCGCGGCAACATCGAACTGGCCCTGCAGCTGGCTGACAAGTCCGGCACCAAGGCAAGCCGCCGGGCCCGCGCCACCGAACTCCTTGAGCTGGTGCACCTGGGCGGGGCGGGGGACAAGCGTCCGCATGAGCTGTCCGGCGGCATGCGGCAGCGCGTGGCACTCGCGCGGTCTTTGGCCCAGGACCGGCAGGTGTTGCTCATGGACGAGCCGTTCGCTGCGCTCGACGCCATCACCCGCGACCTTCTGCACGATGAACTTGAGCGCATCTGGAAGGAAACCGGCCGCACCATCATCTTCGTGACGCACAACGTGCGTGAGGCGGTGCGTTTGGGCCAGCGTGTGCTGCTGTTGTCCTCGCGTCCCGGCCGGGTAGTGGCCGAATGGAACGTTACCGAGGAACACCGCACCGACGCCGGCCGTGCAGGGGAGCTCACCGGCGTCATTACCCGACGACTTCGCGAGGAGATCCGCCGCCATGCCAAGTAACCAGACCACTGAAGAGCGGACCCTCCCCGTGACTGATTCCCACCACATCACCTCACCGTCGCTGAAAGGCAACGCTTCCGAGCTCCGGGACCTGGAAGCCGGCCTGGACAACCTCCAGCTGGACACTGGCCGCAAGGGCGGTATCGAGTGGAAGCGCGTGCTGTTGCCCGTGCTGGCATTGGTTGTCCTCATCCTCGCCTGGCAGTTCTATGTCTCGCTGGAGCTCAAACGGCGTGACCTCGTCCCCGGGCCTGTTGATGTCTTCAAGCAGTTCCTCACGCTGTGGGGCGAGGGCAAGCTCCAGGAGGCAGTGTGGACCTCGTTGCAGCGTGGCGTGGTTGGCTTCCTTATTTCCGTTGTGATTGCCACGCCGATCGGGCTGATCCTGGCCCAGGTCGCTCCGCTGCGCCGCGCCTTTGGCCCGCTCATTTCCGGCTTGCAGGTCCTGCCGTCGGTGGCCTGGGTTCCGGCTGCCATCATCTGGTTCGGCCTCACTGACGCCACCGTCTACTTTGTGGTGTTCATGGGTGCTATTCCGTCCATCATCAACGGCCTGATCTCCGGCGTGGACCAGATACCGCCGCAGTACCGCAGCGTTGGTACGGTGCTTGGCGCGAACCGGCTCCAAATGGCCCTGCAGATCGTCCTGCCCGCAGCTCTGCCCGGGTATATCGGTGGTTTGAAGCAAGGGTGGGCATTCTCCTGGCGCTCCCTCATGGCTGCTGAAATCATCGCCGTTGGTGGCACCATTGGTTTCGGGCTGGGATCGTTGCTGGACCAAGGCCGTCTGTTGTCCGACATGACAATCGTGATGTCCGCGATCCTGCTGATCCTGTTCGTGGGCATTCTGATTGAGCTCCTGGTGTTCGGCCCTATCGAGAAGCGGCTCCTGCAGCGCCGCGGCCTGTTGGCGGGCAGCAGCCGCTAGCCCGGATCTGACGCAACGCAAAAGCCCGACGCAACGCAAAAGCCCGACGGTGACCACCCGCCGTCGGGCTTTCGCGCACGGACGCTCTCTCACCGAACACCCCTTTCCCGAGGACCCTCTCTCACCGAACGCCCCTTTCCCACGGACGCTCTCTCACCGAACGCCCCTTTCCCACGGACGCTCTCTCACCGAACACCCCTTTCCCGAGGACGCTCTCTCACCGGACCCCCCTTTTTCAAGGACGCTCTCTCACCGAACACCCCTTTCCCAAGGACGCTCTCTCACGTCCCGCCGGGAGGGCGCGCGCCCTTTTGCACCGAATGCACCTCTTCTTCGTGAGCTGCGCAGTCTTTCCGCCTGGCGCACCCTAAACTACGGGTGCGGATGGCGGAAAGGGTTGCGGCTCCAGCGGCGAACCCACCGCGGGATGCGTTCAGCCGCCGTCGTGCGTAAACCCTAAGCAGCCCGACGGTAGTGCACGGAAACAACTCCGTTGCTGAGGGGTGACGTCGAGATCAGTTCGAGGCGGCGGGTGCTGGGGAGCCCGCCCTGGAAGAGGGTCGGGCCGTGGCCGGTGATCACAGGGTGGACCAGGAACTTGTACTCGTCGATCAAGTCCAAGCGGTCGAGCTCCGTGGCGAGTTTGCGAGCGCAGGCGGCGCTTCCACCTCGCCCCGTGCGACCGCGGGCCAATAGGCCTCCATCATTTTCGTACGTGGTTCGGCCCCAGAGCATGGCCCCGTTCTCCTCCAAGAGCCGGGTGTAGTAGGCATGCGTTTCGTCATCCGCGATGCCCTCCCGGTGGTCGACACAGCCGTCCAAGGTGACATTGATGCTGAAGGTCAGGAGCCCCATTGGCTGATTCTAGCCCCGACCAATGCCGACCCACTGGCACATACGGACCCTGGATGTGGTCCGCACCATAGAAGGGGCCCGGGCGGAATGACCGGCGGCGGATCTGCGTTGTGACGGGCATGCACAAGAAACGGATCGGCTTCCTGTCCTTCGGCCACTGGGCCCGCGTTCCCGGTTCACTGGTTCCCACGGCCGGTGAGGCCCTCAAGCAGGGGATCGAACTCGCTGTCGCGGCCGAGGAACTTGGTATTGATGGTGCCTTTTTCCGCGTGCACCACTTTGCCCGTCAGCAGGCCTCGCCCTTTCCCCTGCTGAGCGCCATTGCGGCCAGAACCAGCCGCATTGAAATGGGTACCGGCGTGATCGACATGCGGTACGAGAACCCCCTCTATATGGCCGAGGAAGCAGCAGCCACTGACCTGATCAGCGATGGAAGGCTGCAGCTCGGTGTGAGCCGTGGTTCACCCGAGCCCGCCCTGAACGGTGCCGCCAACTTTGGCTATGTTCCGGCGGAGGGCGAGGACGGCGGTGACATGGCCCGCCGTCATACTGCCCTGTTCCGCAAGGCGATCGCGGGCCACGGGGTAGCCCAGGCCGATCCGCATTACGCCGGAGGGGCCACCGGGCTTCTCCCGATCCAACCTCTCTCGAAAGACCTGCCCAATCGGATCTGGTGGGGCGCCGGAACCCGCAAGACGGCTGTGTGGGCAGCTGAGCAGGGCATGAACCTCATGAGCTCCACCCTGCTGACCGAAGACACCGGCGTACCCTTCGACCAGCTCCAAGCCGAGCAGATCCAGATGTTCCGCGACGCCTGGGCTGCCGCTGGGCACGACTTCGAGCCCCGGGTTTCGGTGAGCCGCAGCATCATCCCGATCGTCGACGCCGAGGACAACCACTACTTTGGCCTTCGCGCCCAAGCCGACAGCCAAGACCAGGTAGGGATCCTCGACGGCGCCCTGTCGCGTTTCGGGAAGAGCTACATCGGCTCGCCCGAGCAACTCGCCGAGGAACTCTCGCGCGATGCTGCGGTCCAGTCCGCAGATACCGTGCTGCTCACGGTTCCGAACCAGCTCGGCGTCGAGTACAACGCGAAGCTGCTGGGGAACGTGGCAAAGCACGTCGCGCCTGCCTTCGGTTGGGAGGCTGCCCGGGCGGGCTAGGTCGGCGGGTTTCCGGGGACGGGCGCCGGGCATCGAGTAGTGTTTTTGGCTGTGCGCATGCACCAAAGACACTGAAACACGTGCCCGGCCTCCCTTCAAAGACGAAGGGTGACCCGGCTGAGACAGAGGCCGACCCATGGATATCCAAAACCTGCTCGAAGATATAACAGGAGCTGTTCAACCCCAGATAGGCCAAGGACAAGTGGCCGGTTACATTCCACAGCTCGGTGCTGTTGACCCCCACCAGTTCGGGATATCCCTGGTCACCAAGGACGGTGAGGTGTTCTCAGCCGGTGATGCGCACGTGGAGTTCTCCATCCAGAGCATCTCCAAGGTCTTCGCCTTGGCGTTGGTGCTCTCCAGCGATGGCGACGGAATCTGGAAGCGGGTGTTCCGCGAACCTTCGGGCAACCCGTTCAATTCGCTCGTCCAGCTGGAAAGCGAAGACGGGATACCCCGGAACCCCTTCATCAACGCCGGGGCGATCGTCGTAACGGACAGGTTGTTGAGCCTGACCGGCGATGCTGCCGGAGCCGTACGGGAGCTGATGAGGCGCGAGTCCGGAAACGACCAAGTGGACACGGACCATCGGGTGGCCACCTCGGAACTGGAGAGCGGGCACCGCAATGCCTCGCTGGCGCACTTCCTGGCCAGCTGCGGCAACCTGGAGAATCCCGTGGATGAGGTCCTGGAGTCCTACGCGCAGCAGTGCGCCTTGGCCATGACGTGCCAGGACCTTGCCCTGGCCGCCCGGTTCCTCGCATCCAATGGGCTGGGAGCCGAGGGGGAGTTGGTGCTCTCGCCCGCCCAGACAAAGCGGATCAACGCGGTCATGCTGACGTGCGGTACGTACGATGCCGCGGGTGAGTTCGCTTACAGGGTGGGCCTCCCCGGGAAGAGCGGCGTCGGAGGCGGAATTGTTGCCGTCGTTCCCGGCAAATGCGCCATCAGCGTCTGGAGCCCCGGTTTGGGGCGTTCCGGCAACTCGGTGGCGGGTGTGGCTGCCTTGGATGAGTTCACCACCAGGACTGGCTGGTCGGTCTTTTAGCAAGCCTGCGGATTTGAAACTGTTTGTGACGCTGCATTACCCAGCATTACCGGGTGTGTCCGGGCCTTTGAAGCATATTACGGCCCCGCCCTACAGTTTTTTCATGGCAATACAGGACATTTACCCCACCGCGCTGCGGCTTCTTGGCCGCCCGGTGCTGGTGGTGGGCGGCGGCCCCGTCGCGGCACGCCGCGCCAAAGGGCTGCTCGACGCCGGCGCGAAAGTTACGGTGGTCGCTCCCGTTGCCTCTGACAAACTTCGCGCTTTGGTCGATTTGGGCCTGCTCGCTTGGGAGCCCCGCGAATACCGGGCGGAAGACCTCGACGGCGTCTGGTTCGTCCAGACGGCAACCGGCGCTGCCGCCGTGGACACCCAGGTGGCGGCCGACGCCGAAGCGCAGCGCATCTGGTGCGTCAATGCCTCCGACCATGAAGCATCGGCTGCCTGGACCCCCGCGGTGGCCGAGGTGGACGATGTCAAGATCGCCATCAATGCCGGGGGAGACCCGCGCCGCGCCATGGCTCTGCGTGACGCCGTGGCTACGGCGCTCGAATCCGGCGATCTTCCCCTTCGCCGCCACCGCAAGGCATCGGCCGCCGGTCATGGAAGCATCGGATCCGTGGCACTCGTTGGCGGTGGGCCGGGGGATACCGGCCTGATCACTGTGCGCGGCCGCCGCCTGCTGGGCCAGGCCGACGTCGTAGTTGCTGACCGTCTTGGACCGCGCGGTTTGCTCCAGGAGCTGGCCCCTGACGTGCGCGTCATCGAGGTCGGCAAGACACCTGGCCATCACCCGGTTCCGCAATTGGAGATCAACCGCATCCTTGTCGAGGAAGCCCTGAAGGGCAACCGTGTGGTCCGCCTCAAAGGCGGCGACCCCTATGTCCTGGGGCGCGGTGGCGAGGAAGCAGAATTCTGCCGGCAGAACGGCGTCGAGGTTGAAGTGGTGTCCGGCGTGACCTCCGCGATCTCCGTTCCTGCCGCCGCCGGCATCCCCGTAACACACCGTGGGCTGGCCAAGGGTTTCAGCGTGGTGACCGGCCACGAAGAGCTTTCGGAAGTCCCCGCACGCCCCGACCACACTGTGGTGTTGCTCATGGGAGTGGCCCAATTGCGCGAGTCTGCGGCTGCCCTGGCCGCCTCGGGTCTGCCTTTGGACACTCCAGTAGGTATCGTAGAAAACGGGTATTTGCCGGAGCAGCGCGTCACGATCGGCACGTTGGAGACCATCGCGGACCAGGCGGAAGCCGTCGGCGTGGCCAACCCAGCAGTCATTGTGATCGGCGATGTTGTCCGCGTCAGCCCCTTTGCACCCCAGCACTTCAAGACCGCTGACTACAGCACCATTACCCCCAACCGTCCCCGCGTCCGCACCAACTAGCCCCCGGCCCAACTAAGTAGCAGCAGAGCACGTTTTGAGCCCTCAAAACGCGCACAACTGCGACTCAGTTGGGAGGCCCGAAAAGAAGAAGGAACACAGCCGTGTCAACTAGCACCACCGTAGGTTCTGCGGACCGTCCGCTTCGCGTCGCCGTCATCGGCTCCGGCCCGGCCGGCGTGTACGCAGCCGACATCCTGACCAAGAGCGAAGCCGTCAAGAGCGGCGAACTCAACGTCAGCATCGACCTGTTCGACCGCTACCCGGCACCTTACGGCCTGATCCGTTACGGCGTCGCTCCGGACCACCCCCGCATCAAGGGCATCGTGAACGCCCTCCACAAGGTCCTGGACCGCGGCGACATCCGTTTCTTCGGCAACGTGGACTACGGCACGGACCTGTCCATCGAGGACCTCCGCAAGCACTACGACGCCGTGATCTTCGCCACCGGCGCCATCAAGGATGCCGACCTGAACATCCCCGGCATCGAGCTGGAGGGCTCCTTCGGCGGCGCCGACTTCGTCTCCTGGTACGACGGACACCCGGACGTTCCGCGCGAATGGCCGCTGGACGCCAAGGAAATCGCCGTGCTTGGCAACGGCAACGTGGCGCTGGACGTCGCCCGCGTCCTGTCCAAGCACGCTGATGACCTCCTGGTCACCGAAATCCCGGACAACGTCTACGCCGGCCTGAAGAACTCCCCGGTCACCGACGTTCACGTGTTCGGCCGCCGCGGCCCTGCACAGGTGAAGTTCACGCCGCTGGAACTGCGCGAACTCTCGCACTCCAAGGACGTGGACATCATCCTCTACGCCGAGGACTTCGAGTTCGACGAAGAGTCCGACCGCCAGGTCCAGACCAACAACCAGACCAAGACCATGGTCGGCACACTCACCAACTGGATTGCCGAGCAGCCGGAGGACCTCTCCGAGCTCAAGGCTTCCCGCCGCCTGCACCTGCACTTCCTGCACAGCCCGGTGGAGATCGTCGATTCTCCGGAGACCCCGGGCAAGGTTGCCGGCATCAAGTTCGAGCGCACCGAACTGGACGGCACGGGCAACGCCCGCGGCACCGGCGAGTTCATCGACTACCCCGTCCAGGCCGTGTACCGCGCCATCGGCTACTTCGGTTCTGCCCTGCCGGACGTCGAGTTCGACCACAAGAAGGGCGTTGTGACCAACGACGGCGGCCGCGTCCTGGACGCCGACGGCCAGCACGTTCCCGGCCTCTACGCAACGGGTTGGATCAAGCGTGGTCCGGTTGGCCTCATCGGCCACACCAAGGGCGACGCCCTGGAGACCGTCACCTACCTGCTTGAGGACCGCGAAAACCTGCCGTTCGCCGAGGTTCCTTCGGCTGATGCAGTGGTGGAACTCCTCGACAGCCGCGGCGTGCAGTTCACCAGCTGGGAAGGCTGGCTGGCGCTGGACGCCCACGAACTCGCCCTTGGCGCAGCGGCAACCGAGGCCGGCGGCTCGCACGGTGTTGAGGTCACCCGTGAGCGCATCAAGGTGGTTCCGCGCGAGGACATGGTCAACATCTCCCGCGACGGTGTAGCCGCGCAGGTCTAGTTCTTCATTTTTCATCAACGCGGGGCCACTGCTGGTGGCCCCGCGTTGTTTTAATCTGGGGTATGGACGTCGTGGTGATCGAGACACCCCAGCTGGGGGACCGCAGCTACCTGGTCCATGACGGTTCAGTGGCGCTGGTGATCGATCCGCAGCGGGACATTGACCGGGTGGAATCAGCGGCTCTTGCTGCGGGCGTCCGCATCACGCACGTGGCCGAAACCCACCTGCACAACGACTACGTCACCGGGGGCTTGATCCTTGCGGAGAAACACGGCGCCGCCTATCTGGTGAACGGGGCAGATCCCGTCTCCTTTGCACGGACCGCCGTGGCGGACGGGGATGTCTTCTCCGTGGGCAAACTGTCCGTGCGGGTGGTCGCCACGCCAGGCCACACCCACACCCACCTCGCGTATGTGGTGCGTGAGGTAACGGACGACGGCGGCACGGAAGCTGTGTTTTCCGGCGGCAGCTTGCTCTACGGCTCGGTGGGGCGGACGGACCTGGTGTCACCCGGGCAGACCGCGGCGTTGGCCCACGCGCAGTATTCTTCTGTCCGTCGACTGGCGGACTCGGCGCACCCGGAGGCCGCGCTCTATCCCACCCACGGTTTTGGATCCTTCTGCTCCATTGGCCCGGCGAGCCACCAGGATTCGTCTACGTTGGCCGAGCAGGCAGCACACAACCACGCCCTCACCGATCCGAGTGAAGAGCACTTCGTGGCCGAACTCCTGTCGAACATCACGGCCTATCCCGCCTACTACGCGCACATGAGCCCGCTCAATGCAGCCGGTCCGGCACCGGCGGACCTGGGCATTCCGGACTCCGTTGAACCCGGGGAGCTGCGACGCCGGCTCTTGGCCGGAGAGTGGGTGGTTGACCTGCGGCACCGGGTGGCGTTCGCGGAGGATCACCTGGAAGGCAGTGTAGCTTTCGAGTACGGCAACGGCTCGAACTTCACCAGCTACCTCGGCTGGGTGATCCCGTGGGACCAGCCGCTCACGCTCCTGGGCTCACACGAGGACGTGGGGAAGGCGATCCGCGACCTGGCGAGGATCGGCATCGACAGTCCGGATGCCGCCGTCGGACCTTCCGGCGGAGCTGCCTTGGCAGTCCTGGCGCCGGGCACACCGCGGTCCGGCTACCCCCACGGTGACTGGAGCCTGCTGCTGAAGGAGCGCGCTCAGGATGATGTGGTCCTGGATGTCCGGCGTCCCGAGGAGTTCGCAGCCTCGCATGTGCAGGATGCCGTGAATGTACCCGTGTATGAACTCCTTGCCCGGATGACCGAACTGCCGGAAGCCAGGGTGTGGGTGCACTGCGCCACGGGGTACCGGGCGAGCGTGGCAGCGAGTTTGCTGGACAGGGCTGGCCGGGACGTGGTGCTCATCAACGCCCGGTTCAAGGACGCGGCCGGCGCGGGGATCCGGCTGGTGCCCTAGGACGTCAGAACTTGACGGGGGTCTTGTCGGCGCAGAAGTCCAGGTTCCGGTAGACGCTGGAGACGGCGGCCTCGGGGTCGTGGGCTTCGAGGGCATCCACCAGCTCGTCATGGCCCTCGCGGGGGATTCCGTTGAAGCCGTCCGTGCGCTGCTGGCGGAGGAGGTCGTTGTGGAACACCCCGCCAAAGGACACGTAGAGCTGGTGCAGCAGGGGATTGCCGGATGCCAGCGCAACCCGTTCGTGGAACTCCCAATCGGCGGAGGCCCAGGTGGGGTAGTCCTCGGCGAGCCAGGCATCGTGCCGGAGGGACAGCAGGCGGCGCATCTCGGCGATGTCCTCAACCGTGGCGTGCTTGGTGGCCAGCCGGGCAGCTTGGGTATCGAGCCCGAGGCGGACCTCCACAATGTGTTCCTGGGTGTGCTCCTGGTACATGCGCTGGGCTGCTCCGGAGATCTCGCTGTTGGCCCGCACGTACGTGCCGTCGCCGCGGCGCACTTCCAGCATCCCTGAGTGCGCCAACGCCTTGATGGCCTCGCGGAGGGTGCCCCGCGAAACCCCCAGCGTTGCCATGAGCTCAGGCTCTGCAGGAATGCGCTCCTGCAGCGGCCACTCGCCGGTCTTGATCATGTCCCGCAGCTTGGCCGTGATCTCCTCGGCGAGGGCCGGGCGGTGCGAAGGGGTCAGGGTCATGCTGTCCTCGGTTGGGTCTTGGATTCAGTGCGCTTGCTGGTGAGAAGGTGGCACGTGACCATGAGCGCCACGGCCACGATGGACAGCAGGCTCAGCGGCAACACCCAGCCCCCGGTGGCGCTGTGGAGCAGCCCCATGCCAAAGGGGCCGATGGCCGCAATCAAGTATCCCAGCGATTGGGCGATGGTGGAGAGTGCGGTGGTTTCCGCCGTCGACTTTCCGCTGCGGCTGATGATCACCAGGACCAGCGGGAAGATGCCCAGGCCGAAGCCAAACAGGACGGCGGGAATGACAGCCAACGAGGTGGGGAGCCACAGCATGGTGCCGATGGCCGCCAGGGTGGAGCTGCTCGCCAGATACAAAGCCGGGCGCAGCATGCCGGGACGGGAGCCGACGGCGAGCAGGACCATGCCTGCGGCAACGGAGACCAGCTGCATGACGCCGAACTGCAGGCCGCTTTCCGAGGCGCTCAGGCCCTGCGAGGTGAGGATGTAGGCGAACCAGCTCATCACGGCGTAGGCCAGGAACGCCTGGAAGGTGAAGATCGCTGTGATGAGGATGCCGAGGCGGGTGCGGAGCAGCGGCCACATGGAGACGGTGGGGCGCTGGCCCTTGGGAGTGTTGCGGTGGGTGTGCAGGACCACGGGCAGGAACCCCAGGAGCGCGGCAACACCCAGGAGCCCCCACGCGGCCAGGCCCATGGACGGCGAACCCAACTGTTGCGCCAGCGGAACGCTCACGGCCGCGGCGAAGGTGGCCCCGCCAGACATGGTGAACGTGTAAAGGCCGGTCATCATGGACATCCGGTCTGCATGGTGCTCCCGGATGAAGGACGGCATGGCCACGTTGCACACAGCAAGCCCGGACATGGCCAGGACGGTGCCGGCCAGGAGGGCTCCGGTGGCGGGAACCGCACGGACCAGCAGACCACCCGCCAGCAGGGCCATGGCGATGAAGATCGCCTTCTCGACGCCCACCCGGCGCGTCAGCCAGGAGGTCGCAAGGCCGGCAACGGCGAAGCACAGCAGCGGAATCGAGGGCAGGATGGAGGCCACGAGCGCGCCGTAGCCCAGCACCTGCTGCAGGTCATGGAACAGTGCCGCGGCGCTGGTGATCCCGGCGCGAAGGTTCAGCCCGATGAGCACCACGGCCACCACACCGACGACGGCGACCGTCCGCGTTTTGGGGGCGCGGGTGGTTGCTGCTCCTGCTGGAGAGATCGTGGGGATGTTTCCTGTGGTGGGTTCTACTGAAGTCGCGGCCATGGTTTAAAGGTTAGACGTTTGACGTCTAATGTCTACACTTCTGTGGCGAATCTCTCCGGCCGGGCAGGCACTTACGTGAGTCCCGCCGTCGAGCGCTTACCGCGGGTTGCGGGAGCCCAGCCGCTGGACCGCCAAAGCCAGCCACAGTTGCACACGGTCCTGCGTCTGCGAAGGGTCGTACCCCGTGAGTTCGGTGATCTGGGCCAGCCGGTAGCGGACGGTGTTGCGGTGCAGGGTCAAGGCCTCGGCCACCGCAGCCACGGAGCCGTTGTGGTTCAGGTAACTTTCCAGGGTGGTGACGAGTTCGGCGCCATGGGCTGCGTCGAACTTCCGCAGCGGGGTGAGGGATTCACTGGCCATGTCCGCCAGCGGCACGTCCTCGCTCGCCAGGAGCAGGGAGGTCAGGCTGAGCCGCTCGGGTTCGTTCACCGGCAAGCCATGCGCCACGGCGTCGCGGGCCTCGAAGTAGCTCCACCGGAGCCCGTTGGGCTTGGTATAGGCGCCGCCGATTCCGATGACCGCGTGGATGCCCGCCTCCTGCAGGTGATCGCTGAGGTTTTTTGCGAGGGCGGTTGCGGAACTGCCGTCGTCGGCGACCGCCACCACCAGGTCCTTCCCGACGACGGCGCTGACGCCGGCCTCCAGCGACTGCGGCAAGGAGATGCTGACCAACTGCTTGTGGTGCGCCGTGGATTCCGCCACGAGGACCACGTTCTTGCGGGTGCTGTTGATGCCCACGCCCGCCAGGCGCCGGGCCGCCTCAATGGTCTCCAGGGTTCCGTGGATGACGTCGTCCAGCACCTGCCCGGCCATGGCGCGCTGGGCCTGCCGCTGTTTGACCATGTTGTTCAGCTCCACGCTGATGAGGTTCTGTGCGTAGCTGACGATGCCGGAGTCCACGAAAGGCTGCCGCAACCACAGTGTGCAGGCGTCCCTGCGGCCGGTAGGGATCGGGTACGAAGCCCAGCCATCCGCCGTCGGGGCCGGTTTGCCGGGGACGCTGTTGTACAACTGCGCGCTGAACTGGGTGAGCACCACGTCGGTACGCAGCATGCTGCCCAGTTGCTTGAGGAGCTCGGACAGGCCGCCGCCGGTGAGGAGTGCGCGGGCCAGGATCTGGTGTCCGGCCAGGAGCCGTTCGAGGTTGGAGTAGTGATCCGCCGAATGGGATTCGGCCACCAGCTTGCCGATGGCGATGAACGGGATCTCGTACGGGACTTCCACCAGCGGCAGTCCCCAGCGGTTGGCCTCGGCGGTCAGGGCATCCGGGACCGACTCGTGCGTGAGCCCGATACCGAAACCAATGCCGACGGCGCCTGCGCGCTGGACCTGCCGGACAAAGCGTCGCTGGTCGGCGGCGCTCTTGAGGCGCAGGCCGGTGGTGAGGACCAACTCTCCGCCGCTGAGGAACCGCTGCGGATCCTCCAGTTCCGTCACCGCAACCCAACTGATGTCCTGGTTCCAGGTGGTCTCGGCGAGGCCGGTTTTCCGGAGCTTCAGGGAGGGGACAGCGACGAGCGAAGCGAGGGACATTGCCATGCTTCCAAGCTTAACCTGCCACTGGGCAAGCGCACTAAGCGCAGTGTTCTTGTGTGTGCAGCTGACTATTCCTTGCGTCACGTTGCTGGCATAGGCTCTGAAAAGCTAAACCCATGCCCAGACACCGAAAGAGGGTTGCACACCGTGGTTCAAACCTTGCAGAACTTCATCAACGGCGAGTTCGTTACGCCGTCAGGTACGGGTCTCCTGGATGTGGTGAATCCCACCAACGGGGAGATCGTGGCCAAGTCGCCCATTTCGGTGCAGGCGGACGTCGATGCTGCCATGGCCGCCGCGAGCGAGGCTTTCAAGACCTGGAAGCACGTCACGCCGGGCCAGCGCCAGCTCATGCTGCTCAAGCTCGCCGATGCGGTGGAAGCCAACAGCGACGAACTCGTTGAAGCCCAGCACCGCAACACCGGCCAGGTCCGTTCCCTGATCGCCTCCGAGGAAGTTGCCGCCGGCGCCGACCAGCTCCGCTTCTTCGCAGGAGCCGCTCGTCTGCTCGAAGGCAAGTCCGCCGGCGAGTACTTCGAGGGCCACACCTCCTACGTGCGCCGCGAACCGATCGGCGTCGTGGCCCAGGTCGCTCCGTGGAACTACCCGTTCCTCATGGCCATCTGGAAGATCGGCCCCGCCCTGGCTGCCGGCAACACCGTGGTGCTCAAGCCCTCGGACACCACCCCTGAATCCACCCTGGTACTGGCACGCCTGGCAGGCGAGATCTTCCCGGCCGGTGTCCTCAACGTGGTCCTGGGTACCGGCGAGACCGGATCGCTCATGGTCGAACACAAGGTTCCCGGCCTGGTGTCCATCACCGGTTCCGTCCGCGCAGGCATCGCCGTTGCCAGCGGCGCAGCCAAGGGCCTCAAGCGTGCCCACCTGGAACTCGGTGGCAAGGCTCCCGCGATCGTGTTCAAGGACGCCGATATCAAGAAGAGCGCCGCGGCCATCGCCGAGTTCGCTTTCTTCAACGCAGGCCAGGACTGCACCGCGATCACCCGCGTGCTTATCGAGGACTCTGTGCACGATGACGTTGTGGCCGCAATGGTGGAGCACACCAAGACCCTGCAGACCGGTTCGCAGAATGACGAAGACAACTACTTCGGCCCGCTGAACAACGTCAACCACTTCAACGCAGTGACCTCCGTGGTGGAGAGCCTGCCGGCGAACTGCAAGATCGTCACTGGTGGTCACCGTGCGGGCGAGAAGGGTTTCTTCTTCGAGCCCACCATCATCACCGGCGCCAAGCAGAGCGACGACGTCGTCCAGAAGGAAACGTTCGGACCCGTCATCACCGTCCAGAAGTTCAGCACCGAGGCCGAAGCGCTCGAGCTGGCCAACGACGTCGAGTACGCCCTGGCGTCCAGCGTCTGGACCACGGACCACGGTACGGCCATGCGCATGAGCCGCGACCTGGACTTCGGCGCCGTCTGGATCAACACCCACATCCTGCTGACCGCAGAGATGCCCCACGGTGGCTTCAAGCAGTCCGGCTACGGCAAGGACCTCTCCATGTACGGCGTCGAGGACTACACGCGCATCAAGCACGTGATGTCCGCACTGGATGCATAGCGCTGTCGCGTAAGAATTTCCCCGTTTTTAGAAAGGCAACCCCCTCATGACCACCACCGCGAACGAGCTCTCGTACCGCATCGAGCAGAAGCGCAACATCAACGGCGCTTTCCCCGGCCCCAAGTCGCAGGCACTGGCTGAGCGCCGCTCCTCCGTCGTTGCTGCCGGTGTCGCCTCCGGCGTCCCTGTCTACGTCGAAGACGCCGACGGCGGCATCATCCGTGACGTCGACGGCAACTCCTTCATCGACCTCGGCTCCGGAATCGCAGTGACCAGCGTCGGCGCATCGGATCCGGCCGTCGTCGCCGCCGTCCAGGAAGCCGCCGCGCACTTCACCCACACCTGCTTCATGGTGACCCCGTACGAGGGCTACGTCGCCGTGGCCGAGCAGCTCAACCGCCTCACCCCGGGCGACCACGCCAAGCGCACGGTGCTGTTCAACTCCGGCGCCGAAGCCGTGGAAAACGCCGTCAAGGTTGCCCGCCTGGCCACCGGCCGCGACGCCGTCGTAGCTTTCGACCACGCCTACCACGGCCGCACCAACCTGACTATGGCACTGACCGCCAAGGCCATGCCGTACAAGACCAACTTCGGCCCGTTCGCGCCCGAGGTCTACCGCATGCCCATGAGCTACCCGTTCCGCGAAGAGAACCCGGAAATCACCGGTGCCGAGGCTGCCAAGCGTGCCATCACCATGATCGAGAAGCAGATCGGCGGCGACCAGGTAGCCGCGATCATCATCGAACCCATCCAGGGTGAAGGTGGCTTCATTGTCCCGGCCGAAGGCTTCCTTCCGGCACTGTCCGCATGGGCCAAGGAAAAGGGCATCGTGTTCATCGCCGACGAGGTCCAGTCCGGCTTCTGCCGCACCGGTGAGTGGTTCGCCGTGGACCACGAAGGTGTTGTCCCGGACATCATCACCATGGCCAAGGGCATCGCCGGCGGTATGCCGCTCTCCGCGATCACCGGCCGCGCCGACCTGCTCGACGCCGTCCACCCGGGTGGCCTCGGCGGCACCTACGGTGGAAACCCGGTGGCCTGTGCAGCAGCGCTTGCCGCGATCGACACCATGGAGCAGCACGACCTCAACGGCCGCGCACGCCACATCGAGGAACTGGCCCTGGGCAAGCTCCGCGAACTGGCAGCTGAAGTTTCGGTTGTTGGCGACGTCCGTGGCCGTGGCGCCATGCTCGCCATCGAACTGGTCCAGGCCGGTTCCAAGGAGCCGAACGCAGAGCTCACCAAGGCCGTTGCTGCCGCTTGCCTCCAGGAAGGCGTCATCATCCTGACCTGCGGTACCTACGGCAACGTCATCCGCCTGCTCCCGCCGCTGGTGATCAGCGACGAACTGCTGCTGGATGGCCTCGAGGTTCTCGCGAAGGCCATCAAGGCGAACGCGTAAGCTTTCAGCGCACGAGGCGGGACGGGGGTTCAATTCCCCCGGCCCGCCTCTTTTGCGTTAGTCGCCGAGTTCGCGGGAACCCGGCCATTTCGTGGGAGCTTTGCCTGCGATCTCGCACCCCTCCCGCGAACTCGGCCTCGGGCGGGGGCTTCGGTTCCAGTGAACGCCCGACGCCGGCGCTTGCCTAGGTGCCCAGCGTCAGGTTCTTTTGGTGGCCGTGTCCGTCGAGCTGGACCTCAATCGTGCTGGGACCACTGAGGATTGTCCCCTCATCCGCGCTGACCAGTTTGCTCCAACTGCCGGGCACGGTGACCCGGACACTGGCCTGCGTACGGGACGGATCCGCGACGGAAACGGTCAGCGTTCCGTTTACACGGTGCGCCGCAAGCGTGCAGGGTCCCGAAACCGTGTAGCCCTCCGCGCTGCCCGCTGCGTAGAAGTTGGCCATGACCAGCCCTTCCTTGTCCAGCCCGATCATCTGGATGTCCGCCGAGTTGGCGAGGACCTTCACGTCCGGATGGGCGGATTGGTAGAACGTGGCCTCGTGGGACGCGGCAGGCAACGCCATGTAGGCATAGCCCGATCCGGCGGGATCCTTTCCGTGCCGGTGGGTGAACGTGACGTAGTCCCGCGTGACGGCATCCTTGCTTCCGCCGGTGTCCGCCCCGGAGTTGATGTCGTACCAGCTACCCGTCCTGCGGATGACGGCCAGTTCGGCAGTGCCGGTCACGCCCGGAGCGTCCAGGAGCACGTACCCGCCGTGTCCCTCAATGTGGAGCGAGCGGGTGATCCGGACGGCCGGATCACCCGGGAGGAGGGTGCGGTTCCGTGCATCGGTTCGCAGCACCGGAACGTTTCCGGCCTCGAAAGACCGGTTCTCCAGCGTCGTCCGGACCGACGCCCCGCCTGTTCCCGTAATTCCTGCACCGAGGCACACCAGGGCGTCGTCAAGGAAGAACCACGACTTCCGGCCGGACAGCGACTTGTTGTGGTTGAGATGGTCCATGCCCACCACGCCCCACCGGCCGTTGACTGTCAGCCCACCGGCGAAGGCCTGGTAGGCGCGCGGGATTCCGGTACCGGCACTTCCGGCGCCACTGGTGCGCTGCTGGTCGTTGACCGTGGTTCCGGGGAGTGCATAAGGATCCACTGTCGGCCAGAATCCGGCGCTGAACTGGGCAGGGTCCTGCCGGGTGTAGATGAAGGTCATGCCGTCGCCCTGGTACCAGCCCAGGTTGTTCTCGCTGTTGCCCCACTCATACCGGCCGATGCGGTTGGAAGACAGGTTGACCGTGCAGCCCCATTGCGGTCGATGATGCACCAACCGGTCCTGGTCGGCAAACATGCGGCTGTAGACCGGGGCAGGGGTTGCCGTGACGGCAGCATCGGACAGCACCGCGAGGGACAACAGGGACTTCGCCAGGCTTTGCGTCGGGTGGCCCACCAGTTTCTGGTCGGCGCACCGTTCCAGCCAACCCTTGGCCAGGGAAAGGAACCGGGACCTGTAGGGCTCTTCGCACCCTGGTGCCAGGAGAAGGACTGCGGAGATCAAACCGAAGCCGCTGACGTAGTCCGGTTCCCTTTGCCTCGAAACAGCCCGGCCGCGGATGGTGTCCATGATTCGTCCGTCCCAAACGAAGGGGGCGAAAGTGTTTTCCACGGCATCAAGGAGCACGGTTTGCTTGGGGTCGTTCACAGCCCAGGTGCTGCCGCCCAGCATGGCGATGATCTCCGCGATGCCGGCCAACGCCACCACCCCGTACGTTCCGGCATAGGGAAGGTAGCTGTGCTGGACGAAGGAGCCGTCCGTGTAAAAGCCGTCCCCCTTGCTGACGTACGTGAAGACGCTGTTCTTCCCTCCGCGCATCGTGTCACTCAGGGCATCCCGGCCCAGGGCGATTTCCTCGGGCTTGTTGTCCAGGATGCCCCGCATGCAGCAAGCCAGGGACTTGTCCACCCGGTTGGCTCCGGTCTCGGCCAGCGTTGTGGCGCGCCCCCGCCAATTGGGATCGGGGGCAAACCAGCGGACGGCGGCCAGCAGGGATGTCCTCAGGTTTTCAGGGACCTCTGCATGAAGGAGGGTCAGGATGTCCACCGTTTTGCGCGGCACTCCGATTTCCCAGAACCACCAGTTGCCTGCGGCCCGGATCGTGGAGTTGTACGCGGTGTCGCTGAGCAATTGCAGTCCGGTCACGATGTCTGCCGCCAGCTCGGAGTTGCCCGCGTAGGGGCTCCCCGGAACCGCGTATCCCAAAGCCATGTCATAGAGCCGGTTGAAGTGGAGGCCCAGATTGCCCGTAGCAGTGGCGGATTGGCCGATTCCGGTCAGGGGAATGTCATTCCAGAGGGACGTCCGGACTGGCGCCTTGTCCATGGAGCTCCACCATTTTTCAGCGGTTTGCCCCATGCCCGCCAGTTGTCCGGCCAGCTCCGGGACGCCCTCTGCGCTTCGGCTGCCCGTGAGGACCAAACGGCGGCGATCGACGAGTTCGGTGAGCCCGGCGGGCGCGGCCGGGGCGGGGCCTGCCTGGGAAAGCAAGGCTCCGGCGAGTGCTGCTGCGCCCACGGTACGGAAGAGGGTCCT
Source organism: Paenarthrobacter sp. NCHU4564 (assembly GCF_052156435.1). Lineage (NCBI taxonomy): Bacteria > Bacillati > Actinomycetota > Actinomycetes > Micrococcales > Micrococcaceae > Paenarthrobacter > Paenarthrobacter sp. NCHU4564. The sequence goes on from NZ_JBQLIS010000002.1 coordinate 60,967, forward strand.
GCGGCTCATGGGGTGTCCTGTTGAGTTCACAACTGCTCCGTTTCGAGAGGGTCGGCGTAACTGACTGGCAGAAGCGGTTGTTCCCGGCCCTGGGAACAACCACTACTGCGAGCTACGTGGGAAAAGTTTCCGCAACCCTATGCCCGCTCCACGTGCACCTCAACAGATGTGAACAAAAGTGCTCAGGACAACTTCCTCCGTAACGAGCAGGCAGCGCCGAAGGATCGTCCACGGGATCGCTGGAAAGTTGCGCCTACGTGGGGAAACTTCCCGCGAGGGCGCATGCCTCCAGCGAACTCGGCGAGCCAGCCGACTCAGGCCGCGGCCAGCCGGGCTTTCTTCTTCAAAACGGAGTTCTTGCGCGCGGTCCGGAGCATGTCAATGGTCAACAAAAGCAGGGCCAGCCACACCACGAAGAAGCCGATCCAGCGGGCCGTGGTCATGGTCTCGTTGAAGATGGTCAGCGCCACGACGAACTGGAGCACGGGTGCAAAGTACTGCAGCAGGCCGATGGTGGTCATGGGCAAACGCCTCGCGGAAGCACCGAAGAAGAGAAGTGGCACGGCGGTTATGACGCCGGAGGCCAGGATCATCCAGAAGTGCGCCGGGCCCTGGGTTGTCAGGGTGGCTGCGCCGGTAGTGCCCAGCACCACCATGGTCACGGCGGCGAACGGAGCCAGGACCACGGTCTCTACGGACAAGCTGGTGATGGCGTCCACCTTGGGCCCTACACGCTTCTTCACGAAGCCGTAGAGGCCAAAACTGAAAGCCAGCATCAAGGCGATCCACGGCAACTGCCCGTAGGAGTAGGTAAGGACACCCACGGCAACAAAACCGATGCCAACCGCCGTCCACTGGAGCGGCCGCAGCTTTTCCTTGAGGACGAAAACGCCCAGCAGCACGGAAACCAGAGGGTTGATGAAGTAGCCAAGGGATGTTTCCACGGCATGGCCCGTGGTGACGCCAAAAGTGTAGGTCAGCCAGTTAATGGCGATCAGGACTGCCGCCAGGGCGAGCGGACCCATGATGGTCCGGTCCCTCATGGCCCGCCCGAGGACCTTCCACGTCCGTGTGACGGTGATCAGCAATGCACAGAAGAGCAGCGACCACACCACACGGTTGGCAACGATCTCGACGGCCCCGGCAGGCTGCAGCACGAAGAAGTAGATGGGGAGCAGGCCCCACAATCCGTAGGCTCCGATGCCGAAAAGGATTCCGGTGGTTTCGCTGCGCACGGGCTTGCCGCCCGAGGTACTCCCGACGCCCGTTCCCTTGCCGCCGCCCCCGTCTGCCCCCGTCGTGGGTTGTGCTGCGGATGATGCGGGAAGGATCTGCTCAGGTGTCGACACAAAGGCGCCAACACCGCGACCCGGCGCAATATTCCGCAATGTTCGGCTTGTTTTTAGGATTCTTTGTGACTCGTGCCATATGGGCGGTGGGCCCGGGGGTGCGTGTCTAGAATTGGAATCTGCGCGCCCCGACCACGGGCGTGGCTCACTGCTTCGGAAGGGCTTTCGGTGTCCAACTCAGCCACCTCTCCCCAACGTCCGCTTCGCGTTGCCATTGTGGGCGCGGGTCCCGCAGGTGTGTACGCGGCGGACATCCTCACCAAGTCCAACGAAGTCAAGGGCGGCGACGTTGAGGTCAGCATCGACCTCTTCGAGGCCTACCCGGCACCCTACGGCCTGATCCGGTACGGCGTGGCCCCGGACCATCCGCGCATCAAGGGAATCGTCAACGCGCTCCACAAGGTCCTGGACCGTGGCGATATCCGGTTCCTGGGCAACGTCACGTATGGGCGCGACCTGACCCTCCACGACTTCCGTTCCTTCTACGACGCCGTGATTTTCTCCACCGGTGCCATCAAGGACGCTGACCTGAACATCCCCGGGATCGAGCTGCAGGGTTCGTTTGGCGGTGCCGATTTCGTGTCCTGGTACGACGGCCATCCGGACGTTCCGCGTGACTGGCCGTTGGAAGCCAGGGAGATCGCGGTCATTGGCAATGGAAACGTGGCGCTGGATGTTGCCCGCATGTTGGCCAAGCATCCCGAGGAACTGTTGGTTACCGAGATTCCGGACAACGTGTACCAGGGCCTGAAGAAGTCGCCCGTCACGGATGTCCACGTCTTTGGCCGCCGTGGCCCCGCCCAGGTTAAGTTCACGCCGCTGGAACTGCGGGAACTTTCGCACTGCAAGGACGTGGATATTGTCCTGTACCCCGAAGACTTCGAGTTCGACGACGCTTCGGATGAGGCCATCCGCACCAACAACCAGACCAAGACCATGGTCAACACCTTGACCAACTGGCTGGTGGAAGAACACGCCGAGTCGGAACAGCCGTCCTCGCGCCGCCTGCACCTCCACTTCCTGCACAGTCCGGTGGAGATCCTCGATTCCCCCGAAACTCCCGGCAAAGTGTCCGCGATCAAGTTCGAGCGGATGGAGCTCGATGGCACGGGCAACGCGAAAGGGACGGGGGAGTTCCTGGAGTACCCGGTGCAGGCCGTGTACCGCGCCATCGGGTATCACGGTTCGCCGCTGGATGAGCTGCCGTATGACGCCCGCCGCGGCGTCATTCCGAACGACGGCGGCCGCGTCCTGGACGCCGATGGCCAACCGGTCCCGGGCATCTACGCCACGGGCTGGATCAAGCGCGGCCCCGTCGGCTTGATCGGTCACACCAAGGGCGATGCACTGGAGACCATTGGCTGCCTGCTGGAGGATCGGCTCAACCTGCCACCGGCCACCAACCCGGATCCGCAGGCCATCATCGATCTCCTGGAGGAACGCGGCATCGAATACACCACGTGGGAGGGCTGGAACCGGCTGGACGCCCACGAACTCGCACTTGGTTCGGCCTGGTCAGACGCTCCTGAAGCCGACGGCGTGGTGCGCGAACGCATCAAGGTGGTTCCCCGCGAGGAGATGATCCGGATTTCCCGCGGCTGAAACACAGCTGGCGGACGGCCCACGCCCACCCGGTCCGGTAAGCCGGCAGCGGTACACAAAGTGTGCGGCCGGAATTAGACTGACCCGTACCGTCTGCCGTCAGCACACCCTTTTGCCGCCAGGGAGTTCGATGAAGAGCCCGATCCACCCGCCTGTTCCGGGCAATGATGCCCCGGAGCTGTTGCAGCGGCGTGCCCTGTCCGGCCATGAGCAGCTCGGAACCCTGTCCGCAGGTGAGGTCATTCCCGGCCTCCGCAGCCTGGTCCGTGAGTCCTGGCAGCGTTCTGCCGGTTTCAAGGCCAACCCGGATGTCGCAGAGGCTCCGCTGGCCATGGACCGTGACGAGCTGGAGGATTACCGCCGTCAGCACCCGCTGGCCACGATCATGCCCGTCATCCGGAAGTTGCTGGTCCAGCCCAGCCACGACAGTGGCCTGTTGGTGGCGGTCGGCGACGACGTCGGACGCTTGCTGTGGGTGGATGGGGATCCCGTCATGCAGCGCCGTGCGGAGAGCATGATGTTCGTCGCCGGCGCTGATTGGTCCGAGGCGTCCGTGGGGACCAGCGCCCCGGGCACGGCCTTGGCGGTGAACCGGAGCATCCAGATCGCCGGTGCGGAGCATTTCAAGCGTTCGGTCCATCCGTGGAGTTGCACGGCGGTTCCTTTCCATGACCCGGACAGCGGTGCAGTGCTGGGCGTCGTGGACATCACCGGAACGGAGACCGCCGTCGCCCCGCACACTGTTTCCCTGGTGGAGGCTACCGTTGCCGCGGCCCAGGCGCAGTTGCGGATCGAGCGGCTTCAGCTCGCCGCTTCGGCACGCGAGAAACCACGACGCCGGCACTCGCCGTCCGCGCGCGGGGGCGATGAGCGCCGGAACACGCTCTACCGCAACAGCCTGCAGTTGCTGGGGCGGGACCAGGCCCTGCTGAGCATCGGCGGACGTACTGTAGCGTTGTCGGCCCGCCACAGCGAGATCCTGGCGATTTTGGGCAGCCACCCTGCCGGGCTTAGCGCGGAGGAGTTGTGCGCCCGGTTGTACCCCGGCGACGGATCAGCCGTTACGCTCCGGGCCGAGATGGTGCGGCTCCGCAAAGTCATCCAAGAGCTCAGCCCCGAGGCTGTTCCTGAGTCGCGCCCGTACCGGCTGCCGGTGGAGTTGCTGCCGGACGCCGGACAGGTGCTGACCTGCCTGCAACGTGGCGCCCACCGTATCGCCTTGGAAATCTACAAAGGTGCGGTTTTGCCGCGTTCGGAGGCGCCCGGCGTCGTGCAGTTGCGTGAGCGCGTGTCGCACCTGCTGCGCGAAGCGCTGCTGAGCGATGGCAGTGTGGACTCGCTGCTGAAGTACGCGCAGTTGCCTGAGGCGAAGTACGACGCCGACCTCCGCCTTGCCGTCCTTAAGCTCCTTCCGCCGCGGTCGCCCAAGCGCGCCGCCGTGGTGGCCGACCTTGAACGGCTCGAAAGCGAAATGACTGCATAGTGATCTGATTCACACGGTTGCAACGTTGCTGCAACCTTCCCGCTCCTAGGCTCACATCAACGGCGACAGCCACCGTTATTTGCAGCAAAGGAGCCAGCAATGACTGTTTACGCACAGCCCGGTGCGGAGGGATCAAAGGTCACGTTCAAGGACCGGTACGAGAACTGGATCGGTGGGGAATGGGTTGCCCCGGTCAAGGGCGGCTACTTCGAGAACATCACGCCGGTGACGGGCAAGGCCTTCTGTGAGGTTGCCCGCGGAACGGCAGAGGACATTGAACTTGCGCTCGACGCAGCCCACAAAGCGGCACCTTCCTGGGGAAAGACCTCCGCGGCCGAGCGTGCGGCCATCCTGAACAAGATCGCGGACCGCATCGACGAGAACGTTGAACTTCTGGCCGTCGCAGAGACGTGGGACAACGGAAAGCCGGTCCGCGAGACCCTCAACGCCGACATCCCCCTGGCAGCCGACCACTTCCGCTACTTCGCCTCGGCCGTCCGCGCCCAGGAAGGCGGACTCTCCCAATTGGATGAGGACACCACGGCTTACCACTTCAAGGAGCCGCTGGGCGTTGTCGGCCAGATCATCCCCTGGAACTTCCCCATCCTCATGGCCGTCTGGAAGCTGGCGCCGGCACTCGCGGCCGGAAACGCGGTTGTCCTCAAACCTGCCGAGCAGACGCCGACCTCCATCCTGGTCCTCATGGAACTGATCAGTGATCTCCTGCCGGCCGGCGTCGTCAACGTGGTCAACGGCTTCGGCGTCGAGGCAGGCAAGCCGCTGGCTTCCAGCCCGCGCATCCGCAAGATCGCCTTCACCGGTGAGACCACCACTGGCCGGTTGATCAGCCAGTACGCCTCCAACAACCTCATCCCCGTCACCTTGGAGCTTGGCGGCAAGAGCCCGAACATCTTCTTCGACGACGTCGCCGCCCAGAACGACGCCTTCTACGACAAGGCACAGGAGGGCTTCACGCTCTTCGCGTTCAACCAAGGCGAAGTCTGCACGTGCCCGTCCCGCGCCCTGGTCCAGGAAGGCATCTACGACTCCTTCATGGCCGACGTCGTGGCCCGGACCAACAAGATCATCCAGGGCAACCCGCTGGATACGGACACGCAGATCGGCGCCCAGGCCTCCAACGACCAACTGGAGAAAATCCTTTCCTACATCGACATTGGAAAGCAGGAGGGTGCCAAGGTCCTGACCGGTGGTGCCCGGGCCGAGCTCTCCGGTGATCTGGCCGGCGGCTACTACGTCCAACCCACCATCTTCGAGGGACACAACAGGATGCGGATCTTCCAGGAGGAGATCTTCGGCCCGGTAGTGTCCGTCACCAGATTCAGCGACTACAACGACGCCATCGGCATCGCCAATGACACCCTCTACGGACTTGGTGCCGGCGTCTGGTCGCGCAACGGAAATGTCGCCTACCGCGCAGGCCGCGAAATCCAGGCCGGCCGGGTCTGGGTCAACAACTACCACGCGTATCCGGCAGGGGCTGCCTTCGGCGGATACAAGTCATCAGGCATCGGCCGTGAGAACCACGCCATGATGCTGGACCACTACCAGCAGACCAAGAACCTGCTGGTCAGCTACAACGAGAACAAACTCGGCTTCTTCTAAAAGCTTGTGCACGGCAGCCGCCCTCCGCTGGTCCCTGTGGGCGGCTGCCGTGCACAACTGTCCTGTTGTCCAAATGAAAAAGGGAGATCGTCAATGTCGACGACCATGCAAGCAGCAGTAGTTACCGAATTTGGAACCGACCTGAAGGTCATGGAGGTTGAACGTCCGACGCCGGGTCCCGGCCAGGCGCTGGTTCGCCTCCTGACGTCCGGGGTTTGTCATACCGACCTGCACGCCGCCGAGGGCGACTGGCCCATCAAACCGACACCTCCGTTCGTCCCGGGACACGAGGGCGTCGGCGAAGTGGTGGAGGTCGGTGATGGCGTCACGGACGTTGCTGTCGGTGACCTGGTGGGCAACGCGTGGCTGTGGTCCGCGTGCGGTGACTGCCAGTATTGCCGCACCGGATGGGAAACCTTGTGCGAGGCCCAGAAAAACGGAGGCTACAGCGTCAACGGATCTTTCGGTCAATACATGCTGGTGGACACACGCTTCGCTGCCCGCATCCCCGCCGGCTCCGATCCTGTGGAAGTTGCCCCCGTCCTGTGTGCGGGCGTCACTGTCTACAAGGGCCTGAAGATGACCGAGGCAAAGCCGGGTCAATGGGTGACGGTCTCCGGAATCGGCGGCCTGGGGCACATCGCAGTCCAGTACGCCGTGGCCATGGGGTTCCGCGTTGCGGCGGTGGACATCGCTGATGACAAGCTGGCGCTGGCGCGCCAACACGGTGCAGAGGTGACCGTCAATGCCTTGCATGAAGACCCGGCCGAGGTGATCCAGCGGGAAACCGGCGGCTCCCACGGCGTGCTGGTGACGGCGGTGCATCCCTCAGCTTTCGGCCAGGCGATCGGCATGGCCCGGCGGGGTGGAACGATCGTCTTCAACGGCTTGCCTCCCGGAGACTTCCCGGCACCGATCTTCGACATTGTCCTCAAAGGTCTCACGGTCCGCGGGTCGATCGTGGGTACCCGCCAGGATCTTGAGGAAGCTCTGGACTTCTATGCCCAGGGCAAGATCAAGCCAACCGTCTCCACCCGTGAACTTTCCGAGGTCAACGCGGTCCTGGACGAGATGAAGCATGCCAAGATCGACGGCCGCGTGGTGCTGACGTTCTGATGGACAGGATCCAGCCGCAGGAGGACATCAGTGCGCAGCCTGTTCTTGAAGCCTCGGTGACGCTGCCCGGCGAGGACTTTTCCCGGGTAGCCCTCACCGGTGACGCTGTGGACCTCCTGCGCAAGCTCTGGGACCAGCATGGACCCTTGATGTTCCACCAGTCCGGCGGTTGCTGTGATGGTTCGGCGCCGATGTGCTACCCGGCCGGTGATTTCCTGACCGGGGATTCGGATGTCCTGCTGGGCAGGTTCGACATCGGCACGGCAGGAGATGCCAAGCCACTGGGGTTCTGGATGGCCAGGGAGCAATTTGCGTACTGGTCGCACACCCACCTCACGGTGGACGTAGTGGCCGGCCGGGGGAGTGGATTCTCCGTGGAGTCTCCGGAAGGAAAGAGGTTCCTGATCCGTTCCACGCTGATGGACTGGGACGTTCCTGATGTCAGACAGGACTGATCGTCATTTCTGATAACGCGGCGGCGCGAAAGGGCCCCGGTTTGCCGATCTACCGGCAATCCGGGGCCTTTATGCGGGCTGGGACCAAACAATCTGGGAGTCACATCTGCACCACCAGCCACAGGAGAACGTGGTTCGTCTCACTATTCGGGACAAATATGGTCGTCCATCGGCTGGACACTATCCTTGATGAGTCCTATATCATCCCCATCCAGAATGTGGCATCTTTATGAACATTTTCAGGACCAAGTCGATCGAGCAGTCGATCGCTGACGCCGACGAACCCGGCCGTACCCTCAAGCGCAGCCTCAGCACCTGGGATCTCATGATCATGGGTGTCGCCGTTGCCGTGGGAGCCGGTATCTTCTCCGTGGGCGCCAAGGCTGCTGCGAATTTCGCCGGCCCTGCGGTGACCATCTCCTTTGCCATTGCTGCCGTCACCTGCGCCCTGGCCATCATGTGCTACGCGGAATTCGCCACCGCAATCCCCGTGGCGGGCTCGGCTTACGTCTTCACCTATGCCACCATGGGCGAGGTCCTGGCCTGGATCATCGGCTGGAACCTCATTCTTGAACTCTTCACTGCCGCGGCTGTGATCGCCAAGTACTGGGGCATCTACCTCAGTACGGTCTTTGGCCTGATGGGTGTAGACCTGCCGCCGTCCATCAGCCTGGGCGGTGTGGACCTCTACTGGGGCGCGTTCCTCATCGTGGCTATCTTCACCGTGCTGCTGGTGCTGGGGACGAAGCTGTCCGCCCGCGTCGGCAACATCTTCACGCTGATCAAGATCGGCGTGGTGCTCTTCGTGATCGTGGTCGGCTTCAGCTACGTGAAGTTCTCCAACTACAGCCCGTTCGTTCCGGACTCCGTGCCCACCGAAAGCACTGGCGTGGCGGACGTCATGAAGCAGTCCTTCTTCGGTTTCCTTACCGGCGCGGCACCGGCCCAGTACGGCACCCTCGGCATCTTCGCGGGTGCGGCCCTGGTGTTCTTCGCGTTCATTGGCTTCGATGTGGTGGCCACGTCCGCCGAAGAAGTGAAGAATCCGCAAAAGACCCTGCCCCGCGGTATCTTCGGCGGCCTGGCGTTGGTGACCCTGCTGTACATTCTTGTGTCTCTTGCCCTGACCGGCATGGTGTCCTACACCCAGCTGGCGGAAGTGAAGAACCCGACGCTGACCACGGCATTCGAGGCCGTTGGAAACACCGATGCCGCCAAGGTCATTGCCTTCGGGTCCCTCATCGGCCTGACCACCGTGATCATGGTCCTCCTGATGGGCCTGGCCCGTGTTGTCCTGGCCATGAGCCGCGACGGCCTGCTCCCGCGGGCACTGTCCCGGACCAGTGACAAGCACGCCACTCCTGCCCGCCTGCAGATCATCTGCGGTGCTGCGGTGGCCCTGGTGGCCGGCCTGACCAACGTGGATCTCCTGGAGGAAATGATCAACATCGGAACGCTCTCCGCGTTCGTGATGGTCAGCCTGGGCATCCTGGTGCTGCGCAAGAAGCGCCCGGACCTGAAGCCCGCCTTCCGGGTGCCTTTCGGCAAGGTTCTCCCCGTGGTCTCAGCACTCCTGTGCCTGTACCTGATGACCAACCTCGCGGTGGAAACCTGGATCTTCTTCTCAATCTGGCTGGTCATCGGCATGGCGATCTACTTCGCCTACGGACAGCGCCACTCCCGCCTCAACGAGAAGTTCGCTGCGGCCAAGGCGTCCGTGGATTCCAAGCCTGGTGACGAAGACACCTTTACCAAGGTCTGATCCACGCCGCACATAAAGCCGTAACGCCCGGGAACTGCTGTTCCCGGGCGTCTTCGCGTCGGCCCCCGGGGGACAAGCTTGGGGGTCTGCCTTTTGGATCAGAGGCCTTCGGGCTGGTTTGATCAGCGACTAGGGCGCCGCGTGCAGGCTGATCCAGTCAACCAAAGGCCTCAGGGTCTCCCAGCGGGAAGCAACCTCGGCTTGTGCTGCCGGGGTTGAAACCCAGGAGGGTTGCCCCACCTCCATGCCGGCGGACAGGTACCGGTGCTTGAGCAGCCGACCACGGGCGTGCTCCGGATCGAAGCCCCGGGGAACGGTCTTCAGTTGCTCACCCTCGATAAAGAACCCGGCCGCTGACAAGGAATCGACGATCTCCTGAAGTTGCCCTCCGGAGTCCGGGGCATCCACTGCACCCCGGTAGCGGGCCAGTTGGGCCGGGGTGTGGGAATGGTAGCCACCGCCGATCAGGAGGCCGTCGGCATTGACCTGCACGTAGAATCCCACGCCCTCCAGGCGCGAGGCGAAAGCGCCCTGGGCCGTCTTGTACGGTGACTTGTCCTGGGAGAACCTGATGTCCCGGTTGGGCCTGAAGATCTTGGCCGGCCCGAACTCCGGTTCGAGGTCCGCAAGGAGGGCGGACAGCGGCGCCCTGACATCGGCGTCGTACCTGTTTTTGTTCTCCAGCCACCACTCGCGGTTGTTGTTCTCTTCAAGCTCCGCGTAGAAGCGGAATGCTGCAGCGGGGATGCCTTCAAATGTGCTCATGCAAGGATCCTAGGTAGCGCCGCGCGGGCGCAGCCATAGCTGGATTCAGCTATGTGGAAAACGAAGAACACCCCGCTGCGGAATGGATCCGCAGCGGGGTGTTCCCGTAGCAAAAACGCTTAGAGCTTGTTGGCAGCTTCTGCGTCGGAGGAGCCTTCGCCGGCGCCGAGGTTGGCGCGCAGCTTGGCACCGAGTTCGGCGTCAACGTTGGTCCAGTACTGGATGGCGCGTTCCTTGATGTCGGCGCTCTTCACGCCGCCAACGGCACCGGTGATGGTCTCGAGGAAGCGTGCCTTGGCAGCCTCGTCGTAGACCTCGCGGTACAGGGTGCCGGCCTGGCCGAAGTCGTCGTCCTCGGCGTGCAGGGAGTGGGCGGAGAGGGTGAGCTCGCCGTCGTTCTCCCAGCCGCCTGCCGGGGAGGCAGGCTCAACAGCAGCCGGGCCACCAACGGTGTTCGGTGCGTAGACCGGGGTGCTCGGGGAGTTGAACAGGTAGCGTCCCTGTCCATCCTGGCTGTAGTTGTGGACCGGGCTCTTGGGCTGGTTCACGGGGATCTGGGCGTGGTTGGTGCCAACGCGGTACCGGTGTGCGTCAGCGTAGGAGAAGATGCGGGCCTGCAGCATCTTGTCCGGGGAAGCAGCAATGCCCGGCACGAAGTTCGACGGCGCGAAGGTGGCCTGCTCGATCTGCGCGAAGTAGTTCTCCGGGTTCTTGTTCAGCTCCATGGTGCCCACGTGGATCAGCGGGTAGTCAGCGTGCGGCCACACCTTGGTGAGGTCGAACGGGTTGAAGCGGTAGGTCTTGGCGTCCTCGTAAGGCATGACCTGGACGTGCAGTTCCCAGGAGGGGAAGTTGCCGGCTTCGATGTTCTCGTGGAGGTCGCGGATGTAGAAGTCCGCATCTGAACCGGCCAGCGCCTCGGCCTCTTCGCTGGTGATGGAGTTGACGCCCTGGTTGGACTTGAAGTGGTACTTGACCCAGAAGCGCTCGCCGGCGGCGTTGATCCACTGGTAGGTGTGCGAGCCGTAGCCCTGCATCTCGCGCCAGTTGGCCGGGAGGCCGCGGTCACCCATGAGCCAGGTGACCTGGTGGGCGGACTCGGGGGAGAGGGTCCAGAAGTCCCACTGCATGTCAGCGTCACGCAGGTGGGTGCCCGGGAGGCGCTTCTGCGAGTGGATGAAGTCCGGGAACTTGATGCCGTCGCGGATGAAGAACACCGGGGTGTTGTTGCCCACGAGGTCGTAGTTGCCCTCGGAGGTGTAGAACTTCACGGCGAAACCGCGGGGGTCGCGCCAGGTGTCCGGGGAGCCGTTCTCGCCTGCAACCGAGGAGAAACGGATGAGCATGTCGGTCTCGACGCCGGGCTGCAGGAATGCTGCCTTGGTGTACTTGGAAACGTCGGACGTGGTCTTGAACGTACCGAAAGCGCCGCCGCCCTTGGCGTGCACAACGCGCTCCGGGACCCGCTCGCGGTTGAACTGGGCGAGCTTTTCCACCAGGTAGTGGTCGGTCAGGATGATGGCTCCATCGGCGCCGACGGACTTGGAGTGCGCGTCAGACGTAACGGGGGCACCAGACTGAGTTGTGGAAATGGCAGTCATCGTTCTCCTATTTCTTGGTAACTGGTAGTACGGGAAGCTGTTGTTTGGCCTGGCAGTCCTGGCAGATGCCCTGGTAGAGGACGTCTGCAATCTGGATGGTCATTGGCTTGGAGTTTTCGTCCCAGTGCGGCGTAAGGCATGGTGCGTGCCCCACGGCGCAGTCAACGTCCTCCACCTTGCCGCAGCTGATGCAGACGGCGTGGTGGTGGTTGTCGCCCACCCTGGTCTCATAGAGTGCCGGGGAGTGCGGTGGTTCGAAGCGCCGCAGCATCTGCAAATCCGTGAGGTCGCTGAGCACCACATAAACAGACTGCGCCGTCAGTTCAGGTAGTTCCTCCCGGGCGGCAGCGAGAATGCCCTCTGCCGGGGAATGCGGATGATGCTGGACCGCGGCCAATACTGCCAGCCGCTGTTTGGTCACGCGCCGTCCGTGGGACCGCAGGGCAGCGGCCCATGCGTCCTGGTCGGCTGTGTGATCGATCATGCATCCATTGAAGCACTTATTTTGATAAGTTCACAATAAGGCGAGGCTAACTTCCGGCAAACGGAAGACATCAAGCATTGGGCTTGCCTCCTCGGCCGCGGAGCGGCCCACAGCATGCACCCGCAACGACCCGCCGGGATCCGGCGCTTCGACGGCCACGCAGCTGTACCCACTGCTCCGGGAAGACAGGGGAAGGGACCCCAGCGCCGCACCCAAGGCAACAAGCTCACCGGGAAGGACATCCGCGATGCCCGGCGCGCCGCTTGCAGGTTCAAATACCAAATGGTTGCGGCCCGCATCGACGGTCGCCACGAGCGGCGCGTGCTGCGCGTCAGGTACGACGCCGGCACCCGGCTCCGCGCCGCCGCCCGGTCCCGGCAGGGGAGCCTGAAGGCCGGAAGCCGCAGCGCGGACGGACTCCCGGAGCCGGTGGTCTACGAGGTCCAGGTCCTCCTCCGGCTCGGCCACCCGGCGGTAGGCCGGAAGCGCAAGCTGGCGGCCCGGCGTCGTGGTTTCTCCGTGCCAGCGCGCAAACAAATGGAACGTCGGAGTAGACGACTCGGCCACGGGTTCCCCCACCGCGTCCCCCAGCGGGTGCCACAGGTGGGCGAACATCACGGAGCAGCGCGAAGCGCCCAGGACTTCACGCAGGGCGGTGCGTGCCAGGCCATGGCAGTACAACCAGTCGGCGGCGGAAGATTCCGTGAACTCCACGGACGGGTCGGACAGCCGGAGCACAACGTGGCCGGCGGTCAGCGGATGACGCGGACGGGCAAGCTCCCAGAACGCGGAGCGGAACAGCAAGCGTCGTGACAAGACCATTGCACCTCCCTCCCCGGGGTGAGCCTACCAACCAAGCCGTGACAGCGGGAGAAGGGCGAGTCACGGGGCGTATCGCCGGCTCGCTAGGGTAGCAAGGTGGCAAAACTACTGGCTGACATCACCCCCCTGAAAGAGAGCCCGGCTTTTCGACGGCTGTGGATCGGCGGGTCGGTGGCAGCAATAGGCACCCAACTCACCCTCGTGGCTGTCAGTCTGGAGGTTTACCGCCTGACCCGGGAAAGCTTTTACGTGGGCCTCCTTGGCATCTTCGCGTTGGTTCCCTTGGTGGTGGCCGGGCTCTATGGCGGGTCCGTTTCCGACGCGTACGACCGGCGCAAAGTGGCGATCGTAGCCTCGATAGTGCTGTGGGCCACCACAGTGTGCCTTGCGCTGCAGGCGTGGCTGGAGGTGGGGAATGTGTGGCTGCTCTACGTGCTGGTGGCCATCCAGAGCGGGGCCCAGGGCATCAACGGGCCAGCGCGCAGTGCCATCATTCCGCTGCTGGTCCGCAAGGACCTCCTGCCCGCAGCGAACGCCCTGAACATGCTCACGTTCGGCCTTTCCATGACCGCCGGCCCGCTGCTGGCCGGCGTCCTCGTGGCTACCATCGGTTTTGGCTGGACCTACACGATCGACGTCGTTAGTTTCACCTTCGCCCTATGGGGACTGTTCACCCTGCCCCCGTTGCCTCCGTCCGACGATGCGGTCCGGCCGGGCCTGCGCTCCGTGGTGGAAGGCTTCAGGTTCCTGGGAACCCGGCCCAACGTCCGCATGACCTTCATCATCGACCTCATCGCCATGATCTGCGCCCAGCCCCGCGCCCTCATGCCGGCCATCGGGGCCGTCATGATCGGGGGCGGCGAAACCACCGTGGGTGTGCTGCTCGCCTCCACGGCCGTGGGCGCTTTCCTGGCGGGGCTGTTCTCCGGACCGCTGGGCCGTGTCCGGCGGCAAGGCAGTGCCGTGGTGTGGGCAGTGGTTGGCTGGGGTGCGTCCATCGGCGGCTTCGGCTTGGTGGTGCTGCTCGCCGGAGACGCCGGGCGCGGGGGAGTCACCCCATGGCTGATACCGGCCGCAGCGTGCTGCGCGCTCGCAGGCATTTCAGACTCCGTCAGCGCCGTCTTCCGCACCACGATCCTTCAGTCCGCCACGCCGGACCATCTGCGCGGCCGGCTGCAGGGCGTGTTCATCGTGGTGGTTGCCGGCGGTCCGCGGGTAGGGGACATGCTGGCCGGGGGAGTCACGCAGTTCCTCAGCGAAGGGGGAGTGCTGCTGCTGGGCGGCATCCTTTGCATCGTCCTGGCCTGGCTGGCCTCCCGGCTGCAACCCGGTTTTGTGGCGTACGATGCCAAGCACCCCACGCCCTGAGCCGAAGCCATTCACCGCCCCGGGGGCCGGGCCCGCGGAACATGCCGCCCGCCGTCGGCGTTAATCCGGACAAAACAACCGACGAAAGCGATTGGACCACCGTGCACAGACACAACAATGGACTCAAGACCGCAGCGCTCTTTGGCGTGCTGTGGGCGGTGCTGTTGGGTTTGGGCGCCCTCATCGGCGCCGGTACGCGAAGCTCTGCCCCTATCTGGATCATGGCGCTGATCGGCGTGGCAACCACGGCCTACGGGTACTGGAACAGCGACAAGATCGCCATCCGTTCCATGTCTGCCTACCCTGTCTCCGAGGCCCAGGCTCCCCAGCTGTACCAGATTGTCCGGGAGTTGTCCGTACGGGCCAACAAGCCGATGCCCCGGATCTACCTCTCGCCCACCATGACGCCCAACGCCTTCGCCACCGGCCGCAACCCCAAGAACGCCGCAGTGTGCTGCACCGAAGGGATCCTGCACCTGCTCGATGCCCGTGAACTCCGGGGGGTGCTGGGCCACGAACTGATGCACGTGTACAACCGGGACATCCTGACGTCGTCAGTGGCCGCCGCCGTGGCTGGCGTCATCACGTCCGTGGGGCAGATGTTGCTGTTCTTCGGCGGCGGGGACCGGCGGAATGCCAACCCGATCGCCATGATCGCCATGGCCCTGCTGGCGCCGTTCGCGGCCTCGCTAATACAGATGGCCATATCCCGCACGCGGGAATACGACGCCGACGAGGACGGTGCCCAACTTACCGGGGACCCGCTGGCGCTGGCTTCGGCGCTGCGGAAGATCGAGTCCGGAGTTTCCCAGCTTCCGCTGCCGCAGGACCAGCGACTGGTCAACGCCTCGCATCTGATGATCGCCAACCCGTTCCGGGGCGGTGGAATGCGCCGGTTGTTCTCCACGCACCCTCCCATGGGAGACCGCATTGCCCGGTTGGAGCGGATGGCAGGGCGGCCGTTGTCCTAGCCGCGCGGGGTTCGTTGAGGTCGCCGGGCGGCCACTGAGTCAAGTGCGAACCCCCGGAAAGGCAAAAAGCCGGGGTGCGGCACACCCCGGCTTTTCCTGGTGCAGAACCTAGCTGCGGAAGTTCACGAACTGCAGGTCGGCTTCCTCGAAGTTCTTGAGGATGGCCATGGTGGCCTGCAGGTCGTCGCGGGACTTGGACGTGACGCGGAGTTCGTCGCCTTGGATCTGGGACTTGACGGACTTGGGGGCTTCGTCGCGGATGATCTTGTTGATCTTCTTGGCGATGTCCTGGGCGATGCCTTCCTTGATGGTGCACTCCAGGCGGAATTCCTTGCCCGAGGGGTAAGGCTCGCCCTGGTCCAGGGACTTCAGCGAGATGCCGCGCTTGATGAGCTTGGACTGGAAGACGTCCAGGACAGCCATGACGCGGTCCTCGGAGTTGGCCTTCATGAGGATTTTCTCGCCGCTGAAGTCGATCTCGGCGCCGACTCCCTTGAAGTCGTACCGCTGAGCGATTTCCTTCTGTGACTGGTTGAGCGCGTTGGCGACCTCTTGCTTGTCCACCTTGCTGACGACGTCGAACGTTGATTCGCCTGCCATGACTCTCCTTGGGTTCGGGGCCCGGTAAGGGCGGTTTGTCTGGCATCAAGCCTAGTACGGAAGGGCAGCATTGGGTCCGTGGATCCCTTTCACAGTTCGCTCACAGCACACGCAGGGTTGGAACGAAGGCTGTGGACCGAGAGTTGTACCTGTTGGAAGAGCACACCGCCGGAGGTAAGCATGAGCAGCAAGGCCGTCCAGTATGTCAGCAAGTCCGCGTCCGTGGCGGCCGGAACCTTGGGCACGGCGGCGGTTGCCGCAGCCGGCGCGGTGGCAGCGGCAGCGGTGGCGGCCTCTATTGTCCTCAGCCCGGTACCCGATGCGGCTGCACGCATGGACGGTGTCCACGCAGACCTGCAGCGGGCCGTGGAGCTCAACCAGATCACCGCCGAACAGGCCGCGAAGTTCGAGGCGAAACTGGCCGGACGGATCCTCGGAGAGGCCTGATTCCCGGGCGATTCCGGGCCGTGCGCTCCCGATTAGATTCTTGGACGGAAGTTCTGTAAGGTTGTCTCTGCCTTCGGTTACCGGATCGAAAAGAAACGGTCTTCCGGAAGTGATCTTCTTTTGAAGTTCGGCAGATTACCCGAGCGGCCAAAGGGGGCTGACTGTAAATCAGCTGGCACTGCCTACGGGGGTTCGAATCCCTCATCTGCCACCAACGGGAAATCCCCGGAACCATCTGGTTCCGGGGATTTTTTTGTTCGTCCCGGTTGCATCCCGGGTTGCCTACCGGCCACATGGCAGCGGCCGGGCGGTCTTACGCTTCGCTGCGCCGGGCGGTGTGCTCCCGGAGTTCTGCAATCTCTTTGCGCAACGCGGCGATTTCGGCCACGAGTCCGGCCATCTCGGCACGGACAGGTGCCTCTGCCGCCGTCGTTTTCTCTTCCATGGCGGAGGCGACGTCCTCAGCGTTCTCCTCGATCCGCTGCACCAGCCAGGAGGCGATGGACGCGGTGACGATACCCAGCACGGCAATGCCGCTCATCATGAGCGCGGCGGCCACAAGCCTGCCGATGGGCGTGACGGGGTAAAGGTCGCCGTAGCCCACCGTGGTGATGGTGGTGATGGCCCACCAGGCAGCGTCGCCGAAGCTCACGATCTTGGCGTCGGGGGCATTCTGTTCCACATCGAGGACGGCCAGCGCCCCGACCAGGATCAGCATGGCTGCCGAACCGGCGACGTAGGTGGCGATCCGCCCCCGCAGGGTTTCGCCCACGGTCCGGTGCAGGACCGACAGCAGTGTGACGAGGCGAAGGAGGCGCAGTGGCCGGAAGAAAGGGAGTACCACGATGAGGAGCTCGTGGAGGTTCCAGAGAAACCATCGTCCGCGCTCTTCGGCCAGCCACAGGTTGATGAAATAGTCCAGGGCGAAGATGCCCCAGGTGATCCACAGGACGATTTCGAAGGGCAGGGCGGCAGGACCTTCCACGCGCCCGATGACCTGCCAGGCGTACGCGGTGAGGAAGATCAGGGCCGTGGCCATCAGGGGCCACTCCACAAGGTCCCGGTAGCGCGCTT
The DNA here is from genome assembly GCF_052156435.1 of Paenarthrobacter sp. NCHU4564. Taxonomy (NCBI): domain Bacteria; kingdom Bacillati; phylum Actinomycetota; class Actinomycetes; order Micrococcales; family Micrococcaceae; genus Paenarthrobacter; species Paenarthrobacter sp. NCHU4564. Next base: position 78,489 of record NZ_JBQLIS010000002.1, read on the forward strand.
GAGTCATACGGGAATACTAGCCACAGCCAACGCCCGAATCCGGCCGAAAGCAGCTAGGCGGCGGGAGTTTCCAACCAGTAGCCGTCCATGTGGTGGACCAGCTGCCGGCCCAGGCCGCCCTTGAGCTGGACCCAAAGCGTGCTGCGGTCATCCGTCATGCCGTCGATGGTGCCTTCGATGCGGTTGCCGCGGGCGTCCTGGAGGACGACTTCCTGGTGCCGGTCCAGGGTGGGCCATACGTCACCGGGGATTGGGGTGGTCAGCAGTTCGCTCACAGGGTTCTCCTTAAATCTTCACGACGTTTCGGGGTTCCAGATATTGTGCACGGGATTCATGAACCGGCGGTAAACGTTTGTGCAAACGTTGGACATAAGTTGGACATAAATCAGGGGCTGCACCAGGCAATTCCTTGGTGACGCAAAATGTTACCCGCGGGTAACATGGTGGAATGCACCTCCTACTGCGAACCCTGTTGCTGCTGTTCACCTCGTCCAGGCGTCCCCCTCTGAAAGCCTGGGACACGTCATCCTTGCCGCTGCGGGTCCTGCCCACCGACATCGACATCGCCCTGCACGTCAACAACGGCATGTACTTTTCCCTGATGGACCTGGGCCGGTTCGACCTCATGGTGCGCAGCGGGATCTGGCGGAAGATGCGCAAACGTGGTTGGAGCCCGGTCGCTTCCGGTGAGACCATCGCGTTCCGGAAATCGCTCCAGCTGTGGCAGCAATACACGATCGAAACCCGGATCATCGGGCTGGACACCAAGGCCATCTACTTTGAGCAGCGCATGGTGGTGGACGGCGAAATCTACGCCCGTGCACACATCGCCACGCGCCTTGTAGCCAAGGGCAGGCCGGTGACCCAGGAGGAGATCATCGCAGAGTTCGGCGCTCCGCCTGCGGACATGGAATTGCCCGGATGGATCCACGAGTGGCGGGAAAACAACGCCCTCCCCGGGGCGCGCCGTCCGGCTCCCCACATGTGGAGCTAAGAGCCGACGTCCCGCCGCTGCAGCCCCACCGCAGCGGCCACCACGAGAATCGCCGAGATACCCCACAGGGCGGCCGCGGCACCCGCATTGGCCCCGTTGGTGACCGGCGAATTGCCGTAGGCCCAGTGGTAGGGCGAGAAATCCAAGAGCCACTCGAGGTCGGGTGCCTGCCGCCCCACGGCATTGAAAACGTAGCCGAGCACCGCCACGCCCGCCCCGGCGGCCAGCCCATGGACCTTTCGCCCCGTCAGCGCCCCGGCGCACAGCGCCACGGTTCCGCTCAGCAGCGCCAGTCCGGCGAAGTGGACCATGGCTCCCGCAAGATGCCCGACGTCGATGCCCAGTTGAGCGGGCCCGTTGAGTCCCAGCACCAGCACGAAGACCAGAAGCGACAGGGCAGCTACGCGGACGAGGAGTGCCAGCGCGCGTTCCAGGACCACCTGCACACGGGTCACGCTGTGCGCCAGCGTCAACTCCAACAGCCCGGACTCTTCATCACCCCCGATTGCCGCAGCGCCCCATCCCACGGAAGCCAGTGACATCAGCAGGAAACCGATGAGGCCAAACAACGTGGCCTGGGTGTAGCCGGTGCCGGTGGCGATTTGGTCGTAGTTCAGCGCCTTGGTCATCTCCCGGGGGAGGGCATCGATCATTTGCTGCATCTGCGCGCTGCCCCCGATGGAGGGGTACAAAGGCAAATACAGCATGATGGCAGCAGTCAGTCCCAAACCCCACGCGACCGTGGAACGCCATGAGTCGGCCAGGCTCTTCCGTGCCAACGGCAGAACACCGGGCAGGAGGCCCCGTCCTGCGATGCGCGTGGTCTCAGCCACCCCGCACCTCCGGCATACGGTTCCTGCCAGGGTCCGGCTGCCCGGCGGAATAGAGCTTCAGCACCTGGTCCTCGAGATCCGGTTCCTCCAGGACCAGATCCAGCACATCCAACCGGGCCAGTTCCCGCACCAGGGGCTGCACGTGGCCGGACAGGGCCGCGGTTGCTTCTACGGCACCGGCTCCATCGCTGGACAGCCCGCGTACCTCCGCATCGGCGATGCCGGGCAGCCGGGCCAGCAGCGCACCGACGTCGTGCGCTGTGGTTCCGGTGACCGTGAACCTGAGCCGGCGCACGGCGGAAGCCCGCAAAGCTTCCACGGTTGAGATGGTGACGATTCCACCGTCGCGGAGGATGGCCACGGCATCGGCCGCCTGCTGTACCTCCGACAGGACATGGGAACTAAGGAACACGGTGGCGCCGTCCCGGACGGCTTCCCGGATCATCGCGTGGAATTCCTGCTGCACCAACGGGTCGAGTCCGCTGGTCGGTTCGTCGAGGACCAGCAGTTCGGGCCGGTGCATGAAGGCCTGCAGCAGGCCAAGTTTCTGCTTGTTGCCCTTGGATAACTGGCGGGTTTGGCGATCAAGGTCCAGCCCGAGCCGTGCCGCCAGCTCTTCCACGTACTGCTCCTGGACGGTTCCGCTGATGGCCGCGAAATGCTCCAGCATCCGCCGGCCCGTAGTCCGGTTCTCCAGGTGCAGTTCGCCGGGCAGGTAACCGATCCTGCGACGAAGCGAAGTTCCCGCCCGCCGGGGGTCTTCTCCCAGGACGGAGACCACGCCCGCGCTGGGGCGGATGATGTCCAGGAGGCACCGCATCGTGGTGGTCTTTCCCGCCCCGTTCGGACCAATGACGCCAAAGACCGAGCCGCGTTCCACCCCAAAGTCGAGCCCGTGCAGCACTTCCCGCTGCCCGAAGGTCTTCCGTAACCCCGCAACCCGCATTGCGGGGCCAGGCACAATTCCCGGCATGCCCATACGCTAGGCCCGTGCCCGCCTCCCCACAAGGTGCCCGCATCATAACGATGTGGCACCAAAGGCCGCGTCGGGAGGCAACCATATGCCGGAGTCGAACATACTTGCTTCACTGTTTCCGGTGCGGAAGCAGCGGCAGGGCTTCCGCCCGGGTTTTCATGGGGTAGCAGTATGAGGTTCGCAGCGTCAGCGACCACGCGGTCAGTCCGCAGGATCCACAGAACAGCCACGGCGCTTGTGCTGGCAGGGGTCGTGCTTGCATGCACGGCGGCGGCCGCGCCCACGGCCACCGCACAGCCTGCTGCTTCGGCGCCCGCCAGGGTGGTGACCGAGACGGCCACGCCGCCCGTGACGGGCGCCATCGGACACCTCTACACCACCAGCACGTGGGCGCGCAGCGTGCTGCTCAAACCGACTGCCGCAGAAGAGTGTTCGGCTTCGGGCTGCGTGCAGCGGTTCGTCGGAGGCGACATCGCCTGGTCCCCGCGCACCGGCGCCCGCGTGGTGGTCAACGGCCCGGTGCGCACTTCCTGGTGGGACGCAGACGGTCCGGCCGGCTTCCACGGCTATCCCGTGACTGATACCACCAGCGGCCTTCGCAACGGCGGAACAAAGCAGGTGTTCGAACGCGGCGCCATTACCCACTCGCCGGCCACGGGTGCGCAGCGGACCGGCGGTTCAATCCACCTCGCGTGGGGACGTTCGGGTTTCGAAAGCGGCTACCTCGGGTACCCGGCCAGCGGTGAGCGGACAGGACTGCGCGACGGCGGTGTGTACCAGGTCTTTGAACGGGGCTTTGTGGTGTGGTCGCCGGCGTCGGGGGCGCATCCCTCCATGGGGGCGATCCGTGAGCGGTGGCGGCTGTCCGGCATGGAGAACGGCGAGCTTGGCTACCCCACCACGGATGAGTACCGTGGCCTGCGCAGCGGTGGATCAGCGCAGCACTATCAGCGGGGCACCATTGTCTGGTCTCCCGGTACGGGAGCAAAGGCACTGGCCGGGGCCATCCGCGGCTACTGGAATGCAACGGGCGGGCAGAACGGTGCCCTGGGCTATCCGGTCAGTGAGGAGTACCGCCAGGCCTCTTTCGCCTACCAGCAGTTCCAAGGCGGCACGGTCTACTGGTCTGCCGCCACGGGCGCCCACTCCACCACCCACGGCGACATCCACAACCGCTACGTGTCCCTGGGCGGAGCCGCCGGGCAGTTGGGGCTGCCGCTGACGGACAAACTCCCCAGGGCCGGCGGGTTGGTCCAGCAGTTCGTCAACGGCTGGCTCGTCTGGGGACCCTCCACGGGAACACGGATCGTCGGCCACCCTACCTACAAGGTATGGTCCATCAACCCGGGGGAGTTCGGGTGGCCGCTGAAGGACTCCTGGACTGACGCACGCGGGGCCCATGTGGCCTTCCAGAAGCTGGAAACAATCTGGAACGAGACCACGCAGGAACTCTACTCAGCCGAACCGGTGGACGCTGCCACGGTGGTGTTCCTTGGGGACTCGCAACTCGACCTGGATTCCTGGGGCGAACAGGGCGCCCGGGCAGCGGGCTATCCGCGTCAGGTGGTCCGCAGCATCGGCGGACTCGGCTACGTGTCCGGCAGTCCCGCCGTCGGAGGTGGTTCGGCCACCGATGCCATGCTGGCGGACCGGATCCTGCTGCCCCAGGGCAACCCGGGGCTGGTAGTGGTGAACCTGGGCGGCAATGACGCAAGGATCGGTGCCACGGATGCTGCCATCCTGTCCCAGGCGAACCGGCTCTGGGACGAACTGCGCCGGAAATATCCGCGGAGCACCATCCTGGTCAATGGCGTGCTGTCACGCTACGACGCCGGGCATGCGCAGCGCCGCTGGGTGGACGGGCTCGTGACCCGGGAAGCGGCCGTGAGGGGCTGGCCACGGATTTCGATGGCGGGCACCGCCACGATCGCGGGGGCAAACGGCAACTATCTCGACGACGTCCACCTCACCCAAGCGGGCCACAACAAGGTCGCGCCGTTGTATGCCTCGGCACTGCGCTACGTCCTCGGTAAATAGCCACATCCGGCGCGCCGCCATTTATTCCCGGTGACGCGGGAAGCGAACAGCGGGGCCATCCACGGGACTTGACGGGCGGGGTCGCGTACCGTGGAAGCATGGCTACAGTTGACATCACTGGAGAACAGTTCGCATCGACCGTTGAGGACAACGACATCGTCCTGGTGGATTTCTGGGCTGCCTGGTGCGGCCCGTGCCGCCAGTTCGCGCCCACTTACGAGGCTGCCTCCGACAAGCACTCGGATGTCGTCTTTGCAAAGGTGGACACCGAGGCCGAGCAGCAGCTTGCAGCCGAAGCCGGAATCTCTTCCATTCCCACGCTGATGGCTTTCCGCGAGAAAGTCCTGGTCTTCTCGCAGCCGGGTGCGCTCAACGGCCCTCAGCTTGAGCAGGTCATCGAGGCCGTGAAGGGCCTGGACATGGACGAGGTGCACGCCCACGTTGCCAAGCAGCGTGCCGAAGCCCAGGAAAACTAGACCAACCCGCGTCCAGCGCGGAAAAAACACGAGGTCGCCGGAAACTTCCGGCGACCTCGTCCTGTTTCCGGCAGTTTCTGCCGGGACAGCTGGTCTTAGAGGCGTTCCAGCTTGACCGGTTCGGCAAGCAGGGCGCTCAACGACTCGTTCAGGTCCTGCACGGCAACTCCCTTGGAGTGCTTGTCCAGGAGTTCCTCGGATTCCCAGCGCTCAGTGAGCACCAGCTTTTCCTCGGTGGCTTCCGTCAGTTCGTAACGGATGCAGCCGGGCTCGTTGACCACCTCATCGATCGCAATTTCCAGGGCAAGCTTCACGCGGTAGAACTCGCCTTCGTTGGGGATGAACGTGGCCTTCAGGTCAATGGGTTCACTCATGGCCCCAACACTACCGGCAGGACAGGGCGGGTTTTGCTGTGGTTACGGCTCTGTTGCGCCAGGCAACGGTGTGGCAGAAGCCAGGCGGACACTACTTGGTGCTGCGGGCAATCGTGCGGATCCCCACCACCAGCCCGACGGCGGCAGTCACCACGGCGGCCACGAGTCCCCAAAGCGTGTGGTTGCCGACCGTTCCGGCGAAGAGCTCACGCTCTGCATTGACGAGGTACGTCAGCGGGTTGAACAAGCTGGCCACTTTCATCCAGTCCGGTCCCACCTCGATCGGCAGCATGATGCCGGACAAAATCATCAGCGGGAACAGCAGGGTTTGCTGCACGCCCCAGAAAATCCACTCCTTGTTCCGGGACACCAGCGCCAACGCGTAGGACAAAGCGCCCAGCCCGATGCCGAAGATACCCAGGATCACCAGGCCCAGCAGGACGTGCAGCGGATGGAACACGAAGCCGAACGGGATGCAGACCACGGAGATCAGCAGGCCCTGGACCACCAGCGGAGCCCACTCCTTCAGCGCCCTGCCGACCATCAAAGAGGAACGGGACAGGGGAGTGGCAAGAATCCTTTCGTAGGAGCCCGTCATGAGCTCGTACTGCAGGTTGGAGCCGGTCATGGACGTGCCGAAGAGGGCGATCATGACCACCACGCCCGGCAGGAACCACTGCAGCGTGGACTGTCCGCCAAAGACCGGAGCACCCACCGACGCACTGAGCAGTGGACCAAACAACCCCAAAAACACCAAGGGCTGGATCAGGGAGAAGATCAGCGAGAACGGGTCCCGCAGCGGCAGGAGCATCTCCCGCCAAAACACGAACCAGGTGTCGGACACAACGCGGGAAACCCCAGGCCTGTGCAGGCCGGTCCCCACCTTCACCGCGGCTTCTGCGGCCATCAAACCTCAGCTCCTTCCCGCAAACTGCGGCCCGTGAGTTCCAGGAAAACGTCGTCGAGCGTGGGTGGTTTCAGCTCCATTGACTGGGCGGGAGCACCGGCGTCGTGCATGTCCTTCAGGAGGCCGGGCGCAAGGTGCGCTCCCTCCGCCAGCCGCAACCGGAAGCGGACCACGCCGTCGTAGGCGGCCTCTTCAAGCTGGCCTTCTGCGGCGGCCCGGCCCAGCAGGCCCCGGACCTCGGGAGCGGCCCCCGCCGCAACCTCCACCGCCAGGAGATCGCCGGCGAGGTTCGCTTTCAACCTGGCGGCGGTGTCGTCGGCGATGATCGAGCCGTGGTCGATCACGATCACGCGCTCGGACATGGAGTCCGCCTCGTCCATGTAGTGCGTGGTGAGCACGATCGTAGTGCCGAGTTCAGCACGCATCCGCATGATGTGTTCCCACAGGTTGGCCCGGTTCTGCGGATCCATTCCGGTGGAGGGCTCGTCGAGGAACAGCAGTTGCGGGGAGTGCATGAGTCCCAGGGCTACGTCCATGCGGCGGCGCTGGCCGCCGGACAACTTGATGACGGTGCGCTTGGCGAGGTCGCCCAGGTCCAGGGATGCCATGAGCGTCTCGGCCCGCGCCTTGGCGTCCGCGGTGTTCATGCCGTAGAAGCGGCCCTGCATGATGAGTTCGTCAATGACGCGGTAGCTATGCCCGCCGCCGTTGCCCTGGCCGATGTAGCCGATGCGTGCCCGGACACCGGCCGGGTCCTCCCCGACATCCACCCCCGCCACCGTGGCGGTGCCGGAGGTAGGTTTCAGCAGCGTGGTGAGCATGCGCAGGGTGGTGGATTTGCCGGCACCGTTGGGCCCCAGGAAGGCCACCAACTCACCCGGTGCGACGTCGATGTCCACCCCCTTGACGGCCTCCACCGTTTCTTTTTTCGCAGTAAACGTTTTGGTGAGCTTGTTCGTGTGGATCACGGGCACTCCAGGGCGGGTAGCTGCAGGGCTGGGATTAGCTGACTCCAGGCGCCACGCTATACCCGGCAGCGGGCACGGTAAATACTTCCGCGGACACCTTCCGTCCGCATGGGGAGGGTCAGTGTGCGCGGTGGTCCTGGACCGTCATCCGCGGTCCGAAGGTGGGCTTGCGGAACCCGCTCAGGTACAGCATCCGCACCAGCCGCTGGCGTTGCCCCCGCCAGGGTTCGAGGAGTTCGATCATGCCGGGGTCGTCCGTCTTCCGGCCCGTCAGCGCATACCCGACGTACGACGCAAGGTGGTAGTCGCCCACGGAAATCGAGTCGGGGCAGCCGTGGGTCCGTTGCACCACCTCCGCCGCCGTCCACACGCCAATGCCGGGAATGGACTGCAGTTTTGCTCCGGCCTCGGCCGCGCTTACCGCGCCCAGGCGTTCAAGTGCGACGGCGGACTGCAGCGCGCGCATGACCGTGGCCGAACGCTGCGGCCCAACTCCTGCCTTGTGCCATTCCCACGACGGAACGGAAAGCCACTGCCGGGCAGTGGGTGGCACGAGCAGTCCTCGTGGAGCCGCCGGGCCGGGAGCTGCGGTTCCGTAGCGGTACATCAGGTACCGGTAACCACGCCGGGCCTCCAGTGTGGTGACCTTCTGCTCCAGGATGGTGGGCACCAGGGAGTCAACCACCCGGCCGGTGGAAGGCAGCCGCACAGCCAGGTTCCGGCGTCGTGCTTCCCGCACCAGCCGCGGGAGGGTGTGGTGGAAAGCGGGCTCGTCAAAGGCGGACCAATCGTCAGCCGCGCCCAAAAGCCGGGGCACCCCTGCCACGGCGTCCCCTGCGCCGGGACCCCAGGCCTGGGCATCCACGAAGGAAACGTTGCCGGCACCACCACCGGAGAGCCGCAAGGTGGCGGGCCCCGCGGGCGTGGTGAACGCCAGCCAAAAGCCGTTTGGGTGGGCAGCGAACGACGGATCGCCGTTGCCGCGCATCAAGGGAAAGAGGGTCTGGTCCAGCCGGAACGCTGCGCCGGGATGCCACCGCACAGAAGCATCTGCCGCGGCCGCAACAAGGGGCGGGGCTTCTGCGATGGTCATGTACTTAATGGTCCCACGCACCACCGACAATCCGAGCCACGCTAAGCCTTACGGAATAAATTGCGCGGGTCTAGACTCCCAGATGTGGCGCGGGTGGGCCGCGCCCCAAACCAAAACCAGGAGCGCGGAACCATGGCTGGAATTGTGCACTTTGAAATCCCCACCGAGGACACCGACCGGGCCAACAGCTTCTACAAGAGCGTCTTCGACTGGAACCTCAGCCCGATGCAGGGCATGGACTATACGATCGCCATCACCACCGATTCCGATGAACAAACAGGCGCACCCAAACAGCCAGGAGCCATCAACGGCGCGTTGTTCCCCCGCACGGACAACCTGAAAACGCCGATCCTCACGCTGGACGTGGAGGACGTCGACGCTGCCCTGGCCCAGGTTGAATCGGCCGGTGGATCGGTAGTGCAGGGCAAGGATGCCGTACCGGGCATGGGCTGGTACGCGTACTTCAAGGACACCGAAGGCAACATCCTGGGCGTGCGGCAGACAGACTCTTCCGCGGGAAGCTGAGGTTGACTCCCGGTGACCGCCGGTCCGGGGGAGCAGCAGGCAGGCGGTAACTTTGTACCTATGAAGTACGCCCAGTCCGTGTTGGACCTCATAGGCAATACGCCGCTCATCAAGCTCAACCACGTTACTGCAGGCATCAAGGCCACCGTCCTGGTCAAGCTCGAATACGTGAACCCCGGCGGCTCCATCAAGGACCGCATCGCCGTGAAAATGATCGAAGCGGCCGAGAAGGACGGGCGGCTCAAGCCCGGCGGAACCATCGTGGAACCTACCTCCGGCAACACGGGTGTTGGCCTGGCGCTCGTGGCGCAGCAGAAGGGCTACAAGTGCGTATTCGTGGTGCCGGACAAGGTGGGCGAAGACAAGCGCGCCGTCCTGGAAGCCTACGGAGCGGAAGTCGTGGTGACCCCCACCGCCGTGGCACCGGACAGCCCGCACAGCTACTACGGCGTGTCCGACCGCCTGGTCAAGGAGATTCCGGGCGCCTTCAAACCGGACCAGTTCTCCAACCCGGCCGCACCGGGCAGCCACTTTGAGTCAACCGGGCCGGAGATCTGGCGCGACACGGACGGTAAGGTAACCCATGTGGTGATCGGCGCCGGAACCGGCGGCACCATCACCGGCACGGGCCGCTTCCTGAAGCAGGTCTCGGCGGAGCGTCCCGAGTCCGACGGCGGACGGGTCAAGGTCATTGGCGCCGACCCGGAAGGTTCGGTCTACTCCGGCGGCACCGGGCGGCCCTACTTTGTGGAGGGCGTCGGCGAGGACATGTGGCCCGCCAACTACGATCCCACGGTGGCAGACCACGTCATTGCCGTTTCGGACGCCGACTCCTTCGCCATGACACGCCGCCTTGCCCGCGAGGAAGGCCTCCTGGTGGGTGGTTCGTCCGGCATGGCAGTGGTCGCTGCGCTGAAGGCCGCGCAGGAGCTGGATGAGTCAGCCGTCGTGGTGGTGATCCTGCCCGATTCCGGCCGGGGCTACCTGGCCAAGATCTTCAACGACCAATGGATGCGCTCCTACGGCTTCCTCTCAGGAGGGGAAGAAGTGTCCGTGGGCGAGGTCCTCAAGTCCAAGACCGGTGAGCTTCCAGACCTGGTCCACATCCACCCGAACGAGTCCGTGCGCGATGTCATCAACATCATGAACGAGTTCGGCGTCTCCCACATCCCCGTCCTGTCCCAGGAACCGCCGGTGGTGATGGGTGAGGTCCTTGGTGCAGTGGACGAGCGCAGCCTGACCAGCAAGCTGTTCCGGGGCGAAGCCAAGCTCACGGACAAGATCGCCGAGCACATGGGGGACAAGCTCCCCGTGATCGGATCGCTGGAGACCATATCGGCTGCCCGCGAGCTGTTGTCCGACGTCGATACCGTCATGGTCACGTTCGTTGGTGCCCCCGTGGGCATCCTGACGCGGCATGACCTTCTTGCCTACCTGAGCAACTGACAAAGGAGCTTCCATGTCTGCACCCAACAACGCCGGTTTCAACACCCGGGCCGTCCATGCCGGCCAGGCCTTCGAGCCACGGACCGGCGCGGTCGTTCCGCCCCTGCACTTCAGCACCACCTACGCCCAGGACGGCATCGGCGGCCTCCGCTCCGGCTACGAGTACGGCCGCGGCGGCAACCCCACCCGCGATTCGCTGCAGGAACAGCTTGCCGCGCTGGAAGGTGGCACCGCCGCGTTCTCCTTTGGCTCCGGCCTCGCCGCCGAGGACTCCCTGATCCGTGCGGTGGCCCGCCCGGGAGACCACATCGTCCTCGGCAACGATGCCTACGGCGGAACATACCGCCTGATCAACCGTGTCCTGGGTGACTGGGGCGTAGGAAACACGCCGGTGGACATGGCCGACCTTGACGCCGTGGCACGTGCTGTCGCCGCCAACAACACGCGCATCGTGTGGGTAGAGACGCCCTCCAACCCGCTGATGAAGATCACCGACATCGCGGCGCTCGCCCAGGTAGCCCACGACGCCGGTGCCCTCCTGGTGGTCGACAACACCTTTGCGTCCCCCTACCTGCAGACCCCGCTCACCCTGGGTGCCGATGTGGTGGTCCACTCGACCACCAAGTACATCGGTGGACACTCCGACGTGGTGGGGGGAGCGATCGTGGTCAAGGATGCTGAACTGGCCGAAAAGATCGGCTTTATCCAGTTCGCCGTTGGCGCTGTGTCCGGGCCCATGGACGCCTTCCTGACCACCCGTGGCCTCAAGACCCTGGGCGTACGCATGGACCGTCACAGCGAGAACGGCCAGGCGGTTGCCGAGTGGCTGCTGCAGCGCCCGGAAGTGGAAGCTGTCCTGTACCCGGGACTTCCCGACCACCCGGGCCATGACCTGGCTGCCCGGCAGATGAAGAAGTTCGGCGGCATGGTGTCTGTACAGTTCAAGGGCGGTGAGGCAGCGGCACGCACGGTTGCCGAGTCGACCTCCGTCTTTACGCTGGCAGAGTCCCTGGGCGGGATCGAATCCCTCATGAACTACCCGTCCGAGATGACCCATGCCTCCGTGAAGGGCACGGAGCTGGCGGTTCCGGAGAACCTGCTGCGGCTGTCCTGCGGCATCGAGGATGCCGAGGACCTGATTGCCGACCTCGAACAGGCCTTCGCCAAGATCAGCAACGGCTGACACCGTGTCTTCTCCTGTACAAACGGCAGCGTCCACCGCCAAGCGCGGCTGGACGCTGACCCTTGCTGCCCTGTTCACCCTCGCCGTCGCGGTCTGGTTCCTCTACACGGATTACCAGCCGGCCCTGTATGACTACGAGGTCTACCACTACGGTGGGACCAAAATCCTGGAAGGCGGCGACCTTTACGCGGTCCGCGACGGCTTGCCGTTCACGTATCCGCCGTTCGCAGCCCTGCTTTTCTCAGGCCTCGCCGCGATGGGCTTCTTCGCGGGCAGCCTGGTCTTCATCATCGCTGCCCTGGTGGGAGCTGCCGTGGTCGCTGCCTGGCTGGCCAGGCACTACTTCGGCCATGTGGAATGGCGGGCGGCGTTTGCCGACTACCGTTTCAGGACCACTGCGTTACTGGGCACCGGTGCCATCCTGTTGCTGGGCCCATGGCGTGACACCTTCGTCTTTGGACAGATCAACATCATCCTGATGGGCGTGATCCTGGCCGACTTCGCGCTCTACGGCAAAGTGCGGGCAGGACAGATCCGCTGGCCCGCCGGACTCCTGATCGGCCTGGCTGCAGGCATCAAGCTCACGCCCCTGGCCTTCGGGCTCTATTTCCTGGTGCGCAAGGACTTCAAAGCGCTCGCATGGATGGCAGCAGGGTTCTTCGGCTCCATTGCCGCGGCCTGGGCAGCGCTGCCCCAAACGTCGCTCATGTTCTGGACCCGGATCCTTCCGGACACTGGACGGATCGGTGGGCCGGCCTACGTTGACAACCTCTCGCTGAAGGGTTTGCTGCTGCACTTCGGAATGCCCGATTCGACGATCACCAACCTCGTCTGGCTCGCAGGCTCAGTGGGACTGGCCGTCCTGACCGCCCTGATCATCAAGTGGGCGGTCGATGCCGAGGAGAACTTCGTTGCCGTGTCCGCAACGGCGATCCTCATGCTGCTGATCAGCCCGGTTTCGTGGTCGCACCACTGGGTGTGGGTGGCTGTTGCCCTGCCGAGCATGGCCTTCGCCATGCACCGCGTTCCCACCCGCAGCGGACGCATGCGTCTGGCTGGCTGGATCATTGTGGTGGCCTCCACCATTGCGTTCTACATGACCCCCAAGAACCTGGCCGTCTGGGCGGGAGCTGCCGAATGGGGCAAGGATCCGCAGACCCAGTGGCAGCTGATGGTGTCCAGCCTTGGCGTGGTGTGCGCGTTGGCCATGCTGGCTTACTGGGCGCTTGCCTATCGGCCGTCACGGGCCGTGCTGAGGCAGGGTGCGGCGGCCCGGTCCAGCGACCCCGGGGAGGGCCGGACCAGCCCCGGAGCCGCACCTGGCGCAGACGCCGCACCCCGCACTACGGCCTAGCCTGAAATACCCTCCCGGCCATCTTCTTCACGGCCGGTCAGGCGCCGCCGGAAGGATGCGTCGTCAGGGCTCGTGACCTCCACGTCGTACCAGCCCTGGATGGTCTCCCAGCCGATCTTCCTGACTTGGCCCGGCTTGAGCCGCACGGATTCGGAACGGTCCCCGTACTGCAGCGCTTCCAGACGCACGGTGACGGTTGCCGTGCCGGTGTTGCGGACTTCCAGCTCCACGGCCTTGCCGCCGCGGAAGCCGTTAAGGCGAACGTCGACGCCGGACGCGGCACCCGCCGTCGAGCCCTTCAGCTCGTACTGGTAGCGGTTGGGGCCTGTGACCACCACGTCAAAGCCGCCGCCGGGAGCGGGCAGGTCCACGCTGTGGGTGCCGAGGACATCCACGTGGCGGGGTTCGGTGACTTCGCCCGCGTAGCCGTAGACAGTGAAGTGCGCGGAGCGCCGGCCGTCATTGGCCAACGCCAACGTGATCCCCGCAGGCCGGACCGCGGCGGACACCCTGGGACGGTAGGGAAGAGGCCGCGCCGGCCGGCTCCCCGCCTCCTGGATCGGAGCCACCTGGACGGCTGGTGGATTGGGTCGCCAGCGGCTGATCTTCGCCGGTACCGGGCCGGGCTGGTCAAGCACGGGAGGAGTGCCGGGGGACTGGAAGTTGAAGACCCCCGTCAAATCCCCGCAGACCTCGCGGCGCCACGGCGAGATGTTGGGTTCCTCCACTCCGGTCCAGCGCTCCAAAAAGCGCAGCACGGACGTGTGGTCGAACACCTCGGAGCTCACGTAGCCACCGATCGTCCACGGTGAAACCACGGTCATGGGCACTCGGGGCCCCAGGCCGATGGGCTGGCCCGTGGTCCACTCGGTGTCCTCACCGGAGGCGGGCCGCGGCTGGACAGGTGGGGGAACGTGGTCGAAGTAGCCGTCGTTCTCATCGAAGTTCAGGAAGATCGCGGTGCTGTCCCACGTCTCCTGGTTGCTCGCCACGGTGTCCAGCAGCCGGTAGACGAAGTTGGCGCTGCCCACTGGTGTGGAGGCGCCGGGGTGTTCCGAGTCGGCCGCGGAGGGAACCAGCCAGCTGACGCGGGGAAGAGTGCCGCCGGCGATGTCGGCACTGAGGCGTTCCAACAAGGTGTCAGGGCGCCCGCGCCACATCGCTTTGTCGAAGAGTGCCTTCTCTGCTTCGCTCAGCGTCGCCCGGCCTTCTTGCAGTTGGGCCAGCAGGCGGTCCTGCTCTGCGGCGGTCCTGCCGGCGAGCTTGTCGTAGAACTCTTCGGTGGTCCGCAGGTTTCCTTCCACGGACGCCAGGATCTTGCGGCCGATCGCCTTGAATGTCTGGAAGTATTCCACGGCGTTGTCCGTGAAGTTGTCCCAGTCCTGGTAGATCCTCCAGGGAATGCCGGCTTGTTCAAGGCGTTCGGGGTAGGTGGTCCAGTCATAGCCGCCGTGGGTGTAACCGTAGGCCGCGTTGGTGACGGCACGTTTGGTGCTGCCCGGTTCGGTTCCGGTGGTGCCGCTCCAGAGGTAATTCCGGTTGGGGTTGGTGGAACCGTTGACCGAGCAGTGGTACGCGTCGCAGATGGTGAAGGTGTCGGCGAGTTCGTACTGCAGGGGGATGTCGGCCCGCTCGTAGAACGTCATGGTGGACGCGCTCTTGGTCGGAATCCACCGGTCGCACCATCCGTTGTTCCAGGCTGCCGTTGTTCCGGAGAACGAATGGTCGAGGTCACCCAGGTATTGAATGTCCGAGCCGGGACGGCCGGCCAGTTCGGCTGCCTTCCGCAGCGAGAAAGGCAGCACCGTGCCGCCCGTGGCCCGGGGCTGCTCGAACATGGAGGTCCCACCCGGCAGCCGGGTTACAGCTTTGTCCCCGTAGCCCCGGACGCCGCGCAGGGAGCCGAAATAGTGGTCGAAGGACCGGTTTTCCTGCATGAGGATGATCACGTGCTTGATGGACTGGAGGTCTCCCGGCGGTACCGGCTTGGCCATCGCTGCCTGGACCGAAGGAGGCAGCAGGGAGCCGGTGGCCGCCAGGGCGGTGGCCGCGGCGGCGGTGCCGAGGAAGCCGCGCCGGGAAAGCGAGCCGTCGGTTGAACGATTAACCAGATCAGGGAACTTCAAGGACATTAACTAACGCCTTTCGTGGTCAGAGTTGACCAAGCCAGCGTAGGAGAGCCTGGTGAACCACGAGTGAAACCGGGGCAAACCAAGGGGGTGTGTCGCGCCCGCGGGGGCGCTCTGGCTTTCTTCAAAGAAGTCAGGTACGTTCACATCATGCCTTTGCGTTCGGACTGGTCTGCCAGGACCTGCAGCCTTGCCCGTGGACTTGATGTCCTTGGTGATCCCTGGGGCAGCCTGGTCCTCCGGGAAATCTTCTTCGGGAATGGCCGCTATGACACCATCAAGAAGCGGCTCGATGTGGCCGACAACGTCTTAAGCAAGCGGCTCGGCTGGCTCGTGGAGGCTGGGCTGCTGGCCAAGCGTCCCTACCAGGATGGCGGCAGGACCCGGCACGAATACGTACTGACCCGCAAGGGTGAAGACGCGCTCCCCGTGCTCAATGCCATCATCATCTGGGCCGAGAAGCACCTGGATGCACCCAACGACGTTTCCCATATGCGCGTCATCCACACCGACTGCGGACAGCCAACGTCATCCGCCGATACCTGCACGCACTGCGGGACACCCCTTACGGCAGCCAATACCAGCTGGCACAGCCTCAGGAGCGGGCACCCCATCCAACTGGCGGTCGCACCACCAGGCGGACCGGCCACCACATCACAGCAAACGGAGATGCCCGCATGACCGCGTCAAAGACAACCCGCACCTCCGACGCCGGGGCCACTCCGGACGGGAAGAAGCCCGCACGCCGCCTCCACCCCGCATGGATCGTAGCCGCCGTCGCATTCCTGGCCCTGGTGGGAGCAGCGGGATTCCGTGCCGCTCCGGGGGTGCTTATGGTCCCGCTGCGCGAGGAATTCGGATGGTCAACCACCGTCCTGTCACTGGCGGTCAGCATCAACCTGGTGCTCTTCGGCCTGACGGCTCCCTTCGCGGCGGCCCTCATGGAGCGGTTCGGGATCCGGAAGGTCACGGCACTGGCGCTGTGCCTGATCGGGCTGGGCTCCGCACTCACCGTCTTCGTGAACCAGTCCTGGCAGATCCTGTTCACCTGGGGTCTGCTCATTGGACTGGGAACGGGATCCATGGCCCTGGTGTTCGCCGCTACCATCGCCAACACCTGGTTCGCCAAGAGCCGCGGCCTGGTGATCGGCATCCTCACCGCCGGAAGCGCAGCAGGGCAGCTCGTCTTCCTGCCCTTCATCGCGGCGCTCGCCGAAAACCCCGGTTGGCGGGGTGCATCACTCCTCATCGCCGCCGGCGCGCTTGCCGTTGTTCCGCTGGTGCTGCGCTGGCTGCGCAACTCACCTGCCGACGTCGGGGTCCTTCCATACGGTGCCGAAGCGCCAACGGAGGTGGCCGCCCCGGAGGAAAGCACGACGCCGGGCGGCAAGCCAGTCAACGCTGCGGTGCGGGCACTCCAGGTCCTGAAAAGGGCCAGCAGGGTACGGACGTTCTGGGGGCTCGCCGCCGGTTTCGCAATCTGCGGTGCCACCACCAACGGACTGATCGGAACGCACTTCATACCGTCGGCGCACGATCATGGCATGCCGGAAACTACTGCTGCCGGGCTGCTGGCCGTGGTGGGGATCTTCGATATCGTGGGCACCATCGCCTCCGGTTGGCTGACGGACCGGTTCAACCCGAAGGTGCTGCTGGCCATCTACTACCAATTCCGTGGCATCGGGCTGCTGGTGCTGCCCTTGCTGCTGGGCTCCACGGTGGAGCCAAGCATGATCATCTTCGTGGTGGTCTATGGCCTGGACTGGGTTGCCACCGTCCCGCCCACGGCGGCCATCTGCCGCTCCGTCTTCGGTGCAGATGGTTCCGTGGTGTTTGGTTGGGTGTTCGCGGCCCACCAGCTCGGAGCAGCCGTGGCGGCTCTCCTGGCCGGATTCATCCGCGACGCCACGGGGCACTACAACTACGCCTGGCTTGGTGCGGCAGCCATGTGCACCGTGGCCGCCGTCATCAGTGCCACCATCCGCAAGGACGCCGCACGCAAGGAGCCGGTGGCTGTTCCCTGACCGTGTTGTGGGGCCCGTTCCGCGCGCTATTCCGGCCTGGAAACGCGTAGAGCGGGCCCCACAACGGGTGTACTAGCCCACGTCCGTGATCTTGAACGTCAGATTCCTGGCCTCGGGCCGCAACGCAAAGTCAGGCCAGACATCCGGCCCGCAGGCCCTCGAACCCAGTCCATGCTGAGCGGCGTCGAGGTACAGGTAGCTGCCTTGGCTTGGCGGCAGTTCGTGGGGGTGATCCGCGCCGGCCATTTCCTGGGCTGTGTGCCCTGCCAGGGTAAATCCCGGCAGGCGGCCGCGGGAATCAGGGACAGCGTCGAACCGCAACCAAGGATGGCCGGAATTTTGCAGGTCCAGTGACCGTACATCGCTCCGGTGTCCGGTTTCCTGGGGTTTGGAGTAAGGAACGGACAACTCCTCAATTCCTGCCGAGTACCGGCCTACCAGGGCGGAACGGCGGCTGTCCGGGTAGGACTCGCGCGGTCCCGTACCAAACCACGAGACCCCGTCAACCGAACCGGGCAAGTCCAAACGGATGCCCACCCTGGGCCAGACCATGTCCCAGCGGGATCCGGGGATGACGTCAACGCGCAGCCAGAGCTCGCCGCCGGATACTTGCCACTCTTCGGTCACGGAGACCCAGTGTGAGCTGTTCGCGGCGGCATAGCGCGTACGGACACGCAGGCCGTCACCGCTGGAAACGACGTCCTCTACACGCGCAGTCAAGCGGTCGAGTCCAGCTTGGCGCCATTGCTCTGCCAGGGCCGGGGCAGGCACCCCGTTCCCGTTGTTCAGCCATGGATCGGCGGTGTCGTAGCTGCCCCTCCCTGCACCGGCGTCGTTGTCGGTCGGTGCCCGCCACAGTTCGAGGCGCGGCCCGGTCACCGGCAAGCCGGCCAGCGAGACCAGACGGCCGTCCTGGAAAGCAGCGGGTCCCAAGGTCAACGTCGTCGGCGCCCCGCCATCAGGCCGCGAAGGCAGAACAAGAGGGCGGGGTATTGCCTGGCGCGGACCTGTCTCGGTCAGTTCCAATTGCGCGGCGCTGATAACGTGCCCGGCTTCTGCCCACGCTGTGTCCTTTCGAAGGACGGCCTCCACCGTCAGCCAGTATTCGGCAGAGGCCACGGGCGCGAACGCCGGCATCGCGATCCGCGCCGCATCGCCGGCAGCCAGCGGCGTTCCCGCTTCCGTGAGCACGTCCAGTTCGCCGGAAGCGTTTACCACCCCGTCCACCTCGGTACGCCAGCGCAGCACAATATCCGATGCATCCGCCGTGTGCCGCAGGTTGGCGACGGACACGAACCGGCCTGTGCCGCCGTCGGGCGTTTCCGGTCCAAAACCCAAACGGAACGGCGAGACAACCTGCTTGTACTCAAAGAGTCCAGGGCTTGGTGTGGAGTCGGACAGGACCATGCCGTCCATCACGAAGTTCCCGTCGTGCACCACCTCGCCAAAGTCGCCGCCATAGGCGAAGAACTCCGTGCCATCCAAGGTGGTGGTACGGATGCCGTGATCCCGCCACTCCCAAACGAACCCACCGTGCAGGCGGGGGTAGCGGTCCACGAGGTCCTCGTACTGGTCGATGGCGCCCGGACCGTTGCCCATGGCGTGGATGTATTCGCACAGGATGAACGGCTTGGTCCGCTGGCGGGCCGACTCCGCGGCGGAGCAACCCAGCAGGAGTGAGCCGGAGTCGTCGCGGCCAATCGATTCGGTCTCCGGGACGGAGGAGTACATGCGCGAATACACATCGGTATAGGCGCCCGTGTAGTCGCCTTCGTAATGGACCGGTCGCCCGGAGTCGCGGGCATGCGTCCAGGCGGACATGGCAGCAAGGTTTGATCCTGTTCCGGACTCGTTGCCCAGGGACCACATGACGATCGACGGGTGGTTCTTGTCCCGTTCCACCGTCCGTTCCATCCGATCCAGCAGGGCCTCACGCCAAGCGGGATCGTCGCTGGGATTGCCAACCCAGCCGTGCGCCTCGAAACCATGGGTTTCGAGGTCGCATTCCAGAATCACCCAGAAGCCCAGCTCATCGGCGATGTCCAGCAAGCGTGGGTGGGGCGGGTAGTGGCTGGTTCGGATGGCGTTGACGTTGAACTGCTTCATCAAGGCCAGATCCTCGCGTGCAAAGTCTTCGTTGAACACGCGGCCCCGGTCCGGGTGTGTCTCATGCCGGTTAACTCCGTGGAACACTACGCGCCGGCCGTTCACCAGGAACTGGTCTCCCCGGATCTCCACGCTGCGGAAACCGAGGCGCAGCGATATGGTCTCGCTTTCGCTGGCCACAGTGGCGTTGTACAGGCGCGGAACTTCTGCGGACCAAGGTTCGACGGCGGTGATCGCCACAGGGGCGACGTCGGCAGGCGAGTTCCAGACGACGTCGACGTCCAGTTCCGGCACGCTGAGCCTGATGGGGAAGGCGGCGGGGGAGGCCACGATCTCAGGATCGATGGTTCCTGCTCCTGCATTGGTGAATGCGGTGCGGAGCCAGACGTCGTCAATTCCGCCGAGGGGCCTGGCCAGAAGGGTGACGTCCCGGAAAATGCCCGGCATCCACCACTGGTCCTGATCCTCCACATAGCTGGATGCGGACCATTGGTGGACCCTGACGGCAATCAGGTTCCTGCCGGGCCGTACGGCTTCGGTGACATCGAATTCCTGGGCGAGGCGGCTTCCCGTGCCTACGCCGATCAGGCTCCCGTTGAGCCACACCTTGTACCGGGATTCCACGCCGTCAAAGCGCAGAAGGATTTTCCCGACTTCACTCCACTCCGCCGGTACCTCGAAAGTCCGGCGGTAGTCGCCGGTCGGATTGTGGTCCGGGACGTGCGGCGCATAAAGAGGGAAAGGGAACTGGACATTGGTGTAGATCGGGCGTCCATAACGGCCACTGCCCTCCAGGACCCAGTGGGCGGGAACCGGCATCTGGTCCCATCCTGAGTCATCCAGGGCTTCCTCCGAGACTCCTTCGGTTGCTTCTCCCGCGGGAAGGACTCCACGTCCGCCCGCCGTGCCGGGATCAGCCGGCAGAAGCCTGAAACGCCACTCACCATTAAGGGAGAGTGCCGGGGCATCACTGTGCAGCCACGAGCGCGCGGGCATCCTGTTTCCGGATCCGGGGCCGGGATCCGTGAGGTAGGAAACGTGCTGGTGTTCTGGGGACAATGGCATTACTTAACGGCTCCTTCTGTCAGTCCGCCGCGCCAGAAGCGTTGCAGGACGACCATTGCGATACTGAGCGGAATGATGGACAGCAACACTCCGCCGGTGGTGAGTTCATAGAATTCGGGCAAGCGGTCAACCTGGCTAAGCCAGTTGTTGAGACCGAGTGTGATGGGGTAGAGCTCGGAGTCGGACAACATGACCAGCGGCAGGAAGTAGTTGTTCCAGATGCCTACAAGTTGGAAGAGAAAGACCGTGACGAGGGCAGGCGTGAGTACCTTAAGCCCGATGGTGTGGAAGATCCTGAGTTCCCCTGCGCCGTCGATCCGTGCCGCCTCGATCAGGGCTGTATCCACGGTGGCTTCCGCGTAGATCCTGCAGAGGAACAGGCCGAAAGGCGAGACAAGGGATGGAAGCAGGACGCTCCAGTAGGTGTTGGCGAGTCCCATCTGGCTGAACAGGAGGAACAGGGGCAGCGCCGTGGCCGTGCCGGGAACCAGGACTCCGCCGAGGATGGTGCCGAACACCAGGTTCCGTCCGCGGAACCGGTACTTGGCCAGCGCGTACCCGCCGGCCGCGGCGAAGTATGTGGCGAGCAGTGCGCCAACGCCCGCGTAGATGGCCGAGTTCAGGAACCAGCGGCCAAAGATCCCATTGTCGTAGCTGACCACCTTGGCGATGTTCTCGCCCAAGGAAAACGTGGATGCGAACCAGAAACCGTTGGTAGAGAAGAGATCCGCGGTGGACTTTGTTGAGGCGACGAAGACCCAGTACACGGGGATCAGGAAGTACAGTGCCACGATCACCAGGATCGCGGTGACGATGATGGTGGATGAGCGGCGCCGCCCTGCCGCGCGGTCCGCTCCCATGGCGGGCTTGCCGTCTGGTGACGGGATGTTCGACGTCGGTTTGGTGGCTGTTGTGGTCATGAGGACTTCCTGTTCGTGAATGCGAGGAAGGCGAAGGACAAAACAAATGCCGCGACGGCGATGATGACCGACTGGGCAGCGGCGACGTTGTAATCGTTGTAGGCAAAGGCCGTGGTGTAGGCGCTGAGGTTCGGGGTGTACTGGCTGTCGATGGCAGGAGCTACCGTTTTCAACACCTGGGCTTCGGCGAACAGTTGGAGCGTGCCGATGATCGAGAAAACCGTGGTGAGGACCAACGCGGGACGGATCAGGGGAAGCTGGATGCTCCGGGCAACCCGCCACGTCGAGGCGCCGTCCACTTTCGCGGCCTCGTAGAGTTCCCCCGGAATGGCCTTCAACTGGGCGACGATAATCAGCATGTTGTAGCCGGTGTAGCTCCACGTCACGATGTTGGCCACTGACCAGAGCACGCTGTTGGCACCCAGGAAGTCAGGAGTCAGGCCCACGATCTTGGCTACATCAAACAAGGGGCTGAGTCCGGGCACATAGAGGAAGGACCAGAGGATGGTGGCGATCACACCTGGCACCCCGTAGGGAAGGAAATAGGCGGCGCGGAAGAACCCCGGCCATCGTGCCGAAGCTGATTCCAGGAGCAAGGCCAGGACGGTGCAGAAAATGATCATCACAGGAACCTGAACGACGCCAAAGAGCAGCATGCGTCCTATGGAGGCCACAAAACCTCCGTCGCCCAGTGCCAATGCGTAGTTGCCGAATCCCGCGAATTCGCTGGTAACGCCGGCTTCGCCGAAGAGGCCTTGGCGGGTGACCTTGGTGAAGCTGGAACCAACGGCGGCGATGATGGGCAGGATAAACGTAAGGGCGAACAATGCCAGGAACGGCGCAAGCAGAAGCCAGGGTGCCCGGGTGGTGGCTCCGGTTCGCTTACTGCGGGATGGTGCTGGTCCGGAGCGTTGGCTGACTGGAACGGTGCGGACGGTGGTCATGACGTTTCCTTCCGGATGCTCAGGCCTTTGTTCTTGAAGACCTCCATGATCTGCTGCTCGGACTTCACCACTGAGTCCACCAAGCTGGTCCCGAATGCCTTCTTCCGGAAACCGTCACTGAGGATGTTGAACGACTGCTGGGTGACCGGCCACCAGGACCAGTCCGTGTTTTGTTGGCCCGTGGCTGGAACAAACACTTCCTCGTTGTAGCGTTGGCCACTGAAGAAGGTGGACGGTTGCTTCCGCTCAGTGCCGATGAAACCGGGGTTGGGCGACCAGCCGATGCCGCTGTGCTTGATCTCGGCATCGATCCCTTCCGTGGAGGTGGTGAGCCAGACGGCGAACTCGAGTGCCTCTTTGGGGTGCTTGCTGTTGGCCAGCACTGCGGCGGTGGAACCTCCCAGATAGCTGGACCCGAACCCGCTGCCGTCCCACGTGGGCATGGGAGCAACGCGCCATTTACCTTCGGAGCCGCTGACACCCTGGACCAGGGCGTCACCCCAACTGCCCGTGATGGTGGAGGCAATGCCACCCTTGGCTGCGGCGGCAAACCATGCGGGGGAAAAGGCTCCGTAGGCAGTATTGACGATGTCCTGGTCGATGGCTTGATCGAAAAACCGGGCCGTGTTGAGCGTGGCGTCGTCGGTCATGTTAATGACCCAGCCGTCGGATTCCGGGCGTAGCCACACCGCGCCGGCCTGGGATGCATAGGAAGCAAACGGTGAGGCATCGCTGATGGGGAAGCAGTCCAGGTAGACATCCCTGGAACGGAGTTCCTTGCCCAGGCCGGCCCACTCGTCCCACGTGGCGGGGGTCGTCCCGCCCACTGATTCGAGGACCGCGGGTTGGTAGAACATCCCCATCGGGCCTGAATCCTGCGGAATGCCGTAGACGCCTCCGGCGTAGCTGACCTGCTTCCACAGTGTCTCGTCATAGAGATGGGCGTGGTCATTGGCCCCGTAGCGGGACAGGTCCACCAGTCCGTTGACGAGGAGGAACTCGGGGATGGAACGCATTTCCACTTGCGCGAGGTCGGGGCCGCCCCCGGCAGCCAGGGCCGAGTAGAGCTTCTGGTATCCGCCGGAGTTGCCGCCTGGAATCCACACTACGTCGACCTGGATATCAGGGTGCTGTGCATTCCAAAGGTCGGCGACATTCTGGAAGTCCTTGAGCCAGGCCCAGTAGGTAAGCCTCACGGGGCCCTGTGCAGGAGCAAGAGTGGGGGCCGCGTTGACTGACTGGGTGCCCGGCGTGGCGCACCCTGAAAGGACGCCCATTGCGGCGGTACCCAATCCAGCACCAAGGAGTTGTCTTCGCGTGAGAGCGGTCATGTGCCTTCACCTCGTTGTGTCGGTTGCAGAGGCCACTGACGAACGTCCGCCGGCGGCCGAATGTGATCACGGTAACATAAAATTCGAGTGACTACTCGAATTTTATGTGATGCCGCGAACTCCGCCTGTACACTGGCTAGCCATGACCACAAAGGACAGTGCGCGCTCCGGGAAGCGTGGTCCCTACGCCAAGTCCGAGGAGCGGCGACGCACCATTTTGGATGCTGCCCACGCGGTTTTTGCTGCCCGGGGCTACCGTGGAGGTTCACTTCAGGACGTCGCCGACCACGCCGGCATGAGCCAAACCAGCCTCCTGCACTATTTCCCCTCCAAGAGCGAGCTCCTGATGGCAGTGCTTGCCCGGCGTGACGAAATTACCGAGGCCGCCAACCCGGCCGATATGGCGGAGGGCTTTGCCGAGGTGGTCTTTGGAACCGCCGAGTACAACGAGAACATCCCCGGGGTGATTGAGCTGTACACGGTGCTGTGCGCTGAGTCCCTGACCGAAGGGCACCCTGGCAGGGAGTACTTCACCGACCGTTTCGCCCGGCTTCGGCGGAGCTACACGAGGCGGTTCAAGGAGCTCCAGGCCGAGGGAAGGCTCCGCCCCGGAGTGGATCCGGCACAGGCTGCCACCTCCTTGGTGGGTCTGTGGGATGGTGTCCAGACACAATGGCTCCTGGCCCCGGACGACGTGAACGTTGCGCAAAGCCTGCGCGCTTTCTTCGACTTGGTGGTGGTCCCGCGCTAGCTGACTGCGTTGTCAGGCCCGCTTTGCGCGGACACGCCATCGAATAGCCCGCACAGTGGACCCCGCAACGGGAAACTTAGCCGCGGAAGGCCGGGATGCCCGTAATGTGGTGCCCCAGGATCAGGGTGTGCACTTCATCGGTGCCTTCGTACGTCCGCACGGATTCCAGGTTGTTGGCGTGCCGCAGGGGTGAATGTTCCAGGGTTACCCCATTGCCACCCAGGATGGTCCGGGCTTCGCGGGCGATCTTGATGGCCTCGCGCACGTTGTTCAGCTTGGCCAGGGAAATCTGTTCGGGCCGCAGCTTGCCGGCGTCCTTCAATCTGCCCAGGTGGAGGGCCAGCATGGTGCCCTTTTGCAGTTCCACCAGCATGTTCACCAACTTTTCCTGCGTCAGTTGGTACCCGGCCAGCGGGCGGTCGAACTGTATGCGGCCACCGGCGTAGTCCAAGGCAGCCTCGTAGGAGTCGCGGGCTGCTCCCATGGCACCCCAGGCAATGCCGTAGCGGGCCTCGTTAAGGCACGTGAACGGCCCGCGGAGTCCGTTGGCACCCGGGAGGACGGACTCCGGACCCAGCCGAACGGCGTCGAACGTTACCTCGCATTGGATGGAAGCGCGCATGGAGAGCTTCGGTTCGATGGGGGTGGCAGTGACCCCGGCTGTCCCGGCCGGGACCAGGAAGCCGCGGATGCCCTCGGCTGTTTTCGCCCACACCACCATGACGTCTGCCATCGACGCCAACCCGATCCACCGCTTGGCACCGTCCAGAACCCAGCCCCCGTCCGACTCGCGGGCGAACGTGGTCATGGACGAAGGATCGGACCCCGCAGCGGGCTCTGTCAGGGCGAAGCAGCCGATCAGCTCACCCGCGGCCATCCGGGGCAGCCAGCGCTCCTTCTGTTCCTCCGAGCCCCAGGAATGGATCGCGGTCATGGCCAGGGAACCCTGCACCGACACAAAGGTGCGGATGCCGGAGTCGCCGGCTTCCAGTTCCATGGCGGCCAGGCCATATTCGACGGCGGTCCGGCCCGGGCAGCCATAACCCTCCAGTTGCATGCCGAGGACACCCAGCTCACCCAGTTCCTGTGCGATCTCCCGGGGGAAGACGGCGTCCTCGTACCAGCGGGCAATGTTGGGCCTGATCCGTTGGGTGGTGAAATCGCGGATCCGCTCCCTGGTGTCCAGTTCTTCGGCGCTCAAAAGGGAGTCGAGGGCAAGGACATCGGAAGGATCGCTCATGCCAGCATCCTAGGCGCAGGAGCGACCCTAGCCCCGGACCACCCCGGCCTCTGCGCGCTTGCCGGTGAAGTAGTCCCTGGTTGAGGGGGCGAAGCGGCACACCACGGCCAGCACCACGCCCAGGGCCAGCAGCAGGACACCACTGACAAAGGCCCCGCCGATGCCGAAGATCTGCGTGTCGCCGTAAGCCGGGTCCCACATTTCCACGGCGGAGATGAAGAACGCGACCGTAAGGCTCAGCGCACCAAGGAAAGGAAGGATGCCGCGGAACCAGAGGTTGCGGGCGGATTCGCGGAGCGTGGCACGGAAGTACCAGACGCAGGAGAAGCCGGTCAGTGCGTAGTAGAAGGCGATGAACAAGCTGATGGCACTGATGGAGTCGGCCAGCAGGTTTTCGCTGAGGAAGCTCATGGCCACGTAGTACACCACTGCAACGGCGCCCATCACCTGCGTGGAGAACCCGGGAGTCATGTAACGCTCGTGGACCTTGCCGAACCGGGGCGGAAGGGCTCCATGCACTCCCATGGACAGCGTGCCCCTGGCCGTCGGGAGGATGGTGGTCTGCGTTGAGGACAGGACGGAAGCCAGCACGGCCACCACGATCAGCCAGCCCCAAGGCCCCAGCACGACGTCCTTCATGGCCAGGAAGACATCGTCCTGGTTGGCCTCATTGCCGAGGCCGATGCCGTCGGTGCCGATCGTTGCGTACATCATCACCAGGAGGGCAACAGACACGTAGATCGCTACCAGGACGAACGCCGAGATCACGGCCCCGCGGCCCGGGGTCTTGGCCGGGTTCTCAGTCTCTTCATTCAGGGCCAGGCAGGTGTCCCAACCCCAGTAGATGAACAGCGCCAGCAGCACGCCGTGGACCACGGCACTGGGGTCCGCGAAAGCGCCCACCGGGTTGAACCACTCAAAGTCGAAGGCCTGTCCCTCCGGAGCACCGCCCGCGATGCGGATGATGATCGCCAGTGCGAAGATTCCCAGCGAGATGTACTGGATGTAGGTCAGGGTCCGCTGTACATGCTCGCCCAGCCTGATCCCGCGATGATTCACATAGGTCATGAAGGCGATGAACAGTACACCGGTGGCAGTGACCAGCCAGGTGTTCTCCGCCAGGGAGCCGTCGCCGACCAGCAGCCAAAGGTATTTGCCGGCGATCTGTGCCAGGTTGGCGAGCACCACGATCCCTGCCAGGGCGACGCCCCAGCCGCCGAGCCAGCCGGCCCAGGGACCGAAGGCCTTCCTGGCCCACATGAACGTGGTGCCGCAGTCCGGCAAGGCGCTGTTGAGTTCCCGGAAGGCGTACGCAATAAAGAGGACCGGGATGAAGCCCAGGATGAGGATCAGGGGAGTGTAGTTGCCGTTGACGGCAACAATGAGGCCCAGCGTGGCAGCCAAGGAATAGACAGGCGCCGTTGACGCCAGGCCCAGCATGACGGAGTCGCCAAGGTCCAGGATTCCGGCGTGGAGGCCTTTGGAAGGAACGACGGCGGTTCCGTCGCCGCCCGGGGAACCACCCGGCGTCGAAATTTCAGTGCTCATAGTACGGCTCCAAAAGGTGAGGTCGAAGTGGGTTGTGCCGGCGCCGGAGCGTCGATCGTGTTGGGCACGAAGCGGCAGAAGTAGTCCGTGATGGGCCCGTCTGATTCGCGGATGCCGCAGCCGACGGACTCGCCGTCCACCACCCACAGCCCCAGGACGGGATGGTTGCCGTCGTAGTCCGGCAGGGAGTGGTACTGCTGGTAGCACCAGCCCTCCCGGCCATAGCCGCCAGGTTGCGAGATGTCGATTCCCGGGGCGTGGATGCGGATATTGTCGCCCTCGCGGCCATGGAGCGGCTTGGCCACCCATTCCTTCAGCGGACCGGGGTCGCCCAGATAGGCGGGCAGAAGGTTTTCATGGCCGGGGTAAAGGTGCCACAGGGCGGCCAGGAGGGCCTTGTTGGAGAGCAGCATCTTCCAGGCCGGTTCCACCCAGCGCGGATTGTGCGCGCGGGTCAGGAGCCGGTGCCCGAAGGGCTCCTTCATCATCAGTTCCCACGGGTAGAGCTTGAACATGGTGCTGATCATGAAATTGTCCAGGTCCACGAACCTGTTCAGGTTGGGGTCCCAGCCGATATCGGACATGTTGATGCCAATGGTGGTCCATCCGCCCTGGCTGGCGACGTCGCGCATGTAGGCGGCGGTCATCCAGTCCTCGCCGGATTCTTCCGCCTCGGAGTGGGCGACGTGCAGCGTGCTCATGCCCGTGCGGAACTGGAGCTTCTGCCACTGGCGGATCAGGGCTTCGTGGATCCCGTTCCACTGGTCCTTATCAGGGAACACGTCCTGCAGCCAGAACCATTGTGCGACCGAGGCTTCGATCAGGCCGGTAGGGGTGTCGGCGTTGTACTCCAGCATCTTGGCCGGCCCGCCCTTGCCGTCGTAGATGAAGTCGAAGCGGCCGTAGACATCCATGTCGCCGGCCTGCAGCGACTCCGCAGCGAGCTCCAGGGCCTGCCGTCCGATGCCAATGTCGCCCATGGCGCCGGTGGCCAGGTACTTGGCGGCCTCCAGGCACATGAGATGCATGTCCTCGGCAGTCTTCTCGAGGGTCTCCACCTCGTCCATGGTGAATTCGTAGTAGGCCGATTCGTTCCAGTATTCGATTTTGCGGCCGTCGGGCATGGTGGTGGTGGAGAAAACCAGGCCCTGTTCTTCGATCTTCTGTTTCCAGTCCGGCCTGGGCGCGGAGGTCAATCGACGCACGCCTACCCTCCCGAGCTTCCGCCGCTTTTCGAACTGCTGCCGAATCCGCCGCGGCTTACCGTGCCGCCCTTGCTGCTGTAGCCCGTGGACGTCTTGGCACCCTGCGGGACCGTCTTGGTGTAGCTGGGGTAGGAGCTTCGGTTCTGGCCCACAGCAGGCACACTGGCGCCGCGGGAGTAGAAGTACCACGCGTACACGCCGGAACTGCGGCCGGCAGAACTGCTGTTGTTGCACTGGGAATCGTCAACGCGTTCCCCGGTTTCCTCGTTGAAACACACCTGGGCGTAATCGGCTTCAGCTTCGTTGCTGGCCACCACTGCGGTGATGGTGCCGGCCAACAGTGCCGTGACACCCAGGCCTACGACGACGGTGCGGCGCCGCGAGCGCTTCTTTCGGGCCTCTGCGTGGGCTGCCTCGCGTTCCCGTTCCTTGGCGAACGGGTCCACCACCGGAAGCGGTTTCCCTGGTTCGGGCTGGTGTGGGGCGGCGTTGGCCGTGGCTCCGCGCTTGCCTTTGCCTTTGCCTTCCGGAGCCTGTGGCACGGGGCCAGAGCCGGCCATATCGGGCCGCAGCTCCGGCTTGGGGACCTGCCACGGCGGTGGCTTGGGCGTGTTGCTGCCGGTGCTGCCGGCGTCCCAGCCGCTGTTGTCCCGGCCGTTGTTGTCCGGGCCGCCGGCAGGGTTGCCAGCGCCGTCTTTCGGGTCCATTCGTTTCCCCCTGGATAGACCGTTGGAGTGTCCGGCGCCCTGGCCGGATGAGGATGCTGAAAGCAAGCCTAGTCCTTGCGCGCCGCACAGGCACCGGTGTCGCGCCGGAGTGGGGAGAACTGCCCACACGGGCCACGTGCAAGGATAAAGCCATGCCAGCACCGGAAGCCCTTCCCGACGACGCCCACGGACTCCTGCTGCGGCTCCCCACGGTGCGTGGCATCGGGCGTGGCCGGATCATGGCGGGCCTCGTGCTGGCGCTGGTGCTGCCGGCCGCCGTCGAAATCCTGGTCACCGTCACCGGGTTCCGGAACTTCGCCGTGACCATGCTTTTCCAGCTGGCAGCCGCCGTGGCAGTTGCCGCGATAGGTGGCCTGTGGCCTGCGGTGGTGGCCGCCGTGCTGGGCAGCTTCCTGCTGAACTACTTTTCGGCCGAACCCGTGGGCTCCCTGTCCATCGCCGATCCGACCACCCTGTTCACCCTGGTGGTCTTCCTGGCAGTGGCGTGTGGCGTGGCGCTCGCAGTGGGGCTTGCGACGCGCCGGGCCCAGGAAGCGGCGCAGTCCGGTGCTGAGGCCACCGCGCTGAGCGGACTTGCACTGCGCATCCTGAGTTCCGATGACACCTTGGAATCATTCCTCGAAAAGGTCCGGGTCACGTTGGGGGTGGAGGCCGTGACGCTTCTGGGGGCTACCGGCGAGCGCCTTCCGGGTGCACAGCGCGGTTGGCAGGTCCTGGCCGGGGCCGGGGTCCAACCGCCGGTGACACATGCCGCCGCCGACCATGCCGCCGTCGTTGATCCCCACTACACGCTGCTGCTGCGCGGTGGTCCGCTGACGCCGCAACAGCAGCGGCTGCTGGCCGCGTTCGGCGCTTTGGTGGTGGCCGTGCGGGAACGGCAGCAGCTGGCCAGGAGTCGCAGGGACAACCAACGCCTGGCCGAAGGGAACAAGATGCGCACCTCCATCCTGCGCGCTGTGTCGCACGACCTCCGCACTCCGCTGGCCGGCATCAAGCTGGCGGTCGGCAGCCTGCGGCAGGAGGACGTCACGTTCCCTCCCGCAGTCCAGCGTGAACTCCTGGAAACCATCGAAAACTATGCCGACCGCTTGGACCACCTGGTAGGCAACCTGCTGGACATGTCCCGGATCACCGCAGATGCGGTCAACCCCTTGCTGACCGGTGTCGGGTGGGCGCAGGTGTTGCCGGAGGCACTGCGGGGCGTCCCCGTCGGCAGGCTCAGGAATGAACTTCCGCCCAACCTTCCGCCGGTACAGGCCGACGCCGGGATGCTGGAACGGGTGGTCGCCAATATCGCGGAGAACGCCGTGAAGTACGCTCCGGATTCGGACGTCATCATCACCGCGCGCACGGGTGCCGGCATCAGGGTGGGGGACCGGCCGGCCGGCGAGCTGCGGGTCATCGACCACGGGTCTGGAGTAGGGCACGCCGAAGTGCTGGAGATGTTTCGGCCTTTTCAGCGGCTTGGCGACTCACCCTCGCCGGGCGGCGGGGGCGGGATCGGACTGGGCCTTGCCGTCGCGAAGGGTTTCACCGAGGCCATGGGCGGAACCCTGGTTGCCGAAGCCACCCCGGGCGGCGGGCTGACCATGGTGGTTACCTTGCCTTTGTGGACCGGGCACGGCGGGAACGCGGCATGACCCGGGTCTTGATCGTGGAGGACGAGGCGCAGATCGCCCGGGCCATGCAGATCACGCTCCAAGCCAACGGTTACCAGGCCATCACCGTGGGAACCGGTGCCGACGCCCTGACCGCGGTCAGCCGCAACGGCGTTGACTTGGTGGTCCTGGACCTCGGTTTGCCGGATATGGATGGTGTGGAGGTGATCCGCCGCATCCGTGGGTGGAGCGCCATGCCGATCGTGGTGTTGTCGGCCCGGCACGCGTCGGAAGACAAAGTTGAAGCGCTCGACGCCGGTGCGGACGACTATGTCACCAAGCCCTTCGGTTTGGATGAGCTGCTTGCGCGCCTGCGGGTCGCCTCCCGCCGGCTGGTCACCGAGCCGGAGCAGCCGATGTTGGCGACGCCCGACTTCCTGGTGGACCTGGCCGGCAAGAAGATCACCAAGGACGGTGCGGAAATCCGGTTGACGCCCACCGAGTGGAACATCCTGGAGTTGTTGGTCCGCAACAAGGGCAAGCTGGTCAGCCAGCAGCAGATCCTCACCCAGGTGTGGGGCCAGGCCTATTCAAAGGAGACGCAGTACCTTCGGGTGTATATCGCCCAACTGCGCCGGAAGCTTGAGCGTGATCCGGCGGCCCCCAGGCACCTTCATACAGAGGCGGGGATGGGATACCGGTTCGATCCGTAGGTGGCCGTGAATCGGTCTGGCGGTGCGTGGGATGGCGTGCCTCCCTTCGTGTCAGCCCGGCATTCGAATTCGTGGTGAAAGAGGTCATGCCCCGCGACTGACGTGGCACCCGGTTGCCCCGCCGACGCACCCAGCCAGCCCGCCGTCGTCGTTGATTCCCCGGTCTTGTACCCCCACCACCCACTTTGAGAGCACAGGGTGGCAGGAAGTGCTGTGGACCGGCGAGTCGCGGAGCATTCTCCTTCAAAGTGGGTGGCGGCGGCACGCCGGCAGGGCGCAACTCCAATCACTTCGGAGGTGAAGGGGCGGTTTAGTGAGAGAGCGTTGGCCGGAAGGGGGTGTTTAGTGAGAGAGCATCCGTGGGGCGCTTCCGTAGACTATGCGCATGAACACCGCATCCGTCCTTGCCGTCTGCCGGGTCCATCAATTGCTGCCGGACCCGGAGGGAAGCGTGGGCGTAACGGCCATCGACAAACGGCCGGTTGAAGGTCCCGTCAAGGTCCACAAGCTGGGCCTGCACGGTGATGTGCAGGCCAGCCGCAAGGATCACGGGGGAGAGGACCAGGCGCTGTACGCCTACTCCCAGGATGACGCCGACTTCTGGTCTTCCGAACTCCAGCGGGAGCTGCCGCCGGGGATCTTTGGTGAGAACCTTCGGGTTGCCGGCATCGACGCCACCGGGGCCGTGATCGGCGAACGGTGGAAGATCGGCCTGGACCTGGAAGTGGAGGTGACATCGCCGCGGGTTCCCTGTGCCACGTTCCAACGGGTGCTGGGGGAACCGCAGTGGGTCAAGCGGTTTACGGCCGAGGGCCGCGTGGGAACCTACCTGCGCGTCATCAAGACCGGGAGCATCTCTGCCGGCGACCACATCCACCGCCTGTTCGTACCCAAGCACGGCATTACGGTGGGGCAATGGTTCAGCGGAGCCACCCCGGACATGGTGCAGACACTGCTGGACGCGGAAGCGGACGGCGAGATCCGGTTGCAGGACGACTACCACCCGATGTTCGAAAAAGTCATGCGGCGCCACGGGCTGTAGCCCCTGATCGGCCCGGATCACGTGCCTCGCTGCCGGGCAAGGCGCGGGCTCCGCCTGCAGTGTGTGCGCAAGCTCTCACCGCCGTTGGTACACCGTGGGTCGCGGCCTGACGGCACCGTACCTTACACTGGATATATCCCCCACTCCGGAATTCCCTTTATCCTGCCCAATTTTTGAGGCAGGACTGGTAAGTGTTGGGGCCCGCAAACTGTGTGCGGGCATTTTCATAGGGAGCGCCGGCTAAAGAAAACGCTGTACAGACTGCTGGGATAGCAGCCAAGAGATGCAGCGCGAAGTCCTGCCATGGGATTGCGACAGCGCCGGACTTCTGCGAGAGCAAGGCACCCTTGCCGGGCTTTCGCGTGTAATGCGGCCAAGCCCAACCGGGCCGCGCCGACGCCCCATGGAAGAGGAATTTCCCCCTGATGTCAGAAACTCTCAACGAGAACCTCGACGCCACCACTGCCGACGCAGCCGAAGGTGAAGGTGCCGCAGCCCCGGCAACCGCACCGGCCGCCGTCGAGACCTCCGCTCCCGCGACTGCAGGCGACGCGGAAGACGAAGGCGTACGCTTCACCGACCTCGGACTGGATGGCCGAGTCCTGGCCGCCCTGCAGGATGTCGGCTACGAAAAGCCGTCCCCCATCCAGGCAGCCACCATTCCCCTGCTGCTCGAAGGCCGCGACGTCGTTGGCCTGGCCCAGACGGGTACCGGCAAGACCGCCGCTTTCGCTGTTCCGGCGCTTTCCCGCCTGGCCGAACTGCATGACCTGAACGGGCCCTCCCGCAAGACCCAGGCCCTGGTCCTGGCACCGACCCGTGAGCTCGCGCTGCAGGTTGCCGAGGCATTCACGTCCTACGCCAAGCACATGGAGGACTTCACTGTCCTTCCGGTCTACGGTGGCTCGGCCTACGGCCCGCAGCTGGCCGGGCTCCGCCGTGGCGCCCAGGTGGTAGTGGGTACGCCCGGCCGCGTGATCGACCACATCGCCAAGGGTTCCCTGGACCTCTCCGAACTCCAGTACCTGGTGCTGGATGAGGCCGACGAGATGCTCCGCATGGGCTTTGCCGACGACGTTGAGCAGATCTTCCAGGAGACCCCGGAAACCCGCCAGGTGGCACTGTTCTCCGCCACCATGCCGGGCCAGATCCGCCGCATGTCCAAGCAGTACCTGAACGACCCTGCGGAAATCTCGGTGAAGTCCAAGACCTCCACCGGTTCCAACATCCGCCAGCGTTACGTCCAGGTCATGGGCCCCCACAAGCTGGACGCCATGACCCGCATCCTCGAGGTGGAAGAGTTCGACGGCGTAATCGCCTTCGTCCGCACCAAGATGGCTACGGAGGATCTCGCCGAGAAGCTGAAGGCCCGGGGTTTCCAGGCAGCAGCCATCAACGGTGACATCCCGCAGCAACAGCGTGAGCGCACGGTCGACGCCCTGCGCGAGGGACGCATCGACATCCTGGTGGCAACGGATGTTGCCGCACGTGGCCTCGACGTGGAGCGCATCAGCCACGTGGTCAACTACGACATCCCGCACGACACTGAGTCCTACGTGCACCGGATTGGCCGTACCGGCCGTGCGGGCCGCAGCGGCGATGCGATCCTCTTCATGACACCCCGCGAGAAGTACTTGCTGCGTGCCATTGAGAAGGCCACCCGCCAGTCCGTGGAACAGATGCACCTGCCCACCGCTGAGACGGTCAACTCCCTGCGCCTGGGCAAGTTCGCCGAGCGCATTACCGAAACCCTCGAGTCCGAGGACGTCTCGCTGTTCCGCGACCTGATCGCCTCCTACGAGGAAGAGCATAAGGTTCCGGCAGCCGAGATCGCCGCAGCCTTGGCAGTCATGGCCCAGGGCGGCCAGCCGCTGTTGGTGAAGGACCTGCCTGCAGCTCCCGAGTTCCAGAAGCGCGAGCGTTCCAAGGACGGCTTCGGTTCCCGTGGCCCGTCCCGCCCCCTCACCGAGGGCAACGCCACCTACCGCATTGCGGTCGGTCGTCGCCAGCGCGTCATGCCCGGCTCGATTGTCGGCGCCATTGCCAACGAGGGTGGCATTTCGTCCGCCCAGATCGGCGGGATCGACATCCGCTCGGACCACTCCCTGGTGGAGCTTCCCGCGGACCTCAGCCCCGAGCAGTTGCGTGCCCTGTCCCGGACCCGCATTGGCGGCGAGCTGATCCACCTTGAGCTGGACACGGGCCGCAAGCCCGGCCGCGACGGCGATCGCGGCGGCTACCAGGGTGGCCGTGGCGGCAACTTCAAGGGAAACGGCGGCTTCAAGAAGGACTTCCGCCGCAACGATGGCGAGCGTTCCTCGTCTGACCGCGGCGGACGTTCCTACAGCGAGCGGACTTCCGGCAGCTACGGCGACCGCGACCGCGGCCAGGCCAGTGGTTCCCGCTTTGGCGGACACGGCGACGGTGCCCGCAAGCCCCGTGGCGGCGGCGAGCGTGACTTCAACCGCAAGGGCAAGTGGTAAACACTGCGAAATCCCCTGACAGGGGCCGGCTTTCGAGCCGGCCCCTGTTTGTTTAACCATCGTCACACCGCAGTCCCGGGGTTCCCCGCCGCGTAGGCTCCACGTACCATCGGACCCATGGGACAGGACGACGAGGCCACAGAAGACCAGAGCGCGGCGCGCCAGGCAGCTGAGGACGCAGCCGCCGTCGGGGTTTCTTCCACCGATACTGCCGCGGCCGAGTCCGCAGCAGCCCAAGCCACTGAACAGCAGCACGCTGCAAACGCAGCAGCCGCCCAGGAGGCCGCCCGGGTGGGCCTGAACCCGGACGACCCCGAGGTTCGCGGGGCAAGCCGGGAGGCTGCCTCTGAGGCCGCCGCAGCTGCCGGGCAGCGTGGACCGGTGGCGCCGCCGGTGCAGGAGGTAGTCGTGGAGGCCGGGGACACCATGGGCGGCATCGCCAGGCAGTTCGGTGTGGACCTCGCGGCGTTGATCGCGGCCAACACGGATACCGTCCCCAATCCTGACCGGATCTTCCCCGGGCAGGTGCTCCGGCTTCCCTGAAAATCGAGGTTCCGAGATCAACTTTTGAGCGCCTTCGCAAATTGTGTCGGCGCCACTCCGGGCTGTCTTTTCGCCGATTTGGAGCTTCGGAAAACCTCCGGTAGAGTATTTACTCGTTGCCCCCCTAGCTCAGTGGTAGAGCGCGTTCTTGGTAAGAACGAGGTCACCGGATCGATTCCGGTGGGGGGCTCTGGATGAGGGCCTGCGTCAAGGCGGTTTGACCGGCTTGACGCAGGTTTTTCTCATTCGTGGCGGTGTAGCTCAGTTGGTTAGAGCGCACGACTCATAATCGTGAGGTCGGGAGATCGAGCCTCCCCACCGCTACAGAGCAAGACCCCGCAGGATTTGTCTGCGGGGTCTTTTTGTTGCTCCAACATGTTTGGCACATCTGGGACAGAATGGGTCCATGAGCCGAATCGCAATCATTGGCGGCCACGGCAAGGTGGCCCGGCATTTGTCCCGCATTCTTAGTGGGGAAGGTCACGATGTCACATCCATCGTCCGCAACCCCGACCATGTGGCGGAAGTCATGGAAACCGGCGCTGCTGCCGAAGTGCTGGACGTGGAACATTCGACGACGGCGGAAATCGCCCAGGCGCTGAGCGGACATGACGCTGTGGTCTGGTCTGCCGGCGCCGGGGGAGGCAACCCGGCCCGGACCTATGCCGTGGACCGCGACGCGGCCATCCGCTCCATGGATGCTGCCTCGGCGGCGGGTGTGCGGCGGTACGTGATGGTTTCCTACCTGGGTGCGGCGACGAACCATACGGTCCCCGAAGACCACCCCTTCTTCCCCTACGCGGAGTCCAAGGCAGCCGCCGACGACTACCTGCGGAACACCGGCTTGGACTGGACCGTCCTGGGCCCCGGTTCCTTGACCGAGGATGCGGCTACGGGACTGATCGAGGTGGATCCAGCCGATCCCGGCAACGGTACGCAGACCTCCCGGGCCAACGTGGCCTTGGTGGCGGCCGCGGTCCTTGAGCTCCCGCAGACGGTCGGCCGGACCATTCCGTTTACGGACGGGACCGTGGACGTGGTGGACGCCCTGACCGCGGAATGAGCACGCGGTAAAGAACTGCCCCTGCCAGAGCACCGGCGATGGGCGCGATGATGAATACCCAGAGCTGGCTGAGCGCCCATGGGTCGGCGTAAAGGGCCGTGGCGATCGAACGTGCGGGGTTTACCGAGGTGTTGGTGACCGGGATGCTGACCAGGTGGATCAACGTGAGGCTGAACCCAATGGCAAGCGGCCCGAATCCGGGAGTTGCACGCCGGTCGGTGACGCCAAGGATGACCACAAGGAAGACCATGGTCAGGGCACCTTCGATCACCAGCGCCGACAGGAGCCCGAACCCGCCAGGGGAGTGCTCACCAAAGCCGTTGGATGCGAACCCGCCGTTCCGCGCGGCAGCAAAGAACCCGCTGGGACCACCCGCTGCGATCGCGGCCAGCACGCTCGAGGCTGCCGCGCCACCCACGACCTGGGCCACCACGTAGGCTGCAACGTCCTTGGCCGGGAAACGCCCGGCAACGGCCAGTCCGATCGTCACAGCCGGGTTGAAGTGGCCACCTGATATGTGGCCCACAGCGTAGGCACCCGCGACGACCGTCAACCCGAAGGCCAGCGATACGCCGAGGAGTCCCACGCCCAGGGTGTTGGCGGCATTGGGGAAGCTCGCTGCGAACAAGGCAGTGCCCACACCACCGAACACCAGAACAAAGGTGCCGAGGGCTTCGGCGCCGAGTTTGGAAGCCAGGGCCGGGCCGGCATCAGGATCCGCTGCATGCGCGGAGGTTTGGGTATCTCGGGTGACCATGCTGGGCCTTTCAAAGACGGGTAGAGGTTTGCCGGGGATGTGCGAGGTGTCGGAAAGCTACGGCTGGGGACCCTCCTCCGCCGTCTGGGCCTGACCGGATTCACCGTCGATGTTCGCCACGTAGTCCGAGGCCGCATCCTGGACGAGGTCGACCTGCCCGGCGAACTGGCCGCCGGTCTTTTCGTCGATGAGGTCCCCGACCTTTTCGATGGCGTCCTGAACAGCTTCTTCGTTGCCCTGGATGAGGTCCTGTGCTTTGCCCTGCAGATTCTCGAAAAGTCCCATCGATGCCACTTCCTGTGTTGGTTTTTTGTGGAGCTGTTGTCCTGGAGCCGGTTGGCTCTACAAGGTTCGTCTGCCGGCAGCCGCGATCGTGACGCGGATCCACACCCTTTTTGGGCATGGTCAGGAAGAGCCGCTGTGCCCCTCCGATATGTTTGACGGGGAGCTTTTGCGGCAGTGCCGTTGAAAGCGGGCATAGGCAACTGGGGAAGCGGGAACATGGATCAACTGGCGCTCATTATCGGATTGCTGCTTGCGACGGTGGTGGCGGTGGGCCTGGGGGACCGGCTGCGCCTTCCCTATCCCGTCCTGATGCTCCTGCTCGCAGTCGCCCTGACGTTCATTCCAGGCTTTCCGGAATTCGAGATCGAGCCTGAACTGATCCTTCCGATTTTCCTGCCGCCCCTGCTGTTTGCCACGGCACAAAAGAGCTCGTGGGCGGTCTTCCGGGTCCGCTGGCGGACGCTGCTGCTCATGGCAGTTGCCCTCGTAGTGGTATCCACCGCCGTCGTGGCAGGTGCGGCCTGGCTCATGATCCCGGGCATCGGGATACCGGCCGCGATTGCCCTGGGTGCCATGGTGGCACCTCCCGATCCCGTGGCGGTGGAATCGGTGGCCGGCCGGGTCCACATGCCGCGCCGGCTCATCACTGTCCTCCAGAGCGAAGGCCTCTTCAACGACGCTGCAGCAATCGTCATTTTCCAGGCAGCAGTCGCCGCTACCTTGTCCGGCAGCGAGGTGGGCCCTGACGTGGTGGTGCAGTTCGTTATCGGCGCTGCCCTGGCCGTGGTGATCGGCATCGCCATGGGATGGCTGACCAAGGTGATCACCAAGCTGGTGGCTTCCATGGTGGCGCGCAGTGCCGTGACCCTCGTGGTGCCGTTCGCGGCCTACA
This sequence comes from Paenarthrobacter sp. NCHU4564, assembly GCF_052156435.1. Classification (NCBI taxonomy): domain Bacteria; kingdom Bacillati; phylum Actinomycetota; class Actinomycetes; order Micrococcales; family Micrococcaceae; genus Paenarthrobacter; species Paenarthrobacter sp. NCHU4564. The sequence goes on from NZ_JBQLIS010000002.1 coordinate 117,022, forward strand.
TCCTGGCGGAGGAGCTGCACGCCTCAGGTGTGGTGGCCGTCGTCGTGACCGCCTTGGAACTGCAGCGGCACGCCAGGCCGCAGGACGCCGCCGAGCGGGTCACCCGCACGGCTTTCTGGGACGTGGTTGAACTCCTGGCCACCGGGCTGGCCTTCGGGCTGGTGGGGCTTGAGATCCGCCAAGTGATCCGCGATGAGGGCTCGGCCATTTTCGGGATGATCGGTATGGCCGTGGTGGTCTGCGTCCTGGTGTTCCTGGTCCGGTTCCTGTGGCTCGGGCTGCTGGCCGCGTCAGCGCGACGGCGCCGCAATATCCTTCAGCCCACGTCGCCCAAGGAGGTCCTCATCCTGACCTGGTGCGGTATGCGGGGCCTGGCCATCTTGGCGCTCGCGCTGGCTCTGCCCTTGACCCTGCCGGACGGCAGCGACTTCCCCGCGCGCCACGAAATCCTGGTGATCGCCTGTGCTGTCCTGCTGGCCACCCTGGTGCTTCCGGGATTGACGTTGCCCTGGCTCATGCGGGTCCTCAACGCCACCGAGGACGGCTCGCATGAACAGCAGGCTGCGCGGGAGCTGGCCAAGCGCGCCCAAGCGGCGGCCATGGCCGCCCTGAAGGAACACGAGCTCATGAAGGAACTTCCAGCTGACAAAGTGTCGCTGGTGAAGGAAAAAATGCATCGCCTCCACGCTGAGCTGCTGGACGGCTCCCTGCGGAACGAGTCAGCCGAAGAGAAGAGGAAGCGCGGGCGCGAACTCGCCATCGCCGTCCAGACCATAGCGTTGGACGCTGCCCGACAGGAAGTGGTTGAGGCCCGAAAGGAACCGGGTACGGACCCCGAGGTGGCCGACCGCGTGCTGCGGCAGTTGGACCTCCGGACCATGTCGATGCCCGAGTAGGGCAGGTGCTAGGAAGCTCCCGCCCCTTTTCGCAGGGTAGCGGGGGAGAGGTCCAACGCATGCTCCTCGACGTAATCCAGGGCGTGCCGGATCGCACCGAGGGACACGACGCCATCGCCCAGCGCTGACGTTGCCAGCCTCGGGGGAGTGAAAGTGAAGTCCGGCAACTGCCGGGTGATTTCCGGGATGAGGAGCTCCGCGGAGGCTGCCACGGCTCCGGCGATGACCACCAGTTCGGGGTTGACCAGGGTGCTGATCGAGCCGATGGCACGGGCCATGCGATGGGCCAGCCGGTTGAGGGCCTCCCCGGCAGCGGTGTCACCGTCTGCGGCAGCCTTGAACACCATTTCCGCGGTGAGGGCCGCTGGATCGCCCCCGCACAGGACCCGCAGCTTGGTGTCCGGGTGGGACTCCATGATTTCCCGCCCCCACAATGCGGCGTAGTGCGCAATGCCGTAGGTGTCACCGACGCCGTCCACGTTGTTCAAGTAGCCCAGTTCCCCGAACCCGCCCAGCTGGCCGTGGAGCAGGCGGCCGGACTCGAGGACGCCCGAGCCCAAACGGTCGCCGGCGAGCATGACCACGAGGTTGTCGACTCCCTGCGCAGCGCCCTGCCAGCGTTCGGCCAAGGCTGCGAGGTTGGCGTCGTTTTCCAGGAGTACCCGCCAGCCATGGCGCTCGGACACGATCCGGGAGACGTCGAACGACTTCCAGAATTCCTGGACGGTCAGGACTTCCCCGTTCCTGCCCACAGGGGCAGCGACTCCAACAGACACGGCGAGCACGGACGCGGCCGGGACTCCCGCCCTATCCAGCGCATCCGCGGCGATGCGGTCCAGGACGTCGGCACGCTCTCCCGCCGAAACGTTGTAGGTGCGGAACGGCATGGTGACCCGGGACAGGGGTTTGCCCGCCATGTCGGCAACGATCGTGGTGATCTTGTTGGCGCCGATGTCGATTCCCAGGACGCTGGCGGCACCGTCATCGAAGACGAAGCGGCGTGCCGGCCTGCCCTTCACGTAGTCGCCGGCGCCGCGCTGGTTTTCCAGCTCCTGGAGCCAGCCGAGGTGGACCAGCTCATCGCAGATCGAAATGACGGTGGCCCGGGAGAGCCCGGTGGCAGCCATGAGTTCGGTACCGGTAACGATGCCGGCACCCCGCATGGCCTTCAGCATCGCGCTGGCGTTGACGCGGCGGACCAGCTGCGTGGACGGTGCAGTGCCTGTCAGCATGCAGTGCTCCCAACTTTCTCGGCCGCCTGCGGAATGAGAGGACGGTCTCTCTAAATTTAGTACATAAATTTAGATCCCGTCACATTTGCCGGAACGGCTTGACGGTGTGGTGCTGCTCACATGATACTGGCGATAGGTAATAAATTTATCTCCTATATCAACTCCTGCGTGGGGTCGCATGCTGCCACCCCACGATCGCAACGCGGCGCTGGGGTCCGCAAGACGAAAGGACTACGGTGTCTTTCCAACTGACGCGCATTAAACGCATGGCTGCCATGGGTGCAGGGCTGGCCCTGCTGGCCGGCCTCCTGTCGGGGTGTTCCGGCGAGGGGGATAAGGAAACGATCCGCTTCACCTTCAGCAAGCGGGAAGCCATCGGCTTCATGACCAAGCTCGTGGCCGACTACAACGCTTCCCAGGATGACACCGAAGTGGTGCTCGATACGTCCGGCGTTGACGTCGTTTCCGCCAGCTTCGTCCGCGGAAACCCGCCGGACATCGCGTTGGCCAACTACAACATGGAGACCTCGAGGTTCGTGCAGCGGGGTGCCTTGAGTGATGTCTCCGGCACCAAAGCTGCCACCCGCATCCGTGAGGACCTGCAGCCGCTGATGGACCAGTATGGCTCCTATCCGGGCAGGACCAGTGCCCTCCCGTACTCGATCATGGCGTCGTCGGTGATCTACAACAAGGAAATCTTCGCCGCGAACAACATTGAAGTACCCACCACGTGGAGCGAACTGGTGGCGGTCTGCGAGAAGTTGAAAGCCGCGGGCGTTACGCCTTTCTATGCCACCTTCAAGGACGACTGGACCATTGCCCAGGGTTGGTTCGACTATTCGGTGGGTGGCCAGCTCGACACCCTTGATTTCTTCGGAAAACTCGATGCCGAAGGGACGGAGGTGGGACCCGGATCGTCCGTGTCCTTCCAGAAGGACTTTGACCAGCCCGTGGCCAAAATGATGGAGCTCGCCACCAAATATGTGAACAAGGACGCTGCCAGCCGGGCGTACGGAGACGGAAACCTCGCCTTTTCACAGGGCAAGGCGGCCATGTACCTTCAAGGGCCGTGGGCTTTCAGCGAGATTGCCAAGACCGCTCCGGACCTGGCGCTGGGAACTTTCCCGCTGCCCATGACCGAGAATCCCGAGGACCTCCGCGTCCGCGTGAACGTTGACCTTGCCGCATGGATCCCGGAGGCGTCCAAGCACAAGGATGCCGCGCGCGAATTCCTTGAGTACCTGTACCGGCCCGAAGTAATTGAGGCCTACAACAAGTCGCAGCTGGGCTTTACCCCCACCAAGGATGCTGCCGCCACTCCGGATCCCCGGATCGAAGGGATGGTGCAGTACTACGACGACGCGAAGGTCTACCAGGGCCCATCGGTGCTGGTGCCCAAAACCATTCCAATCATGAACTACACGCAGGCGCTGATCTTTGGCGAAGATCCTGCATCCACCCTCAGCACACTCGACGCAGATTGGGCGCGCCTGGCTTTCCGCCAGTAGCGAAGAACCAGGGAGTCAGCCATGTCCATCATCACCACCCCACCGACACCCGGGAAGAGCCGCCCGGCTCCGCGCAGCAAGCGGAAGGTCGAGCCGATCTTCTACCTTTTCCTGCTGCCCAGCCTGGTCCTGTTCACCCTGGCCATCACGGTTCCGGGAATCGTCGGCATCTTCTTCAGTTTCACTGACTCGATCGGAATCGGTGACTGGGAGTTTGTCGGACTGACCAACTACATCGCCATTTTCAGCGATCCCGCGATCCTCAAGAGCTACCTGTTCACCTTCGGGTTCTCGATCGTCACGGTCATCGCCGTCAACATCGTGGCGTTCCTCCTGGCCGTGGGACTCACCTCACGGATCCGCATGAAGACGGCGCTGAGGACCATCTTCGTCATCCCCATGGTCGTCTCGGGCATCATCATCGCGTATGTGTTCAACTTCCTGTTCTCCAACTCGCTGCCCGCGGCGGGCACGGCGCTGGGGATTCCCTGGCTGGAGAGCAGCCTGCTGGCCAATCCGGACCTTGCGTGGATCGCGATCGTCCTGGTCACTGCATGGCAGGCTGTCCCCGGATCGCTCCTGATCTACATCGCCGGCCTGGTGGCCGTGCCAGGTGACGTCTACGAGGCTGCGGAGATCGACGGCGCAAGCAAGCTCCAGCAACTGCTGAAGATCACGGTTCCCCTGGTTGCAGGGTACGTCGTGATCAACGTCATCCTGGGCTTCAAGGGCTTCCTGAATGCCTACGACATCATCGTCGGCCTGACCAACGGTGGCCCTGGAACCTCAACCCGAAGCATTGCGATGACTGTCATAGCCGGCTTCAACGGCGGCGACTATGCCTACCAGATGGCCAACGCGACGATCTTCTTCGTGGTCGCCATCCTCATCTCTCTCGTACAGCTTTCGCTGACCCGCGGACGGAATGCACTCTGATGAACAAACAAGCCACCCTCGACCTTGACGCCGCCCGCCCTGCATCAGCTGCGCCCGGAACCGGCAGCCGCCCGGCCAGGGCGAAAGCCGAGCGCGTCAACTGGTCCGGAACCACTATCCTCATCCTCTGCGCAGTGACCGTGCTGCTGCCCCTGTACGTCACGATTTCCATGGCGTTCAAGACCCAGGGGCAAGCCGTGGACGGCAACGCCTTCTCCTTTCCCGCGCCGTTCAGCATGGAAGGGTTCGTCCAAGCGTGGACGCTGACCAATTTCCCTGTGGGAGCTGCCATGTCACTGCTGGTTACCGCAGGCACGGTGGTGGCCACGATCATCCTCGCCGCATTCGCCTCCTACGCGATCGTGCGCAATTGGGAACGGAGGTTGTTCCGCTACTCCTTCTTCTACCTGCTCGCGGCCATGTTCATTCCTTTCCCGGTGGTTGCCCTGCCCCAGATCCAGCTCACGGGCCGGTTGGGGCTGGATAATCCGTTCGGTGTCATCCTCCTGGCCACCATGTTCCAGCTCAGCTTCAGCGTCCTGCTGTTCACTGCGTTCCTGCGTTCCATCCCCATGGAACTGGAAGAGAGTGCGAGGATGGACGGCGCCTCCACGTGGCAAACCTTCTGGAAGTTGATCTTCCCGCTCCTGGCGCCGATGAGTGCCACGGTGGGCATCTTTGCCTTCCTGTATGCGTGGAACGACTTCATGATGCCCTCGCTGATTATTTCCGATCCCGCGCTGCAGACCCTTCCCGTGCGCCAGAACCTGTTCCAGACCCAGTTCAGCAACAACTACCACGTGTCCTTCGCGTCCTACCTGATGGCGATGGCGCCGGCAATCGTCGCCTACTTGTTCACCCAGCGGTGGGTCATGGCGGGTGTGACCCAGGGTGCCGTCAAGGGCTGACCGATCTTCTCCCGACCTGCACAACTGCGTTGTTGACCAACGGCGCCAACCGTCACATACTGGTTCGGGATACTAAATTTAGAAGCTAAATCAAAGGAGTTTCGTGAGCACCTCCGCCACAACGGCAAACCTCTCCCAGTCAGACCGCATGGCCGACCCCAATTGGTGGCGCCAAGCGGCTGTCTACCAGATCTATCCGCGCAGCTTCGCCGACTCCAACGGCGACGGCATCGGCGACCTCAAGGGCATTACGTCCAAGGTTCCCTACCTGAAGGAACTGGGCGTTGACGCGGTGTGGTTGAGCCCCTTCTACCCGTCGGCGCTCGCAGATGGCGGCTACGACGTGGATGACTACCGCAACGTGGACCCCAAGCTGGGGACACTGGAGGACTTCGACGAGATGGCCGCCGCTCTCCACAACGCCGGGATCAAGATCGTGGTGGACATCGTCCCCAACCACTCCTCCGACCGCCACGAATGGTTCAAGGAAGCCCTTGCTTCGCCCAAGGGTTCGGCCGCCCGCAACCGCTACATTTTCCGTGACGGACGTGGTGAGAACGGCGAGTTGCCGCCGTCGGACTGGGACTCGGTCTTCGGTGGTCCCATCTGGGACCGCATTACGGAACCGGACGGAACGCCGGGTCAGTGGTACATGCACATCTTTGCCAAGGAACAGCCTGACTTTAACTGGGAGAACCCGGAGATCCGCGAGGACTTCCTCAAGACCCTGCGCTTCTGGTCGGACCGCGGCGTGGACGGCTTCCGGATCGACGTGGCGCACGGCATGGCCAAGGACCTTTCCGAGCCCATGCCCATGAAGGCGGACCTGCTGGCCCGGGCCCACGGCACGGACGGTTTTACTGACGGTACCCACCCTTTCTGGGACCGGGACGAGGTCCACGAGGTCTACGCCGAGTGGCGCAAGCTGTTCAACGAATACAACCCTCCCCGCACTGCCGTAGCTGAAGCCTGGGTGCATGAGTCACGTCGCGCCCGGTACGCCAGCCCCGAAGGACTCGGACAGGCGTTCAACTTCGACCTCCTGCAGTCCGACTTCGATGCAGCGTCCTTCCGGCAGATCATCACGGACAACCTGGTGGCTGCCAAGGAGTCCGGTGCCTCGTCCACCTGGGTTTTCTCCAACCACGACGTCGTCCGGCACGCCACCCGGTACGGGCTGCCCAAGGGCGGTTCCGCAGCGCAAGGCACCAATGCCGCACAAGACGTCACCGGCGCCAAGCCCAAGGGCCAGGACGGCAAGGGCTGGCTGCTGGCCGGCGCTCCGGCGGAGGAACTGGATATCGAGCTCGGCCTTCGCCGCGCACGCGCAGCCTCCCTCCTGCTGCTGGCCCTTCCTGGCTCGGCCTACCTCTACCAGGGCGAAGAGCTCGGCCTGCGTGAGGTGACCGAAATCGCCGATGGAGAACGCCAGGACCCGTCGTTCTTCCGTAACCCCGGCATTGAGATCGGACGCGATGGTTGCCGTGTGCCACTGCCCTGGACTCCCGAAGGGCCGTCCTTCGGCTTCGGTGGAGGCAAGGCCCACCTGCCCCAGCCTGCATGGTTTGCGGACTATGCCGTTTCCACCCAGGACGGTGTAGATGGATCCACGTTGGAGCTCTACCGCACGGCACTGCGCCTCCGCCGGGAACTTCAGGCTGCCGAGGACCTCGAATGGCTTGAAACCGGCAACGCCGATGTCCTGCACTTCAGCCGCCCCGGAGGGTGGGAAACGGTGACCAACTTCGGTACCGGGCCGGTGGAACTCCCGGCCGGTACGGTGGTGGTCAGCAGTGGTCCGCTGGAAGGCGGCAAGCTTCCTTCCGACACCACCGCGTGGATCGTCCGCACCGCCTAGGCGCCGGACGCCTGAAACAGTATGACCAACGCTAACGGGCGGGGACGCCTCATCTACGGCTGCATGGGACTCGGCGGTCCCTGGGAAGGCACCTCCTACGGTGCCGGCGAGATTGACCAGGCAGCCGCCGTCATTGATGCGGCAAGGCAGATCGGGATCGACCTCTTCGATCATGCCGACATCTATCGCAACGGCAAGTCCGAGGCGGTCTTCGGGGAAGTCCTCGCCCGTTCGCAGGGTCTGCGTGGGCAGATCCAGCTGCAGACCAAATGCGGCATCCGGCTGCAGGAACAAGGGCTGAACAACCACTATGACCTGAGCCGTGAGGCCATCCTCGACCGTGTCAACGGAAGCCTGAAAAGGCTGCAAACCGACTACGTGGACATCCTCCTGCTGCACCGCCCCGATCCCTTGATGGACGTACGCGAGGCGGCTGCCGCCGTCGGGCAGTTGCTGGACGAAGGCAAGGTGCGGCAGTTGGGTGTGTCCAACATGTCCGGCGCCCAGATCGCGTACCTCCAGGACCGACTGGAAACGCCTGTGGTCGCCAACCAACTGGAGATGAGCCTGCTCCGCCGGGATTGGCTGGAAAGCACCGTCCTGGTCAATCATCCGGAAGCCGCCACCTGCAGCTTTCCCCACGGCACGATCGAGTACTGCATGGAGAAGGGTGTGGAGTTGCAGGCGTACGGGTCGCTGGCCCAAGGCCGGTACACCGGCGCCCGAAGCAGTGACCTCTCTCCCGCCGAATCGGCGACGGCTGCCATGCTGCAGGAACTGGCGGAACAGAAAGACGCCGCACCGGAGTCCGTGCTCCTGGGGTGGCTGATGAAGCACCCCGCGAAGATTTCCCCGGTGGTTGGCACCACGAACCCGGGCAGGATCGGCGCCTGCGCGGATGCAGCAGCGGCAGCGGAAACCATGACCCGCGCTGAATGGTACGGACTCTGGGTGGCGGCCCGGGGGACCAACCTCCCTTAAACCCAACTGAGTCGCAGTAGTGCGCGTTATGAGAGCTCTAAACGCGCTTAACTGCGACTCAGTTGGGTTAAAAACCTAGGAAATCGGTGCCACGACGGAGTACGTGCTGGAATCACCCTGCAGGGCCTGGCTCGGCTTGCCTTCGATGCCCACGGGAATGTCGCCGGCAATCGTCACCCGGTTGAGCTTGCGCGGCTGGCCATCGTAGTTGTCCGGAGCGTAGTGCTGCGTGATCCGGTTATCGAACAACACCACCTGGTTGGGCTCCCAGTTCACGCGCACAACGTTCTCCGGACGGGTCACGTAGGCCTGCAGCAAGCGGATGATGTCCTTGGACTCGGTATTGGACAGACCCACAATCCGCAGGCGTTGCGCGAAGCCGCCGATGAACAGTCCGCGCTCGCCGGTCAAGGGATGGACCCGGACCACCGGGTGGGCGGTCTCGAACTTCAGCCGGGTGAACTCCTTGCGCCTTTCCTCGGCGTTGACGTGCTCCAGGTTCTTCGGCACGGAGTAGTCGTAGTCGTTGGTGTGGATGGCCCAGAGGGTGTCCGCGAAGTTCCGCAACTCCTCCGGAAGGTCCTGGTAGGCGCCGGCCGACGAAGCAATCAAGGTCTCGCCACCGTAAGCAGGCAGGTCGATGCTGCGCAGAGTGGAAGCCTGGGGCGGGTTCACCACGAACGTGACGTCCGTGTGCCAGTTGTTGGCCGAGCCGTTTTCGCTGTCCACGGGAAGGACGTTCTCCTCACCCTCCACGGATGCAACAGTGGGGTGTGCCTTGGTCAGGGGTCCGAAGTGCGAGGCGAACTTCACCTGGGCTTCGTCCGTGAGGATGTTCGCCTCACGGAACACCAGCGCCTTGTGCTCGTTCAGTGCTGAGCGGATCTGCGCCACTGTTTCGGCACTGAGGTCCCCGCTGATGTCCAGGCCACGGATCTCGGCGCCGATACGGGCACCCAGCTTCTTGAACTCGAGCTTGGTTTCGGTAATGACGGTCATGGGTCTGTCCTATCTGGTTGATTGGTTTGGTTCAGGAGGTGGTTCAGGAAGCGTCGGCCCCGACGGCGGTCCGCCAGCGGGAGAAGTGGCGCTCAAGGGCCACGAGCAGGAAGTTCACGCCCAGCCCCAACAGCGAGACGGTGAGGATGCCCGCGTACATGTCCGGGATAAGGAAGCTGCTCTGGGCATTCACGATCAGGTAGCCCAGCCCAGCCTTGGCACCGACCATCTCCGCTGCGATCAGCACCAGGATGGAGGCCGTCCCGGCCATGCGGATGCCCGTGAAGATGGTCGGCACCGCTGAGGGGAGGATGACCTTCTGGAAAAGCCGGAAACTGTTGAGTCCCAGCGACCTGGCAGCGCGGATCAGCAGGGGGTCCACGGTCTTGACGCCGGCGATGGTGTTGAGCAGCACAGGGAAGAAAGCAGCGTACGCAACGATGCTGATCTTGGACTCCTCGCCAATGCCCAGCAGCAGCGTGAAGACCGGCAGCAGCGCCAATGCGGCGGTGTTGCGGAAAAGCTCCAGGAGCGGGTTCAGGACTGAATTGAGCTTTCCGTACCAGGCGATCAGCAGGCCCAAGGAAACACCGGCGGCCAGCGCCGCGCCGAAGCCGGCAACCGACCGGGTCAGGCTGGCTGCGATATGGCTTTGGATGGTCCCGGCCTCGAACAGCTTGCCCCAGGCCAGGAGGACCTCATGCAGCGGCGGCAGGAACACCCGCGTGGAAGGGCTCGCCAGGTAGATCGGTCCCAGTTCCCAGAGGGCCAGGAAAGCCAGGATCGCTGCGGACTTCCACACGGCGGAACCGGCAAACGAGGCGACCCGGCGGCCTGCGGCGAGGACCGGCGTCGTGCGTTGTGCCTTCTGGGGAACGGAACGTACGACGGCGTCGCGCGGCCCGGTGCCGGTGGCACCTTGGGCTGTACTTGGTTCTGCGGCGGCCTGGGTGAGGGTGGTGGTCATCAGGCGGCGTTCCTTTCGGGGGTGGTGGCTGGTTCATCCGGGGCCGTGCCGTCGGGCAGGATCTTGCGGTGCCCGGCGTCCTGGGCACGCCGTACCTCGTCGTGGAGCAGGGTCCACACCTGGTGGCGGTGTTCCACGAAAGCCGGGTTTGAACGGATATCGTCGTCGCCGTCACGGTCCGGGATGTCGATGTCCACGATTTCCTTGAGCCGGCCGGGCCGGGCGCTCAGCACGGCGACGCGCTGCCCCAGGTACACGGCCTCGTCGATGCCGTGGGTGATGAAGACGATCGTTTTTCCGGTGGCTTTCCAGATCCGCAGCAACTCGTCCTGCAGTTGCTCGCGGGTCTGGGCGTCAAGGGCCGCGAAGGGTTCGTCCATGAGCAATACATCGGGCTCGTAGGCCAGGCTGCGGGCAATGGCTACCCTCTGCTTCATGCCGCCGGACAACTCGTGCGGGTAGCGGTCCTCGAAGCCGGCAAGGCCCACCAGTGCCAGGTAGTCCCTGGCCTTGGCTGCCCGTTCGCGGCGGTTCAACTTCTTCCCGTCCGGGCCCACGCCTTCGAGTCCGATGGACACGTTGGCCGATGCGGTGCGCCACGGGAAGAGCGCGTACTGCTGGAAGACCACGGCCCGGTCCTTGCCCGGACCGGTCACGGGCTTTCCATCCACCAGGACTTCGCCGGAGGTGGGGGTGGACAGCCCCGCCAGCAGGTCCAGGAGGGTTGTCTTTCCGGAGCCGCTGGGACCCACGAGGGTCAGGAATTCGCCGTCGCGTACCTCGAGGTTGAGGGCATCGATGGCGGTCAGGCGGGTCGGGGCAGTGGATTTGGCGCCCCGTGCCGGGCGGACGGTGAATTCCTTGGTGACGTTGCGGAGGCTGATCTTGGCTGTCATGGTCATCCCTTCTTCCCGGTGGCGGAAGCGGCGAGCTCGTTGAACTCGTTGGTGTAGTACTTGGACGGGGTGAGCTGGCCCTTGACGATGCCTGCCGAGTTCAACCAGGCCTCCCAGCGGGTGAAGTCCTCGTCCTTGATCACACCGTTGTCCGGAACCCCGGTGCTCTTCCAGTACTTGAGGTTGGCCGTGCTTTCATTCCGGCCGCGGCTTTCGATGATCTTGGTGTAGCGGGCAATGACTTCCTCGCGGGGAGTCTCCGTGGCCCACTTGATGGCCTTGGCGATCGCGGTGGTAAAGGCGCGGGCGGTGGTGGGGTTCTTCTCGATGAAGTCGTTCCGGAGCACGATCTGGCCGCCGGCGAAGGTTCCGAACAGCTCATAGTCGTTGAAGAGGGAGCGGAGCCCGCCTGCCTCGATGGCCCGGTCCTGCAGCACGCCGCCCAGCGTGCCCGCATCAACCTGGCCACGGCGGATGGCTTCCTCGGTGTCGTTCGGTGCCAGCGGAACAAGCTGGACCTGCTTGATCTCATCCGGGCTGAGGCCGTTCTTGGTGAGGTAGGTGTTGATGACCGCCTCGTGGTGGGCGCCCAGGGTGTTGACGGCAATCTTCTTGCCGATCAGGTCGCGTGGTCCCTTGATGGGGCTGTCCGCTTTCACGTAGTAGCCGCTGAACGTTTTCTGGTCGGCGCCGTAGTAATTGATGACGCCCTTGACCGGTGCGCCGGCCTCGATCAGCTTGGTGACCGCGCCGGTGAACGCGCCGCCGAAGTCGGTTTGGTTGGTGGCAGCGGACTGGATGTCCTGCGGTCCGCTGGTGGTGTTCCCTACCCACTTCAGCTCGATGTCGCCCAGGTACCCCAGGTCGTCGGCGAGTTCGGGGAAGGTGACCTGGTTGGACCAGCCCTGGTAGCGGAGCTCCTTGACTTCGGTTCCGGCCTGGTTGGCTTGTCCGACCGTGGCTGCACCGCCGCAGCCGCTCACCGTCAGCGCTAGTACGACGGCGGCCGCGACGCTCAGGAGGGGACGATGCAGTTTCATGGGGGGCTCTTTCCGATGGAGGATTTGTGTGATGGGGAAAACCGGCAGGTGCGCTGGCTTGGGAACGATGTAAGCCCACGGCGACGGTGCCTGGGAAGTCTTCCGGTAACGCCCGGAAACGCTGTGAAACAGCGTGAAATGCGACGAAACGGAGGGCCACGGAAGGCAACCCGCGGACACAAGTCGTGGTGTTGAGCCCGGTGACGAAGAGCGTCCGGTGAGCGGCCTTTGACTGGCCGGTAACGCCGTCGGGAAGTCATACTCCGCGCGGAGCGGGGTCATATGGGCTTTAGTTCGTATTGATCCTCACAACCGGCGGGATTTCTTCGCCTCGTGGGGCACAGGGCGGATACGGTAGATACATGACCTCTAGCATCGCCGCCGAGTCCGTTCGGCCTACCCGCAACATTCCCGCTGATATCGCCCGTTCCTGGCTCCTTGTCAACGCCATGAAGACGGAGCTTTTCGACGAGTCGGCGGGTTCGCGGGCAGATGCCATCATCCTTGACATCGAGGACGCGGTTGACCCGTCCCAGAAGGACGCCGCACGTGAAAACGTGGTGAACTGGCTCGCCGCCGGCGGCCAGGCCTGGGTCCGCATCAACGACGCCACCAGCAAGTTCTGGGCGGACGACCTCGCAGGCCTCCGCGGCACCCCCGGCCTTCTGGGTGTCATGCTCGCCAAGACCGAATCCGCGGACCAGGTCACCGAGTCCTACCACCGCATGGACGGCAAGACCCCCGTGATCCCGCTGGTCGAGTCTGCGCTCGGCATTGAGGAAGCCAACCACATCGCCCGTGCGCAGGGCGCATTCCGCCTTGCCTTCGGTTCCGGCGACTTCCGCCGCGACACCGGCATGGCCGCCACCCCGGAGGCCATGGCCTACCCGCGGGCCAAGCTCGTCGTGGCCAGCCGCGTTGGCAACCTGCCGGGCCCGATCGACGGCCCCACCGTAGGCACCAACCACCCGATCCTCCGCGAACAGACCGGTATCACCGTGACCATGGGCATGACCGGCAAGCTCTGCCTGGCCATTGACCAGACCACCGTCATCAACGAGGTCATCAGCCCCACGCCGTCGGATGTCGCTTGGGCCACCGACTTCATGAACGACTTCGAAGCCAACGGACGCGTGATCCGCGACGGCTCCGACCTCCCGCGCCTCGGCCGTGCGGAGAAGATCATGAAGCTCGCCGTAGCTTTCGGTGTCCAGCCTTCGCTGTAATGCTCGTCCACGGCGTCGCGTGGGACTCTCCGGCGTCGCCCGTGCTGCGGCTGCGCGCGCCGGGGGAGTCCACTGACATCGCGTTGGCCCAGGGTTCCACCCTGGGCCTTCGTGTCCTGCCGGGGCTCTGGTGCCTTGGGCACACCAAAGTGCATGGACCCCGCGACCGGACGCACGTTGACTGCGGCAACGGATCACCGGCGGAACGGGGAACCCAGTGCGGGGCCTGCTTTGCGCGCGATGATTCCCGGCTCATGCATGACTTTCATCGGGGCGGATCCGTGCCCGCCGGCCTTCGTGCTTACCTGATGCAGCCGCACTGGCTCTATGTAGCCACCTTCGCCAACGGAACCACCAAAGTGGGCACGGCTTCCGCGCCCAGGAAATGGAACCGGCTGGCCGAACAGGGCGCCGTGCACGCCTCCTACGTGGCACAGGCTGACGACGGCCGGACCGTCCGCGTGCTGGAAGATCTCGTCACCAGCGAACTCGGCCTGGTCCAGCAGGTGCGCTCCGCGGCCAAGGTGGCCTCGCTGGTGCAGCCGCGTGCCGCCGTCGAACTTGCAGCCATCAACCGGAGCCACGCCGCCAAGGTGCGCAGGCTGCTGGGTGGCTTGGCGATGACAGGCTTTGGGGTGGTGGACGAAGAGTGGGACCGGCCGGGGCTGGCCAATGACCTCTGTTCCGTGGGGTCGTCGCCCGACGTCCGGCACGCCTATCCAGTAGAGTTCGACGGCGGCGGGCACGGGCTGCGGGTCCGCTCACTGTCCGGGGCCATCGCCTTGGCGACGCTTCCCGATGCTGCCGGTGGCGAGGTGGACGGAAGCTTCATCGTGGACCTTGGGTCCTTGAAGGGACGGCGGGTTGAGCCCGGCCACCACGTCACCGAGCTCCCCGCCCTGCAGGATGCCCTGTTCTGACACCGGTTCCGCCGGCGCGGCCGGTAGACTTGGACGGTGCTGAACGAATTCTGGGCCACCGCTTCCACCGCCTACAAGGTGCTGGTTTTCAGCGCCATGGGGCTCATCGCGGTGGGCCTGATCCTGTCCATCGCAGGCAACTCCTCCGGCAACCCGGGCCTCGCCATGGCGTCACTGCCGGTCATCGGAGTGGGCCTGCTGCTGCACGTGGGTGGCATCGTGGTCCGCGGCCAGCAGATCCGCAAGGGCTACAAGAAGCAGCAGTAGCCGTCGGGACAGCGCCCGGCCGGTCCGGGCCGATAGGGTTGGACCATGAGTATCAATCCGGACTTGCAGGGCCGCAGCTACCCTGCCGCAGAGGTATATGACGTCGGCCGCGAGAAAATCCGCGAGTTTGCCAAGGCAGTAAAGGCCGGCAACCAGGCGCACTTCGATGTCGAGACAGCACGGGCCCTTGGCCACAAGGATCTGGTTGCGCCGCCGACGTTCGCCATCATCGTGGCCCAGCGCGCCGATGCGCAGCTCGTCGAAGACCCGGACGCGGGCATTGATTTTTCCCGTGTGGTCCACGCAGACCAGCGCTTCACCCACCACCGGCCCATCGTGGCCGGCGACCGCCTGGTAGCAGAACTCCACGTTGATGGCGTCAGGGCCATGGGCGGCGGTGCCATGATCACCACCCGCTCCGAAATCTATGCCCTCACCGGGGAAGACGGCCGCGAGAAAGTGGCCACCACGACTTCGTCCATTCTGGTCCGCGGAGAGGGACAGTAATGCCAAAGCTTGAAGAACTGACGGTGGGCCAGGAAATCGGTACCCGCAGCATCCAGGTCACCCGCCAGGACCTGGTGAAATACGCCGGCGCATCCGGCGACTTCAACCCGATCCACTGGAACGAAGCCTTTGCCACGGCTGTTGAGCTCCCCGGCGTCATCGCCCACGGCATGTTCACCATGGGGGCGGCCGTGCAGTTGGTGAGCGACTGGGCAGGCGACCCCGCCGCCGTCGTCGATTACCAGACCCGCTTCAGCAAGCCCGTGCTGGTGGCCGACACCACCGGAACGGAGGAAGCCGGCGCCGTCATCGATGTCACCGGGATCGTAGGTGCACTGGACCCGGAAGCCGGAACGGCCCGGATTGACCTCACGGTGGTAGCTGCCGGCCAGAAGGTCCTCATGAAGGCACAAGCGGTCGTCAAGGTTCCGTAGCCTTCCGCTGGAGTCGCGGCGCACCCCCTCGTCCCAGGGACCACCGGGTGCGCCGCTGCCTTTGCGCCGCTGCCTTCCGGAGTGCGGATGAGGGTATTCCCGATCCCGGCTAGGCTTGATGGGTGACCCAGACGCTGCTTTCCGAACTGACCACGTCCGCCGTCGGCGGCCCGGCCCGCGCCTACGTCGAGGCCCGCACCGAAGCGGAAATCATCGACGCCGTCCGCTCAGCCGACGCCGCAGGGGAGAAGCTGCTCATCATCGGCGGTGGTTCCAACCTTCTGATCTCGGACGAGGGTTATCCCGGGACGGTCCTCAAGATCTCCTCCGAGGGTTTCACGGCCAATGCGGAGGACAGCTGCGGCGGCGTGTCCGTGGTGGTCCAGGCCGGACACAATTGGGACGCCCTGGTGGAACATGCCGTGCTGCACGCCTGGTCCGGGGTGGAAGCGTTGTCCGGCATTCCCGGAGCCACTGGTGCCACGCCGGTCCAGAACGTCGGGGCCTACGGGGCCGATGTCTCCCAGACCATCGCCGCTGTGCGGACCTGGGACCGCCAGCGCAATGCTGTGCAGACCTTTACCAATTCCGAGCTCGCCTTCGGTTACCGGGATTCGATCCTCAAGCAGACCACGGTGGAAGGCTCCCCGCGCTACGTCGTGCTGACTGTGGAGTTCCAGTTGGCGCTGGGCCGGATGAGTGCTCCCATCCGCTACGCCGAGCTCGCCCGGGTCCTGGGCGTCGAGGTCGGGAAGCGTGCGTACTCCACCGATGTCCGGCGGGAGGTGCTGCGGCTCAGGGCGTCCAAGGGCATGGTCCTGGATGCTGCGGACAGGGACACTTACTCCACGGGTTCGTTCTTCACCAACCCCATCGTCCCTGCCGGGCAGGCAGCGGAGTTGCCGGAGGACGCCCCCAGGTACCCCGCCGGAGGAGACGGCCTGGTCAAGCTGTCCGCTGCCTGGCTGATCGACCACGCCGGCTTTGGCAAGGGCTTCGGGCTGGACGCGTCCAGCGTTTCAGGCGGCAGGGCATCCCTGTCCACCAAGCACACCCTGGCGGTAACCAACCGCGGCTCGGCCTCGGCGGAGGACATGGCGGCCGTCGCGCGTGAGGTGCGTGCCGGCGTCGTGAGCCGCTTTGGGATCGAACTTCACCCGGAACCGCTGCTGATCGGCGTCTCGCTGTAGCAGGACGGCTGTCAGCGCGTACGGCGTTCGGCCAGGGGAAGAACCTTGTTGAGCAGGAGGAAGGTCAGCCCGCAGCTGACCGAACCCAGCAGGAAAATCTGGCTGAAGGCGACGCTCTGGGGTGACGGGCCGCTGGGCATGAAGAGGCCGGCCGCGGCAAAGCCCACCAGGCCCAGGAGCATCACAAGGGCTCCCACCAGGAAGCTGCGGACCTGGGCGGCAGCGGCCGGGTAGAACCAGGGTTCGGGAGCGTCGTCGTCCCGGTCGCCCGCGGGTTGGACAATGGCAGCGGCACCGATCAGCGAGGCTGCCGCAGCGGTGGCGATGAGCCCCGCCCGCTGGATCCCCTCCATGGAAGGGGACAAGCTCACTCCCGTACCAACAGCCACGATCAGCCCGGCGCCCAGCCCAAGACCGGTGCACCACCAGCCGGCAGCTGCCAGCCACCGGCTCAACGGCCGCACCAGCGGAGCGAGATCACCAAAAAGCATGCATCCATCCTAGGAAATCCTGCTGGAAGACGGCTGGGAGCCGGTGCAACGTTCCCTGTGCCGCCCGTTCCTTCCCGGCCGCCAAGGCTTCTAGGATGAAGCATGCTTGCTCCTAGAACCATCGGTCGGTTACGGCTGGCGAGCCAAGGGCTCCTTACCGGTTTCGGATCAGTTCCCGAGGCTGTGCGGTGGATGACTGCCATGCAGGCGCAGGACCTGGGCTCAGCGCTGTGGGCGGTCGGTCAGCGCGTGCCGGGATCAACGGCCGCTGACGTGCGCCAGGCCTTGGACGCCGGGACGATCGTCCGGTCGTGGCCCATGCGGGGAACCCTGCACCTCCTGGCACCCGAGGACCTCCGCTGGATCCTCGGCATCACCAGTCCCCGTTTGATGAGGGCCGTGGAGGGCAGGCACCGTGAACTGGGTATCACCCCCGATGACATCAGCCACTGCCGCGATCTTGCCCTCAAGACCCTCCATGACCTGGGCGGCCAGGGTGCCAGCCGGGAGCAACTGTTCACCGCTTTTGAGGATGCCGGGCAGCCCGCCAGGGCCCAGCGGGGAATCCACATTCTGGGCAGCCTGTGCCAGGAAGCCACGTTGGTGCAGGGGCCCGTGGTGGTCTCCAACGGCAAGGCCGGTTTGCAGCAGCTGTTTGTTCCGTTCGACCAGTGGATCACCGGTTCAAGGGAACGTGACCGGGAGGAAGGAATCGCCGAGCTCCTGGTCCGGTATGTGGGCAGCCATGGCCCGGCGACGATCAGGGACTTTGCTTGGTGGACGCAGATCCCTTTGACGGAGGTGCGGAGGGCACTGGAAGCCGTACAGGACCAGCTGGTGGAACTGGCTTTTGACGGGATCAGCTACTGGGTTTCGAAGGACAGTGCGGAACTGCTCGACGGCGGTGTCCCCGGCTCCCGCTCACTGCTGGCACTTCCCGGGTTCGACGAGTTCCTGCTCGGGTACCAGGACCGGAGCATGGTGCTGGCGCCTGAGGCCGCCGGGTTGGTGGTTCCGGGCGGGAACGGTGTGTTCAAACGCATCATCGTGGCCGGGGGAGAAGTGGTGGGAACGTGGGCCAGGACCGGCGCGGGGAAGAGCCTGGGCGTGGTCGCTGAGCCGTTTGAAGGAGGGCTTGGGCCGGCTGCGCAGAGATCGTTCCAGGTGCAGGGCAGGGCCTATCTGAAGTTCATGGCCAGCTGGTAGCTGCGCACGCCCGGGACGGCAAAACCCGCTGTTTCATTGCCGGGCGGCAACGAAACAGCGGGTTTCGGCAGTGCAGGACGTAGCTTAGAGCTTGCCCGTCGCAATGTTCAGCATGCGGCGCAGCGGCTCGGCTGCACCCCACAGGAGCTGGTCTCCCACGGTGAAGGCGCTGATGTACTCCGGGCCCATTTCGAGCTTGCGGATACGGCCAACCGGGATGTCCAGGGTGCCGGAAGCCGCCACGGGGGTCAGGTCCGCCATGGAGGCTTCCTTGGTGTTGGGCACCACCTTGGCCCACTCGTTGTCCTTGGCCAGAAGGTTCTCGATTTCCGTGACGGACAGGTCCTCGCGAAGCTTCAGGGTCAGTGCCTGCGAGTGCGAACGCATGGCGCCGATGCGGACACACAGTCCGTCCATTGCGATGTGTTCCTTGCCCGCAGCGCCCTTGGACGTGCCGAGGATCTTGTTGGTCTCGACTCCGGCCTTCCACTCTTCCTTGGACTGGCCGTTGCCGAGGTCGGCATCGATCCACGGAATCAGGGAGCCGGCCAGCGGAACGCCGAACTGGGTGGCGTCAACGCCGGTGCGCTGGGTGGCGAGGACCTTGCGGTCGATCTCCAGGATGGCCGACGCGGGATCCTCGAGTTCACTGCTGACCTCGTTGTTGAGCGTGCCGAACTGGTTCAGCAGTTCGCGCATGTGGCGCGCCCCGCCGCCGGAAGCAGCCTGGTACGTCATGGACGTACCCCACTCCACGAGGTTGTTCTTGAACAGGCCGCCGAGGCCCATCAGCATGCAGGAAACCGTACAGTTTCCGCCGATGAAGTCCTTCACGCCGCCGGAGAGCCCGGCATCGATGACGTCGCGGTTGATGGGGTCCAGCACGATGATCGAATCGTCGTTCATGCGCAGGGTGGAAGCAGCGTCGATCCAAAGGCCGTCCCAGCCACGGCTGCGGAGTTCGCCGTGGACCTGCTTGGTGTAGTCGCCGCCCTGGGCGGTGACAATAATCGGCAGCTTGGCAAGCGTCTCAATATCGAACGCGTCCTCGAGCTTGCCTGGATCACCCGCGGTAGAGCTCAGGAAGGACGGGGCGGCACCTCCTGCGTTCGAGGTGGAGAAAAATACCGGGTTGATGTTGGCGAAGTCGTTTTCCTCCTGCATGCGGTGCATCAGGACGGAGCCGACCATGCCACGCCAACCGACCAGTCCAACGGACGGATTAGCTGCTGTAGTCATTCACCCAGTCTAAACTTTCGGACCTTGGTACCGCTGTTGGTTACGTCACCCGCACAACGTACGACGACGGCCCGCACCGCAGCGTCCGGCGAGTCGGAAGCGGGACTACTGTCCGGCGTCGTGCTCCTGTACCAGGGCGGCCTTCCGGGCCCGCAGTGCGAAGAAGGCACCAAAGGCGAAAACCTGCGTGATCACCACGAGCACGATGATGCCCAGGATTTTGTTGCCGCCCAGGATCATGGTGAGCCCCACGATCGCGGAGAGCAGCGCGAACAGCGGCAGCAGCATGTAGCCCAGCACGAAGAGGGTTTCGGGTTTCTTGAGCATTGCCTGTACGTCCTTGGTTCCTAGCTTTCGGTCCGGCGCCATGAGGTGAACCGGTAATTCGTGCCGTTGGCGGCAGTGAGCCAGCCGTCGGCCGGTGCCATGGTGTCGAAGGTCCAATCGTCGCCGAGTTCCGGGGCGAAGGTATCGCCGTCTGTCTCGAGGTCGATGATGGTGATAACGGCGAGGTTGGCTATGCCCATGGATTGTTCAAAGATCTCTCCGCCACCGACGATCCACACCTTCTGGCCGCCGGGCGAGAACTGGGACTCGAGCAGGGCAGCATCCAGGGAATCCACTACTACTGCGCCTTCAGCATCGGCCGTGGATGCCCATTCCCGGTTGCGGGTGATGACGATATTGGTGCGTCCAGGCAGCGGACGGTACTTCTCGGGGAAGGATTCCCAGGTCTTGCGGCCCATGATCACCGGATGGCCTGTGGTGAGCCGGCTGAAATGCTTCAGGTCCTCCGGCAGGTGCCACGGCATGCCACCGTCCTTGCCAATGACGCCGTTCTTGGTCTGCGCCCAGATCATCCCGATGCCCGTCATCTTCGCAGCGGTTTCCTGCGTGAAGATGACGCCGGGAAGCTGCACGTTCGTCTCTTCTGATGGCGTGCTCATACGGCGATCGGTGCCTTGATAGTGGGGTGGTGGCGGTAGCCGACCACCTCGAAGTCGTCCAGCGTGTAGTCGAAGATCGAGTCCGGCTTCCGCAGGATGTTCAGCGTCGGGTACTCATAGGGATCCCGGCTGAGCTGTTCTGTTACCTGCTCCACGTGGTTGTCGTAGATGTGGACGTCGCCACCCGTCCAGACGAATTCACCTGGTTCAAGTCCCAGTTGCTGGGCCACCATGAGCGTGAGCAGCGCGTAGGAGGCAATGTTGAAGGGCACGCCCAGGAAGGTGTCCGCGGAGCGCTGGTACAGCTGGCAGGACAGCTTGCCGTCAGCTACGTAGAACTGGAAGAACGCGTGGCACGGCGGCAGTGCCATGTCCTTGAGCTCGGAGACGTTCCATGCCGACACGATGTGCCGCCGCGAGTCCGGGTTGGCTTCCAGGCCCTTCATGAGTTCGGAGATCTGGTCGATGTGACCGCCGTCGGGGGTTGGCCAGCTGCGCCACTGGACGCCGTACACCGGGCCCAGTTCGCCATCGGCATCCGCCCATTCATCCCAGATGGAGACGCCTTGGTCCTGCATCCACTTCACGTTGGAGTCGCCGCGCAGGAACCACAGGAGCTCGACTGCCACGGACTTGAAATGCACGCGCTTGGTGGTGATGAGCGGAAAGCTCTTGGCAAGATCGAACCTCAGCTGACGGCCAAAAACGCTGCGCGTTCCAGTCCCGGTGCGGTCCGACTTGTGCGTGCCATTCGCCATGACGTCACGCAGCAGGTCTTCGTAAGGGGTGGGGATGCTCACGAGTCCAGCTTACTGGCCAGCCGCCCGCGAAGCAGATCAATGAGCGATTCGTCACTGACGCCCGCGTCGCGCGCCGCGCGGATCAATCCGTCGACGGCGGCCAAGACCGCGGTATTTCGGTCCACCTGGGCGTGGGGGGCCTCCGGCGGCCCGACGACGACAGTTCCGTTCCGCCGTCGTGTTTCAATCAGTCCGGACTGCTCAAGTTCCTTGTAAGCGCGCGCGACCGTCCCGGCTGCGATGCCGAGGTCGGCCGCGAGGCTTCGGACGGTGGGCAGGCGGTCTCCGGGTTGGAGGGCCCCTGCGCTGACCAGCGTGCTCAGTTGCCGGCGGATCTGCTCATACGGCGGCACGGGGTCGGTGAGGTCGATCGTGATGCCGGCCGTCATGGCGATGGTTGGTTCTGCTTGGTGGCGCGGTCCCGGGGGATAGCGCGGAACAGGCTGCGGACAGGTGTGACGGCGGCGACTACGGACAGCGCGAGAAGGACGGCGCCGATCATGGTTGACGGGCTCGGGGCGATGCTTTGGAACGGCGGGAAGAGTGCTCCCCAGGCTTCCACGTTGACCAGCAACAACAATCCGGCGTTTGCCAGGAGGTAGGCGGCCAGCGTCCGGACGATCCGGAACACAGTGATGGCTCGGAGCGCGGCGTCCAGGCCGCGTTCGGCGTGACCCTCCGGAACAGCACGACGACGACGGGCGGCCAGGATTGCGGTGGCACCTATCAGCCCCACACCGCAGGTCATCAGCAGGCAAGCAGGCCACGACGGCGTACCCACCAGCAGCGCCTGCCCGGCTCCGGTCAGGGCCATGGTCACTGCGAACACCGTTGCCGAGGCGATGGCGAAGGCGAGGAGTCCCCTGGACACTGCCCGCCGCGGCCAGTGCAAGGGTTCTTCCGGGTCACCATGGTTGTGGGCGATCAGGAGTTCTCCAGCGATGATCACCAGCAGGATCAGGGTGGCCATGACTGTCACCACAACAAGGGGCGCCAGGGACCCTTGCCCCTCGACAGGGATGAAACTGAACCACAACACCAGCGTCAGGAGCGGCAACGCCCCCACGAGGCCCAGTGCCGCGCCCAGGGAGATGCTGAGCTTCGCCGCGGCGTGCGTCCGCGGATCGGCCCTCAGGGCGTTGCTGCTCATCGGCTGCCGTAACTCCTGGAGCGAAGGAAGCTTCGGCACCTTCCACCACCACATGACCAGCAGGACCGCCATGTTGACCAGGCCAGGAATGTTGAACCATGACGATTGCCAGGTCGCGCCGGGTGCCGGGAGGGATGCGAAGTTGCCTGCGATGG
Organism: Paenarthrobacter sp. NCHU4564; assembly: GCF_052156435.1. Lineage (NCBI taxonomy): Bacteria > Bacillati > Actinomycetota > Actinomycetes > Micrococcales > Micrococcaceae > Paenarthrobacter > Paenarthrobacter sp. NCHU4564. Next base: position 139,775 of record NZ_JBQLIS010000002.1, read on the forward strand.
TGGCAAGGCCGGCCGCGATCGTGGAGACCGTTCGAAGGAGCCGGTTGGTGGCAATGGTTCGAAGGACCCTGTTGTCGTCACTGCCCAGGTTTTCCAACTGGCGTCGGCGGGCAATGAGCACCAGAACCAGCCACGTCGCTGCTGCCAGGACCGCCAGGGCACCACCGAGCCACCAAGCCAGCTCCGATCCTGCGATCCTGCCGTCCTGCCCCTGGCCCGGGTAGATGGTGGTCCCTTCCGCCGACGGGGGAGCGGGGCTGGGAAGTACGGCAGCGTAGGCCGGCTGCGTGGCGATCGTGGCTATGGCGATGGCCGCGTAGGCAAAGATCGCGGCCGTTGTCCACGCGAGTTTCCGCGGCAGGAAGTCGCGGATCCTGCGCACGCTTATTTCGGCATACCTGCGGGGTGCTTTCGGGGCGGGGTAGCTCAGCTGCCCCAGGATATGGACCGCCAGAGTCGCGGCGATTGGCCATGCCAGCGCCGTAACGATGTCCTCCGCGGTGTGGGGCGCATTCGACGCCGTGGAGTGTGCCCGGATGACGCCTGTGCTCATGGCTCCCTGGAGGGAACTGGCCATCCAGCCGATGATTCCCACCCAGAGGCCGTGCGATTCCACGGATTTGGCATCGGCCGTGGACCATACCTGCACCCTGAGGAAGAGGTAAACGAGGATTGCTCCGAGCGCAGGCCCCAGCAACAGCAGAGGCGGCAGATCAATGGACACGGTCAAGACCCCCCAAGTCTTCGAATGTTTGTATCAAGTATTTGATACAAACGCCTCGGGGGTCAAGCCGCAGCTAATCGTCGAACGGCTTGACCTGTTCGACGGACACAACCTTCCTGTCTCCTCCCCTGGCCACCTGGCATACGACCACTTCGCCCGGCGACAGGTAGGGGTCGGACTGCGGCAACCGGCTGCGCAAGGCTGAGGTCATGTGCTGGCCCAACTGCTTGAGCACCGTAGGCAGGGCCGGACGGTGGGTGCATACCGCCACGGCAACCTGCTTGTCGAAGAGCGCTTCAACGGCGGCGGCGGTCTTCTTGGGCGAACGCCCGTGGTTGTGCTCCGTCAACGCTTCCACCAGTTTTACCTTGGCTCCGCTGGACTTGGCATAAGGCGCAATGGTGGCGACGCATCGTGTCCAGGGGCTGGTCACGATCCGCTGAGGCTTCCACGCATCCAGCAGCCTTTGAACGGCTATGGCTTGGCGCTGCCCCGTAGCTGCCAGGGGGCGGTCGCCTTCGGCCTTGGTCCAGGAGGACCGCGGTTTGGCCTTGGCGTGCCGGATCAATACCAGTGGCCACGTGTCCAGTTCACCCCGGGTGTGGGCCTTTTCAAGGTACTCGAGCGGCTCCACGTCCGACGGGTTGCTGAGGAAGGAGGCGGCCCTGTCGGGGCTGCACCACATGACACTGTCCACTTCCTTGCCGTCCGGCCGGAGTTGGCTTCCGTTCACCCGCATGGCCCAGTAGTGGACCACCTTCAGTCCAGCGCTGACGTGGTAGTGGATGGGCGGCAGCGGAATGCCAAGTGTTCCGTCCAGTCCAATTTCTTCCCGGACTTCGCGGACGGCGCACTCGGGAACGGTTTCTCCGTCGTCAAGCTTGCCTTTTGGCCACGACCAATCGTCGTAGCGGGGGCGGTGGATCAGGAGTACCTCCAGGGCGCCGCGCTGGATCCGCCACGGGATCGCGCCGGCCGCCAGCACGGCCACCGCCTCTCCGGGGTGGTCCGTCTGATCCGCCACGGGGGAATCGCTTTTCAATACTTTCCTTTACCTTCGGGCGGCTGCACGCTGGCGGGAGCGGGATGCCAAAAGCCAGGACTGCATATCCAGGAGCGGTTTGCCGTCTCCATCGAGGTGATGGCGGGTCCAGTGGCCTTGGTTGTCCAAGTGCCAGCTGGACGTCTCATCGTCAACGTAGCGGCGCATCAGGTCCAGGACCGTGGCGATGTCGTCCTTGCCCGCGAGCTGGACCAGTGCCTCCACACGGCGGTCGAGGTTGCGGTGCATCATGTCTGCGGAGCCGATGTACACCACAGGCTCGCCTCCGTTGGCGAAGGCAAAGACCCGCGAGTGCTCCAGGAAGCGGCCCAGGACGGAGCGGACAGTAATGTTCTCGCTGAGCCCGGGGACCCCGGGCCGCAGGGAGCAGATCCCGCGGACCACGACGTCCACCTTCACCCCGGCCTGGGAAGCACGGTAGAGGGCGTCGATGATCGCTTCATCCACCATGGAGTTGACCTTGATCTGCACCCGCCCGGGGATGCCTGCGGCGGCGTTGCGGATTTCCCCTTCGATCCTGTCGATCAGGCCTGAGCGCACGGACCGGGGGGCAACGAGCAGCCGCTTGAAGGTTGACTTCGGGGCGTATCCGGACAACTGGTTGAAGAGCTTGGAGAGGTCTTCGCCCACCTGGTCGTTCGAGGTCAGCAGGCCCAGGTCCTCGTAATAGCGGGCAGTGCGCGGGTGATAGTTTCCCGTGCCGATGTGGCAATACCGGCGGAGGCCGTCCACTTCCTGCCGCACAACGAGCGAGAGTTTGCAGTGGGTCTTCAGTCCGACAATGCCATAAACAACATGGACGCCTGCCTGCTCCAGTTTCCGGGCCCAGGAGATGTTGGCCTGCTCGTCGAACCGGGCCTTGATTTCCACCAGCGCCAGGACCTGCTTGCCGGCCTCGGCAGCGTCGATCAGGGCATCAACGATCGGGGAATCGCCGGATGTCCGGTAGAGGGTCTGTTTGATGGCCTGGACCTTGGGGTCCGCGGCCGCCTGCTCCAGGAACGCCTGGACGGAGGTGGAGAAGGAATCGTACGGGTGGTGCAGCAGGATGTCCCGCCGGCGCATGGCCGCAAACACGTTGGCCGCCTTGGACGTCTCGGATTCATTGAGGTACCGGGACGTGTGGGGGACATGCTTGGGGTAGTGGAGGTCTGCGCGGTCGATTCCGGCGATGACCGACAAGCCCCGGAGGTCCAGGGGTGCAGGCACCGAATAGACCTCTGACTCTTCCACCCCCAGTTCGCGCACCAGCAGGGCACGGATGTTGGGGTTGATGTCCGTGGTGACTTCCAGCCGGACCGGAGGGCCGAAGCGCCGGCGCAGGAGTTCCTTCTCCAGGGCTTGCAGGAGGTTCTCGGCGTCGTCCTCTTCCACCTCCACGTCCTCATTACGGGTGACGCGGAAGGTGTGGTGCTCCAGGACCTCCATGCCCGGGAACAGCTTGTCCAGGTGGACGGCGATGACTTCTTCCAGCGCGATGAAGCGGGCCACGCGACCAGGCACGGCTCCTGCGCGTGGACCATCCACGGAGATGAGGCGCGGGAGTTGGTCCGGCACCTTGACGCGGGCGAAAAGCTCCTTGTCGCTGACGGGGTTGCTCACGATCACGGCAAGGTTCAGGGACAGGCCGGAAATGTAGGGGAACGGGTGCGCCGGGTCCACCGCCAGCGGGGTGAGGATGGGGAAGACCTTCTCCTGGAACATGGTGGTCAGCCGGTGGCGGGCTTCCTCGTCCAGTTCATTCCAGTGCATGATGTGGATGTGCTCGTAGGCGAGCTCGGGACGGATCTGCTCGGCGAACACCCGGGCGTGGCGCTCCTGCAGCTTATGGGCTTCCTCGCTGATCTGTTCGAGGACCTCGATGGGGCTCAGTCCGGCAGGGGAAGGAACGGCCAGTCCCGTGGCGATGCGGCGCTTCAGCCCGGCCACCCGGACCATGAAGAACTCGTCCAGGTTGGAGGCGAAGATGGAGAGGAAGTTGACGCGCTCCAACAGGAAAAGGTCCGGATCCTCGGCAAGTTCAAGGACGCGCGAGTTAAAAGCCAGCCAGCTGAGCTCCCGGTCCAGGAAACGGTCGGGGGAGATGTCGCCCGCGGGTTCGAGGCTGGGTGCGAACTCAGGGATGTCGATGCGGTCCTGGGTGGCCCGTGACGCCGGAACTTCGGATGACCCGAAGCGTGCGGGAAGCGTGGCGCCCTTTGAGGTGGATCCGGCGGTGCCGACGGGGTCCGGCTGCATGGGGTTCTCCTAAGCTGGGGACGGGGTTTGTCTCCCACATTACAAGCATTTGCCCCGCCCTCAGCCAAGATGTCCGCGGCTTTCGGATCCGGGCGCCGCGGAGGCTACTTTTCGCTCAACGGGCCGTACATGACGTCCGTGTCCCAGCGCACGAAACCCAGCTTTTGGTACAGCGTCACAGCGGCCTGGTTGTCCGCGTCCACATACAGCATCACCGCGTGCAGGTCCTTCTCCTGCAGGTGCCGGATCCCGGCCACCGTCAGGGCCTTGCCCAGCCCCAGTCCTTGCGCAGCCGGGGTCACCCCGACGACGTACACCTCGCCGATCGGCGGGTGCGATCCCTGTCGCGGGTGCACCTTGGTCCAGTGGAACCCCAGCAACTGGTCGCCGGCGTCCACGGCCAGCAGGAAACCGGCCGGGTCGAACCACTCCTCAGCCATGCGGGCGTCCAGGTCTGCGCGGGTCAGCGAACCTTGTTCCGGGTGGTGGGCGAAGGCGGCCCTGTTGGCAGCCAGCCACTTCGCCTCATCACGGCCCGGCTCGAAGGGGCGGATGGAGACCCCGTCCGGGAGAGCGGCGTCGGGCAGTGCGGCAGTGGAGGACATCAGCCGCATCTTCCACAGCTCCCGGACCGGACCGTAGCCGAACCGCGCGGCGAGTTCCGCAGCGGCCTCGTGGTTGCCGTGGGACCACGCACCCAGGCCGGCAAAGCCGCGCTGCTCCTGAAGGGCAGCCAGCAGCCGACCGGCTACTCCGCGGTTGCGGTAGCTCGGGTGGACCGCCAGCTCCAGCACACCTTCGGGTTCGGCCTGGCCCAGCGGTTCAACGACGACGGCGATACCCGCCAGGTCCTCGCCGGTGGCCGGATCGGAGTCCTCGTCCGGGGCGTAGAGGGCAAGTGCCATCACGGTGTGGTCCCCGGCATCGGCCCCGCGGAGCATCACCAGGGTCTGCTCGGACAGGGGAGGGTTCCCGTCGGATTCCTCCGCTGCTGCAGCCAGGGTCCGGAAGTCCTTCAGGAGTTCGGGGTCCAGGGCGCCGGTGACGTGCAGGACGGGCCAGTTTTCCGGGTGCGCGTGACTCATGATGCAAGGCTATACGCCCGGGTGCGGCTGCGTAATTTGATGTGTGGGCATAACGGCGGTAATCTCGTTATCTCGTTCGGCTTTGAACCTGGGTTCAGGTCATCAGCCGGGCATTGGGGGGATCCACCAGTGGGGTGGCCTCGATACGTTCGACCCGTATGTCCTCCACCACAACAAAGAGGCCAGGATTCACCGGAATCCTGGCCTCTTTGTCTTGCTGCCTACGCTTCGGAGAGTTCGTCGTCCGGCAGCCGGACGAGCGTCAACCGGTAGCCCACGTTGCGGACCGTGCTGATGAGGTTCTCGTGGTCAACGCCCAGCTTGGCGCGCAGGCGCCGGATGTGGACGTCCACCGTCCGGGTGCCGCCGTAGTAGTCGTAACCCCACACTTCGGTCAGCAATTGCTGGCGGGTGAAAACCCTGCCGGGATGCTGGGCCAGGTACTTGAGGAGCTCGAATTCCTTGAAGGTCAGGTTGAGCGGCTGGCCGCCCACGCGTGCCGTGTAGCTGGCTTCGTCAATCACGACGCCGGCGGCCCGGATCTCCGTTTGGGTTTCCTCTTCGCCCGGTACAGCCCGGGCCATGGCCAGCCGGATGCGGGCTTCCACCTCTGCCGGGCCTGCCGAGTCGAGCACGATGTCGTCAACCGACCAGGCCGAGGAAACGGCAGCCATGCCACCCTCGGTCAGGATCAGCATGAGTGGTGCACTGAGTCCGGTGGCTTTGAGCAGCTGCGTGAGGGAACGGGCACCCACCAGATCCTTGCGGGCGTCAAGGAACACGATGTCCGTGGGGTCGGTCTCGAGCAAGGCGGTTGGCTCTGCCGGAAGGATGTGCACGCGATGGTTGAGCAATTCCAGGGCAGGCAGGATGTCCACCGAAGAGCCGGTGCTGTTCGTCAGGAGCAGGATGTGCGACATAGTTCCTCCAATGGGCGGTACGCGCATCATCGGGCGTCGAAACCGGAGTCTCACCGGCCGGTCACGGCTGCGTGCCGGCTCCCTGCCCGTTGTAACGGGATGAGGGCGTAAAACAGCGCGCCGTTGAAGTTTGAGTATACCCACCCGACCCCGCGCCGTCAGGGATTCGTGACGGTCAGGACCGGCAATTGCGACATATTTGTGCGCCATGAGGCAGGATTGACGAGAGGTCGTAAGGCGCATCGAATTGAGGTCGGCACGCAGTGAAGTCTTGGAGCATCGGGGTATTCGGACTCGTGGCACTCGCAGCCATCGTGGCCAGCACCTTCGTTTCCCGGGAAGCCATGGTTGGCGTCGGCATTGCCGCCTCGGCCGTCGTGGGCATCGGCTGGCCCCATTTCCTCGCCATTCCCGCCAAGAAGACCCTGGCTTCCGTCATTGCCCTGGCCGGTGCCGGATCAGCGGTCTCTGCCGCTTACATGACGGCGCCTGGATTCCTTGACGGGACACCTGCCTGTCTTGCCCTGGGCGTCATGGCCGTCTTCGTGATCCAGTTGGTCCGTGGCACGGGCCAGGCCCAACGCCTTGAATCGACGCTCGGCTGCTGCGCCGGCGTCCTGTTGAACTGCCTTGGTGCCGGATGGATTGCCGGAGCCCGGTTCAACGGCGTGAAGGAAATGGTGCTGGTGGCAGGACTGAGTGCCGCCGCCGCATTGCTGGTGGGCATCATCCGGTGGCCGGACCGGATCGTTGCACCCATCGGCGTGGTCGCGGCCGGGCTCATGGCTCCTTTGGCCGGACTGGTTTTTTCCGACATCGCCGTGGTGCCGGCAGCCCTGGTGGGTGTCGTGGTGGGCTCCGTCCTGGTCTGCTTCCGCCGCATGGCGACGCTGAGGCGGGGCCGCCTGAACGCGTTGGCCTCCGCCGGAATGGGTGTTGCTCCCGTCTGGGCGGTGGGGGCCATCGCGTACTTCATAGACAAACTACTCATCTACTAACGGTTAGGATGGCTCTATGTCTGTTCTCGCATTTGAAATCTTCTTCCTTGTCCTCCTTGGCCTGGCGAGCATCGCCATGGCCTGGTTCGCAGGTTTCGTCGTCTACCGTCTGTTCAAGGGCCAGAAGTAAGCTTCTGACCCGGCAGTCCACCAGAGGTTGTTGTTGTGCCTATTGAGATCCCCACGGACCTGACTCCCGAGCTCGTCCCGCTTTCCTGGCTCATTGGTGAGTGGGAAGGCCGCGGCCGCCTTGGTACCGGTGACGAGGGTTCCGAGCATTTTGTCCAGCACGTCTCCTTCACCCACAACGGACTGCCCTACCTGCAGTACCGTGCCGAAACCTGGCTCAGCGACGACGCCGGCGCAAAGTTGCGTCCGCTCAGCGTCGAGTTGGGTTTCTGGGCGCTGGAGCGCAAGCAGCAGGAGGGCGACGGCGGCCCCGGCCTCGTGCCCGCGGACATCGTTCCGGTGCTCAAGACGGCAGATGAGGTTGAGGAACGCCGCAACAAGGACGGCGGCTTCGATCTGTCGGTGTCCATCGCACACCCCGGCGGTATCACCGAGCTCTATTACGGCCAGATCAAGGGCCCGCAGATCCACTTGAGCACGGATATGGTGATGCGCGGCAGCCACTCCAAGGAATACACCGCAGCCACCCGGATCTTCGGGCTGGTTGACGGCAACCTCCTGTGGCGGTGGGATGTCGCCGCCAGCGGCAAGGCACTGGAAGCCCACGCTTCGGCATTCCTGCACAAGGTGTCCTGACCCGTTCACGGCCCTGCTGGCACGGGGGGCTCACTGAAGTTCCACCTGAAAACAGCAAGGGAGCAGCACGTGAACCAGAGTCTCAAACCCGGTGGATACGAAGGCCTCAAAGCCGTGTTCTTCAACGGCACCCTGAAGCCCTCGCCGCAGCTGAGCAACACGGACGGCCTGATCCGGATCAGCCGGGACATCATGGAAAAGCAAGGGGTCAGCACCACCCTGATCCGTACGGTGGACCATGACATCGCCAGCGGCGTCTATCCGGACATGCGGGAGCACGGGTGGCAGAAGGACGAGTGGCCCGCGATCTACCCCACGGTTGCCGAGGCCGACATCGTAGTGGTGGCGGGGCCCATCTGGCTGGGTGACAACTCCTCGCAGACCAAGAAGCTCATCGAGCGCCTGTATGCCCATTCCGGTGAATTGAACAGCAAGGGCCAGTGGGCGTTTTATCCGAAGGTGGGCGGCTGCTTGATCACCGGCAATGAGGACGGCATCAAGCACTGTTCCATGAATGTGCTGTACAGCCTCCAGCACATCGGGTTCACCATCCCGCCCCAAGCCGACGCCGGCTGGATCGGCCCCGTGGGTCCCGGACCCAGCTATCTGGATGAAGGATCGGGCGGGCCGGAGAGCGACTTCACCAACAGGAACACCACGTTCATGACGTGGAACCTGCTCCACATGGCCCGGCTCCTGAAGGAAGCCGATGGCATTCCGGCTTATGGCAACCTGCCGGAGGAATGGAAAGCCGGCACCCGCTTCGACTTTGAAAACCCCGAATACCGCTGAACCCTGCCCATCCGCAGGGAATACCCCGCAGCCTCAAGGACTTCTACTACATATGACCCACAAGAGCCCTCTGTTGTCGCGCCCTGGCGCAGTTGAGGACACCGGCCTGGATGCCGGCGTCGCAGCCCACTACGGGGAGCCGTTGCGTGAGCAGCGCGCCCTGGCGGGCGGGACCGCCGTCGTGGATTTGTCCCACCGCGGCGTGGTGACGGTCAGCGGCCCGGACAGGCTCAGCTGGCTCAACACCCTGTCCTCCCAACAGGTCACCAACCTGCAGCCCAACGTGGCCAGCGAACTGCTGCTGCTCAGTGTCCAGGGCCGGATCGAGTTCGATGCCCGTGTGATCGACGACGGCGCCACCACCTGGTTGATCGTGGAAGCAGCCGAGGCGGCACCCTTGGCCGAATGGCTGAACAAGATGAAGTTCATGCTCCGCGTGGAGATCGAGGATGCATCGGGCCAATGGGCGGTCGTGGGCGCAACCAAGCCCGTGGAACAGTTCGCCGGTCGCCTGGTGTGGGAGGATCCCTGGCCGCACGTGGGTCCGGGAGGCTATTCCTACAGTTCGGTCCCCGAGGAGGACCACCCCGGCCGGGAGCGCCCTTGGTTCGAGTACCTCCTTCCGGCCGCGGAGTTGGAAAGCTCCGTTGAAGGTCTGCCCCTGGCCGGAGCCATGGCTGCCGACGCCCTGCGCATCGCCGCCTGGCGTCCGCGGCTCGGAGCCGAAACGGATGACAAGACCATTCCCCACGAGCTCGACCTCATCCGCACGTCCGTGCACCTGAACAAGGGATGCTACAAGGGCCAGGAAACCATTGCCCGCGTCCACAACCTCGGTCATCCGCCCCGGCGGCTGGTGTTCCTCCAGTTGGACGGTTCGCAGCACACGCTCCCGGCGGTCGGAAGTGTCGTATTTGCCGGTGAACGCAAGGTAGGTACCCTGACATCTGTGGCGCAGCACTTCGAGATGGGGCCGGTGGCCCTCGCGGTCATCAAGCGTTCCGTTCCGGCGGGGGAGACCCTCACGGTGATGGACGGCGAAGAACCTTATGTCGCGGCCCAGGAAGTGATTGTTGCCCCCGACGCCGGCCAGGTGGTCGGACGCCAGACCGGATTCCTGAAGGGACCACATCGATGAACCACTCCACAGGCCCCGCCGCAGGCAATGAAGCCGACGACGAGACCCTGGCCCTTGCCCACGCTCTCTTCGATGCCGCCCGGGAGGGAAATACGGAGCTGTTGCGGAGCTACCTTAACGCCGGCGCCCCGGCCACGTTGACCAACGCGTCCGGGGATTCCCTCCTGATGTTGGCTGCCTACCACGGGCACGAGGAGACGGTGCAGCTGATGGTGCACCACTGTGCCGACGTCAACGCGGCCAACGACCGCGGGCAGACGCCCCTTGCCGGGGCGGTCTTCAAGGGATACACGTCAGTTGCGCGGGTGCTGCTGGACGCCGGAGCGGACCCCGACGCCGGTACGCCCACCGCGCGCGATGCTGCGGCCATGTTTGCCCGTTCCGAGATCCTGGCCCTGCTGGGATAGGCGGACCGCTGAAGCCCGGTTGTTGTGGAGATGGTCACAACAGCCGGGCTTTTCTTGTCCCCTGATATTCCACGTGGAATAGTTGTTGTGGAATATTCGTATCCGAGGACGTTCGTGACATGCCCCCATCAACTGACCTCACACCCCTGGGTGTGGCGTCATTGGCCCTCCTTGCAGAAGGGCCAATGCACCCCTATGAGATGTACCAACTGCTGATGGCCCGGCATGAGGACCGCTTGGTCAAGGTCCGGCCCGGCACGCTCTACCACGCGGTGGGGCGGCTGGAGGAGCAGGCACTGGTGGAAGCAGTGGGCACCGGACGTGAAGGCAACCGACCGGAACGGACCACGTACCGGATCACGGCCGCCGGCCATGAGGCCCTCGACGCCCGGCTGAAGGCGATGCTGTCCACGCCCGCCAACGAGTACCCGGTGTTTCCCCATGCCATCGCCGAAGCCCACCACCTGCCGGCAGGGATGGTGGCCGGATTGCTCGAAGAGCGACTGGCCGCACTGCAGGCGGACCTGGATTTCCTGGTGCACGCGGAATCCGAGGCCACAGCCAAAGGCGTGGAGCGCAAATACTGGCTGGACCTGGGCTATCAACAAGCACTACGCCGGACCGAGATCGCGTGGATCCGCGGCCTCCTGGCGGACTTGCGCAGCGGAGAGCTGCCCTGGGGCGATCCGCTGCCTCCCAAACCATCACTTGAGCCAAAGGAACCCGTTGGAAAAAGTAGCTAAGCCGTGGCCCGCACTGTGGTCGCTTGTCATCGGGTTCTTCATGATCCTGATCGACACCACCATCGTGTCGGTGGCAAATCCCCGGATCATGGAGGGACTGGACACGGACATCAACGCCGTCATCTGGGTGACCAGCGCCTACCTGCTGGCCTACGCCGTGCCGCTGCTCATCACCGGCAGGCTGGGTGACCGTTTCGGCCCCAAGAACCTTTACCTGATCGGCCTGGTGGTCTTCACGCTGGCGTCCCTGTGGTGCGGACTCTCCGGTGACGTGGGCATGCTGATCGCGGCCAGGGCTGTGCAGGGCCTGGGAGCAGCCATGATGACCCCGCAGACCATGGCCGTCATCACCCGGATCTTCCCGCCGGACCGCCGCGGAGCCGCCATGGGGCTTTGGGGTGCCACGGCGGGCATGGCAGTCCTCGTGGGCCCGATCCTGGGCGGAGTGCTGGTGGACGGCCTGGGCTGGGAATGGATCTTCTTCGTCAACGTTCCCATCGGAATCGTCGCCTTCATCATGGTGAGCAGGTTCGTTCCCAGGCTCGAAACCCACAACCACAGGTTCGACGTGCCGGGCGTGGTGCTTTCCGCCGTCGGGATGTTCCTCCTGGTGTTCGGCATCCAGGAGGGCCAGACCTATCAGTGGGGGACGGTCACCGGGCCCGTTACGGTGTGGGGCCTGATCATCGCCGGACTGGTGGTCCTGATGGGCTTCGTCGCCTGGCAATGGCTGCTGGAGCGCCGCGGCGGGGAACCACTGCTCCCGCTGGGACTCTTCAAGGACCGCAATTTCTCCCTGGGCAACACCACCATCATGACCGTGGGTCTCACCGTCACGGCCTTCCCTTTTCCCACGATCTTCTACTATCAGGTGGTGCGTGGGCTGACACCCACCCAGTCAGCCCTGCTGATGATCCCCATGGCCGTCATCTCCGGCGGGCTGGCTCCGTTCGTGGGGAAGCTGATCGACCGGGCCAATCCACGATGGTTCGCCTCCTTCGGCCTGGTCTGCCTTGCCGCGGCCCTCCTCTGGACCGCAACGTTGCTCCAGCCCGACACCCCGATCTGGATGTTCCTCCTGCCCAGCGCCCTGCAAGGCGTTGCCAATGCCTTCATCTGGGGGCCCGTGTCCAACGCGACCACGCGCAACCTGGCTCCGCGCCAGGCAGGGGCCGGTTCCGGGGTGTTCAATACCACCCGCCAGATTGGAGCGGTGCTGGGATCGGCAGCCATCGCCGCCCTGATCCAGGCCCGTCTCGCAGCTGAGCTGCCGGCAGCAGCCGGCAGCGGGCCCGTGGGGGAAGCGTCCATGACCGGTTCCTTGCCGGAGGCGCTGCACGCAGGGTTCTCGACGGCGATGGCCCAGTCAATCTTCCTGCCCGCTTGCACGATCCTGCTCGGTGCAGCCGTGGCGTTGTTCTTTGCCAAGCCGAAGTCCGTGGACGGTTGGGGCTCGAAGCCGGCGCCGGAGGAGGCCGAAGTCAGCAGCTAGGGATTCAACCCAGCAGTACGCTTGCGTGCAGCCCGCCCGTGGCAAAGCCAAGGCTGCGGGCCATCGCGAGCGCGCTGCTGTTGCTGACATCCGCTTTCCACTGCAGGGTCAAACCTGTGGCCAGGGCTTCATGGGCGGCGATGGATGCAGCGAGGGTGCCAAGGCCACGCCGGCGCCAGGGTGGTGCCACCAGGACCCCCATGGTGGCCAGCAGGTTTTCCCACTCGGCGTAGGCGCCGCACGCGACGGGCGTGGCCTGCTGTTCCTCCGGATGCATGATGGTGAACCGGTGGTCCAGGTGCTGCAATCCCACTTCATTGACGTCGTCCGGCGGGCAGAGGGATTCGAGCCCGATGACCTCGGGGTTGCCGCGCGAGACCGTGAGGTCTTCGGCGGGCTGTTTCAGCGGCAGGTCATCGGCGAAGAACAGTGCTGAGGACCCCAGCCCGTGCCCGCCGTGGGAGCGGGTGAGGGTCAGCAGGGTGACATGCTGGGCCAGTTCCGTGTCCGGAAGTCCGGCCGCAGCATCCAGGGCCCACTGCGGGCCAACCAACACAGAGACTCCAAAGAGCCGGAGGAAGACCACGGCCCGCGCCGATTCGTCGGCGTGGGTGATCCTGTGGACGGGGTCGCCCGGATCCGCCGCGGAGGCGGCGATCCGCGCAGCAGCGGTGGCGAAAGCGTCGTCGTCGAGCCCTAGATGACGAGCCCACGCCAGCTGGACGATGGCAGCGGACGTGGGCTCGAGAGTCATGGATTCAGCCTAGCCGACTAGCCGAACAACACCGCCGCTTCGTCGTACCGGTGCTGCGGCACTGTCTTGAGCTTGCCCAGGGCCTCCTCGAATCCGACGTGGGAGATGTCGGTACCCTTCAGGGCCACCATGGTGCCCCAGCGGCCGTCCACCACGGAGTCGATGGCAGCCATGCCGAGCCGCGTGGCCAGGACGCGGTCGTAGGCGGTAGGCACGCCGCCGCGTTGGATGTGTCCGAGGATGGTGGCACGGGTTTCGATACCCGTTCGGGCTTCGATTTCAGGAGCGAGCTGGTCTGCGATGCCGCCCAGGCGCGGACGTCCGAACGTATCCAGCCCGCGTTCGGAATGGGGCGACTCCATGTGCTCCGGCACGAAGCCTTCGGCCACTACCACCAAGGGAGCACGGCCACGGTCATGGGCTTCCTGGACCCATTCGGCGATCTGCTCGATGCTGACCTTCTGTTCCGGAATCAGGATGGCGTGGGCGCCCGAGGCCATGCCGGAGTGGAGGGCGATCCAGCCGACGTGGCGGCCCATGACCTCGGCAATCATGCAGCGGTGGTGTGATTCGCCGGTGGTCCGGAGCCGGTCGATGGCTTCGGTGGCAATTTCCACCGCGGTATCGAAGCCGAAGGTGTAGTCCGTCGCATCAAGGTCGTTGTCCACGGTCTTGGGAACTCCGACGATCTTCAGGCCGGCGTCGGTGAGGCGCTTGGCAGCGGCCAGGGTGCCTTCGCCGCCGATCGCGATGATGGCATCAATGCCCAGCCGGTCCATGTGGGCCTTGATGGCCTCCGGTCCGCCGCCGTTTTCAAAGGGGTTGGTCCGGGAGGTGCCCAGGATGGTGCCGCCCTGCTTCGCGATGCCTCGAACCATGGTGCGGGGGATGTCGATCACATCACCTTCAACCACACCCCGCCAGCCGTCGCGGAAGCCCACGAAATTCTGGCCGTGGATGGCGATGCCTTTGAGGACTGCTCCGCGGATGACAGCGTTGAGGCCGGGGCAGTCGCCGCCGCTGGTAAGAATGCCAATTTTCATGTTTGCTCACTCATGGCTTGGAGGAATACGTGCAGAGCGCCACGCTGAGCTCCCAACGATTGTAGACGTGGATGTGGGGTGGGACACAAATAGTTACCGTTGGTCCACGGGTGCGGTAGTGGAAACGTCGCCGAAAAACAAAGGACAACGCTCCGCAGTGCTGCGGAGCGTTGTCCTCGACCTTGCCAGGGGCAGGTTCTGTGCGTTGCGTCCTAGCGGGAGCGCTGCCGGATGAACGATTCCAAGGGGATCCTGTTGCCTTGGTCCGGCAGGATCAGCCAGGCCAGGATGTAGAACACGACGGCGGGTCCCGGCAGGAGGCAGAAGAGCAGGAAAGCTACCCGGACATAGGCGACATCAACCTTGAGCTTCGCGGCAATGCCGCCGCATACGCCGCCCAGCCAACGTTGCGGTCCACGCTTCAGGCCGAGGCCCCTGACGATGTTGAAGAACTTGTCCATGGCTACAGACTTCCTTGTTGAGGTTGCTTTGTCACTTGGTGCGCGGGGTTTTCCTGGAACTTCGGCCGGCGGCCAGCAGGCCGCCCACCACCAGGGCGGCCCCGGCGCCGATCATGAGGCCGATCAGGACATACGTTCCGTCCAGGACCACCCAGCCGAGCGTCGAGATGACCAAAAGTGCCGCAAGGGCGACCACGATCAAGCCCCACACCACCGTGCCGATCCGGGCCTGCCGGGGTTCGTCGTCCGGGTCGGCCTGGCTGGGTGCTGCTTCCGCTACGCTGCGCTCCAGGTGGGGCGTCAGGGGAATCTGCTGGAGCCGGGGCTGGGACAACGGTTCGGTCGGGTTGGCGCCCGCCGGGATGGACTCCGTGGGGTTGGTTTCCTTGGGGTCGGTGGTGCTCATGTCAGTTTCCTTCCTGAATGGTCACGTTGCTGAACGTTCCATCGATATCCACCACGAGGTTGGCACCTGGCCTGTCCGCGTTGTACATGGTCCGTTCATCACGGAGGCGGCCGCCGCGGTCCGAGCCGCGTTCATTGAGGTTGCCGAACGTCATGTCCGCACGGACCTCCACCGGCACGTTGTCAGGAATGACCACCGTGACGTTGCTGGCGGTGGCGTCCACGGGAATGACTACTTCCGTGGTCAGCGGCGGAGTGATGTTGAGGTCGGTGAGGTCCACGCGACCCTGCGCACCTGTTACGTCGATACCCTGGCGGGCCTGTTCGATGCTCACCGGCGTCCAGTTCACGTCGTCGAAAGTGAAGCGGTCACCGTTGCGGGGCACCACGTTGAAGATGCCGCCGATGACCAGGGCCACGATGGCCAGGAAACCGAGGAACCCCGAGGTCCGTCCACGCAGGCCGGCGATCAGGATGCCCAGGCCGAGGACTGCAGCGCCTGTCGCCCAGACCACTGCATTGGTCGAGTTGCCGAGGTCGATCACGCTTCCTGCATCAAGCAGCTTCACGGTTCCGCCGGCCAGCAGGGCCGCACCGGCGGTCACTGCCACCGTTGCCGGACCGGGGCCCTTGCGCTTTGCCCCGGGAGCTTTGGCCTGGCCATACGGGGGTGTCGGACCCATGGGTGGGGTGGGACCCTGCGGTGGGCGGGGTCCGGAAGGGCCGTAGGGACCTGGCCCGGACGCGCCGGGACCGTACGAGCCGGGACCGTAGGAACCGGATGCGCCGTAGGAACCGGATGCGCCTGTTGCGCCGCGACCGGAGGTGTCGCCGTACACCGGGACGCCCGCGTTGGTGCCGGAAGCGGTGGTGTTCGCTGCCATGGGGTCGCCGTAGACGGCAGGGCCTCCCGCGGGAGCCGCATAGTGCTGTTGGTTCATGGGTGGGACACCCTTTCGGGTTTTGTTGCGCTGAACAAGGTAGTAGATGAGGTAGCTGATGCCACCGACCCAGAAGAGGGTCCAGAACAGACCGGGCAGGCCGTCCCAGCCCCAGCCCCAGAAACCGCGGCCCAGGCTCGGAAGCCCGATGATCGAGGTGATCAGTGCTCCCGTCATGCCGCCCGACCACCGGCCTGCGGCGGCTTCCTGCACGTGGATACGGCCATCGGGTTCCGGGAGCAAGGCCCAGGCGATGCCGTAGAGGAGGACGCCGACGCCTGCAAACAGGGCCAGGACAATGAAGATGCCCCGGACTATCAGCGGATCAATGCCGAAGCGATGTGCCACGCCACTGGCGACACCGCCTATCCACCGGTCCGGTCCCCGGCGGACTCCTTGGCTGCGGATCCAGTCGTAGAAGTTCTGCTGGGTGGCCGGACCGGCCTGCTGCCACGAGCTGCTGCCGGTTTCGCCGGTGGCACCGGCGGAAGAAGTGCCGGACGTTCCGGCCGAGGGGCCCGTGGAAGCACTGCCGGCGGAGGGGCCGGTGGAAGCACTGCCGGCGGAGGCGCTGCTGGCTGAGGGACCGGCCTGACCGGCCGCCCCGGAGTCCTCGGGATTCATGCTGTTCGCGTTCATACCTCGATCCTGCCGCTGGTGCGCACCTGCGCTCTACTGGGGGATACCCTGAACGACCCCTGAGCGAACCCCCAAGAAGACCCGAACCCGCTCCGGGCACCCCTGATCCGTGCTTGGATTGGTACATGACTACCGCTCTGCTGCGCCCGCCGCTGGTCCGCAGCAGCGACCGCATGATTGCCGGCGTCTGCAGCGGACTGGCGGCCCACCTGAACCTGCCCGTCAAAAACGTGCGGGTGGCCATGGTCCTTGCGTGCCTTGCCGGTGGCGCAGGTGTGGCCTTCTACGCATGGCTGTGGACCATGGTTCCCACCGCGGATGAAGACGCGCGGCGCAAAGCCCGGCGTCCGGCGTCGCCCATTGCTCCCGCAGTGAGCTTCCCGGCTGCGGCGGGAACAACAGCTCCCGACGCCGGACCCTCACCTGCGGGTACCAGCGCACCGGCGGTTGATGCCGGCGTGGGGCCGGGGCCCTTCCAGTCCGGCGGCGCTCCGGGAGCTGCAGGGGTAACCGGCATGAACGGCTCCGACCAGCCTTCAACCGGCGGGACGGGACCGGGTGCTGCATGGTTCAGCTTCCGGAAGATCCAGTACGGCAAGGAAATCCTGCTCGGCGCGGGGTTGTTGCTCGTCGCCGCCATTTTGATCGCCCGCCAACTGGGGGCCGATGTTCCGCTGGGCACCCTGATTCCCGCGGCGGCGATCCTGGGTGGCGCAGCCATTGCGTGGATGCAGCTGGACGAGACCCGCAGGGCGGGCCTCGTGGACAAAACCAAAGCGGACCAGGCCGGGGGTTGGGTACGGCTGGCAGCCGGCCTGGCACTCGTCGTGGCGGGAGTGCTGGTCATGGTGTCCGGATCGGGTTCCTGGGAACAGACGTGGCTGGCGCTGCTGGCTTCCGTGGCCGTGCTCGGCGGTGTCGCACTGGTCCTGCTGCCGTGGGGCCTGAAGTTCTGGAAAGACCTCGAAACGGAACGCGCAGGCAGGATCAGGGAAACGGAACGGGCGGAGATCGCTGCGCATCTTCACGACTCCGTGCTGCAGACGTTGGCGTTGATCCAGCGCCGTGCCGGGTCGGAGCAGGACGTTGTCCGCCTGGCCAGGGCACAGGAACGCGAGCTGCGGTCCTGGCTCTTCAGCGACAACGCCAAGGAATCTGGCCTGTTGGGGGACCGTATCAAGGCGGTGGCCGCTGAGGTGGAGGACGACCACGGGCATGCCGTGGAGGTGGTGTCAGTCGGGGAGGCCGCCATGACGGAACGGCACGAAGCCCTGGTGCAGGCGGCCAGGGAAGCCATGCTGAACGCGGCCCGGCATGCCGGCGGAACCGTCTCCGTATATGTGGAAAGCACAGCGGCGGGAACGGACGTCTTCATCAAGGACCGTGGGCCGGGATTCGATCCGGAGGCTGTCCCCGATGACCGCTTGGGGGTCAAGGAATCCATCATCGGCCGCATGAAACGCCACGGCGGCACCGCGGTGATCAACAGCAGCAGCGACGGCACGGAAGTCCGGCTGGCACTGCCGGCAAGCGATGCCGAACCCGCCGAAGTCCGGAACGGAGAAACCAGGTAATGAACAACACCACCGCCCCCACCACGTCACGACGCGTCCGGGTGGTGATCGTGGATGACCACACGATCTTCCGCTCCGGGCTCAAAGCCGACCTCGACGCGAGGATGGACGTAGTGGGGGAGGCCGGGACAGTGGAACAGGCCATTGCGGTCATCGCCCAAACCCGACCGGAAGTTGTCCTCCTGGATGTCCACCTGCCCGGGGGCCTCGGTGGAGGAGGCCGCGAAGTCATCGGAGGTTCCGCCGCGCTGCTGGGTACCACCAGCTTCCTGGCCCTGAGCGTCTCGGATGCCGCCGAGGACGTAGTGGCCGTGATCCGTGCCGGAGCCCGGGGGTATGTGACCAAGACCATTTCCGGCGCCGAAATCTCCGACGCCGTCATCCGTGTTGCCGACGGCGACGCCGTGTTCTCGCCACGGCTCGCGGGATTCGTGCTGGACGCCTTCGGGACGGCGCCGGCCGACATCGCGGACGACGAGCTGGACAAGCTCTCCGCCCGGGAACTCGAAGTCATGCGGCTCATCGCCCGCGGCTACAGCTACAAGGAAGTGGCCAAGGAACTCTTTATTTCCATCAAGACCGTGGAAACCCATGTGTCCGCGGTCCTCCGCAAGCTCCAGCTCTCCAGCCGCCACGAACTCACCAAGTGGGCCGCCGAACGCCGCCTCCTCTAACCCCTTCCGACGCTCTCTCACCGATAGCCCCCTTTCCGGCGTCCCTCTCTCACCGATAGCCCTTAAAACAGAAACGCTCTCTCACCAAGCGGTGAAAGAGCGTTTCTCTGGCGACGGGCTACTTGGCCTTGCCGAGGAACTCCTGGATGCGGCGGACGCCTTCGGCGAGGTCGTCATCGCCCAACGCGTAGGAAAGGCGGACGTAGCCGGAGGGGCCGAACGCCTCGCCGGGAACAACGGCCACCTCAACCTCGTCGAGGATGAGGGCGGCCAGTTCCGCCGACGTCGACGGTCGAACCGGGCCGTTGGCGGTCTCGAATTCCTTCCCCAGCAGTCCGCGGACGTCCGCGTACACGTAGAAGGCGCCGGTCGGCGTCGGGCATTCCACGCCCTCAATGGCGTTAAGTCCGGCGACAATCGCCTTCCTGCGGCGGTCGAAAGCCACCTTCATCTCGTCGACGGCGGTCAGCGGGCCCGTGAGGGCGGCGGCAGCGGCCACCTGCATGATGTTGGAGACGTTGGAGGTGGCGTGCGACTGGAGGTTGGTGGCGGCCTTGATGACGTCGGCCGGGCCGATCATCCAGCCCACGCGCCAGCCGGTCATGGCGTAGGTCTTGGCGACACCGTTGAGGATGACCACCTTGTCGCCGAGTTCCGGCGCGGCCGTGGCGATCGAGGTGAACTCGACACCGTCGTAGGTGAGGTGCTCGTAGATCTCGTCCGTGACCACCCACAGGCCCTTGGACGCGGCCCACTTGCCGATCTCGGCAACCTGTTCCGGGCTGTAGACGGCGCCCGTTGGGTTGGACGGCGAGACGAACAGCAGGATCTTGGTCTTGTCCGTCACTGCAGCCTCAAGCTGCTCCACGGTCACCAGGTAGCCCTGCTCCGGCCCGGCGAAGACCTCTACGGGAACGCCGCCGGCCAAGCGGATGGCCTCAGGGTAGGTGGTCCAGAACGGCGTGGGGATGATGACCTCATCGCCTGGATCGACCAGCGTGGCAAAGGTGTTGTAGACGGCCTGCTTGCCGCCGTTGGTCACCAGTACCTGCGACGGATCGACCTTGTAGCCGGAGTCCCGCAGGGTCTTTTCCGCGATGGCTTTCTTCAGCTCAGGGAGGCCGCCGGCGGGGGAGTAGCGGTGATACTTGGGCTGGCCGGCTGCCTCGATGGCCGCCTTGACAATGTAGTCGGGGGTCGGGAAGTCGGGCTCGCCGGCACCGAAACCAATCACGGGGCGCCCCGCGGCCTTCAGTGCCTTGGCCTTGGCGTCAACGGCAAGGGTGGCGGATTCGGCAATTGCGGAAATTCGTTGTGAAATGCGGGCGGCAGGTGTTCCGGCAGACATCTAAATACCGTTCTTCGCAGGCAGCTCGTGGGCTGGATGATGGGATTCGACGTAAACTACCTTATGCTGTTCTGCGGAGCTCCCGGGCGCCCGCTGGATATTGTGACTGATGTTGCTGCTCACATGTTTCCGGGAGCGGCCGGAAGGTCCGGAATCGGGCCGGTTCGACTATCGCAGGATTCTTGCGTAGACTGGTTCACCGGTGTTGAAAAGCACCGCAGGCTGAGTGCGGCCTGAAACATGGATTCGATCCATAGGGTAGTGGCGCAATTGGTAGCGCAGCGGTCTCCAAAACCGCAGGTTGCAGGTTCGAGTCCTGTCTGCCCTGCGCAAGCTGTTCCGGTGGAAACACCGGGACCAGCGCAGCAACCATGGCTCTGATCAGGGCCGGGCACACGACTTTGCAAGGTGAGTGAGGACCAGGTGACGGAAACAGCTGCCAGCAGCTCCAAGGGCCGTCGTCCCGCCAGGAAAGCCGATGCCGGCTTCTTTGCCCGTATCGCCCTTTTTGTCCGCCAGGTCATCGGCGAACTGAAGAAGGTCGTCGCTCCCACGCGCAAGGAACTGATCAACTACACGCTGGTGGTCCTGGTGTTCGTAGCCATCATGATGCTCATCGTCACGTTGCTGGACCTCGCTTTCGGCTCGGCGGTCAACGCGATCTTCGGTGGTACGGGCGTTACGGACAACTAAGCGGAGCTGTCCGCAGACTGCGCGGAAATCCTTGGAATCTGAGGGATTTTGCGGGGTTTGCGGAATTGAGCCATTTAAATAGGCATGTTAGGCAATGAGGAAGCAGGAGACCAAGTGTCTGAGCAGGAGCTCGAGGTAAACGAGGCTGAGCTGGAAGAAGCCAAGGACTCTGCAGCTGAGGCTGCGGAGGAGTCCGGGTTCGATTCTGCTGCGCCCGAATCTGCCGACGTCGACGCCGAGGATGACTTCGAGTCCGACGTAGACGCCGAGTCTGATGATGAGTCCGGCTCTGATGACGCGTCAGGCGACGACGAAACCGACGCCTTGGCTGCTGCCGCCGCCGCGGCTCCGGTTGACCCTGCCGAGGAATTCAAGGCAAAGCTGCGCCGCCAGGAAGGTGACTGGTACGTCATCCACTCCTACGCCGGCTACGAAAACCGTGTCAAGGCAAACCTCGAGACCCGCATCCAGACCCTGGACATGGAAGATTACATCTTCGAAATCCAGGTGCCCATGGAAGAGGTCGTCGAGATCAAGAACGCGCAGCGCAAGGTCATCAACCGCGTGCGCATCCCCGGTTACGTGCTGGTCCGCATGGACCTGACCGACGCTTCCTGGGGCGCGGTCCGCCACACCCCGGGTGTCACCGGCTTCGTGGGCAACGCCCACAATCCCGTGCCGCTGCGCCTGGATGAAGTCTTCTCCATGCTCGCCCCGGTCTTCGAAGAAGAGCAGACGGAGAAGGGCAAGCCCGTCAACAAGCAGGCCCAGGCTCCCGTGGCCGTGGACTTCGAAGTCGGCGAGTCCGTCATCGTCAAGGAAGGCCCGTTCGAGACCCTTCCTGCCACCATCTCCGAGATCAAGCCGGAGTCCCAGACCCTGGTTGTCCTGGTCTCGATCTTCGAGCGCGAAACTCCGGTTACGCTCGCTTTCAACCAGGTCACCAAGATCTAGTTGATTCCAAGATTTCGCTCCCGGCCGCCTGCTTAGCGGTCCGGAAGCGGCCGGCCGCCTTGCCATGGCGGCCACCAACCTGGGACGCGCTCCGGTGTTCCAGGAAGCTATTGAGAGAAGGACCCTACATTGGCTCCCAAGAAGAAGGTCACCGGCCTCATCAAGCTGCAGATCCAGGCAGGTGCCGCCAACCCGGCCCCGCCGATCGGTCCTGCGCTTGGCCAGCACGGTGTCAACATCATGGAATTCTGCAAGGCGTACAACGCTGCAACGGAATCCCAGCGCGGAAACGTTATCCCGGTGGAAATCACGGTCTACGAAGACCGCTCCTTCACCTTCATCACCAAGACCCCGCCGGCTGCAGAGCTCATCAAGAAGGCCGCAGGCGTTGCCAAGGGTTCGGCTACCCCGCACACCGTCAAGGTTGCCAAGCTGACCCAGGCACAGGTTGAGGAAATCGCCACCACCAAGATGGAAGACCTCAACGCCAACGATGTCGCGGCAGCTGCCAAGATCATCGCCGGCACCGCCCGTTCCATGGGCATCACCGTAGAGGGCTAATACAGCTTTCACCCGCCGGGCAACCGGCAACTGAAACATTGAAATGTCGCAGGATCCTTGCCGGATCCACGACTGTGGCAGGGCCCAGCGCGGTCCGCAGACCACAACTGCACAAGGAGAAACAAGCAGCATGGCAAAGCGCAGCAAAGCATATGAGGCAGCCGTAGCCAAGATCGAGGCAGACAAGGTCTACGCCCCGTTCGAGGCCATCAGCCTGGCAAAGGAAATCAACCCGTCCAAGTTCGACGCAACGGTTGAGGTCGCTTTCCGCCTCGGCGTTGACCCCCGCAAGGCTGACCAGATGGTCCGCGGCACGGTCAACCTCCCCCACGGCACGGGCAAGACCGCCCGCGTCCTGGTTTTCGCAACCGGTGACAAGGCTGAAGCAGCAATCGCAGCCGGCGCCGACTTCGTTGGTTCCGACGACCTGATCGAAAAGATCGCCGGCGGCTGGACCGACTTCGACGCCGCCGTTGCCACCCCTGACCTCATGGGCAAGGTTGGCCGCCTCGGTAAGGTCCTCGGCCCGCGTAACCTCATGCCGAACCCGAAGACCGGTACGGTTACCCCGGATGTCACCAAGGCTGTCAACGACATCAAGGGCGGCAAGATCGACTTCCGCGTCGACAAGCACTCGAACCTGCACTTCATCATCGGCAAGGTTTCCTTCGACGCCGTCAAGCTGGCTGAGAACTACGCAGCAGCTCTGGAAGAGGTTCTTCGCCTCAAGCCGTCCGCTTCCAAGGGCCGCTACATCCAGAAGGCCACCGTTGCCACCACGTTCGGCCCGGGCATCACCGTTGACCCGAACGTCACCAAGGTTCTCACCGAGGCGTAAGCTTCGCGGGCATTGGCTCTGAAAGGACCGTCCGGCCATGCCGGGCGGTCCTTTTTGCTGCCCTGGACGGGTTCCTTGTCCCGCCGCAAGGGTGCGCCTTAGGCTGTGAGGCGTGGAACCGGCGTCGAACTTTTCCGTATCCAAGGGGCTGACCGTGGAACGGATCGCTGTCCCCCAAAGTCCGCAGGAGTCGCAGCACTCCGACTTCCGTGCTTTCCATGACCTGGACGTTGCGAACCAGTTAGCGCTCTGGGGAGATACCGAGCGTTGTGCAACGTTCCCGGAGGCCGTGGTGTTTTGGCAGGGCAACGAGTACGAGGAACGGCAGGTATTCCTGGCCAGGCTCGGCCGCACAGTGGTGGGCAGCGGTTCGCTGACCCTACCGCTCAGCGAGAATACGACGACGGCGGGCCTGGACGTGCAGGTCGACGCCGCCTACCGGCGCCGTGGGATTGGGACGGCCATCCTGGAGACGCTGGAGCGGACGGCGCGGGACCGCAACCGGGTCTCGTTCGACGGTTTTTGCGGAGAGCCCATAGGTCCCGTATTGGCGGGCGCGCCGCTGTTGGACGCGAAATCGGGCACCGGCGGCGTCCCGCGCTACGCTGCGTCCACCCAGTTCGCAGTCCATCACGGCTATTCGCTGGAACAGGTGGAGACCAGCAGTTCCTTGCACATGCCCGTGCCTGCGGACGTCCTTGACGGGCTCGAGGCCGCTGCCGTGGCTAAGTCGGCGGGCTACAGCGTGGTGGGATGGGAGCAAAGCTGTCCCGCGGAGTTCGTGGATGGTTTCGCGCGGCTCAAAAGCCTGATGAGCACGGAGGTTCCGATCGCCGGCCTGGGCTGGGAGGGCGAGGTTTGGGACGCCGCCCGGGTGAGGCAGGAGGAAGCCACCTGGGAAGCGGGCGGGATCAAGCAGATTGTGGCCGCTGCCCGGCATGAGGCCAGTGGCAGGCTGGCCGGGTATACGGTCCTGACACACCGGGACAGGCTGCCCGGCGTGATCAACCAGGAGGACACCTTGGTGGATCCGGCGCACCGCGGGCACAGCCTCGGCATGCTCCTGAAGGTGGCCAACCTCCGCCGGGCGGGGTTGCTGTGGCCTGAGGCCATGTCCGTCATGACATGGAACGCGAGCGAGAACCAGCATATGCTGGCCATAAATATCGCCCTTGGATTCAAGCCTTCCGGTTTTGAAGGCGAATGGCAGAAACGGCTGGGATGACAGTAGACGAGGGGAAGACTGTTCACATCGAACAGCTGTGGGTACCTGACAACCTGGAGAGTCCGAAGGCCCGCGATTTTTTGGACGCCGTGGAAGTCGGGCGCCGGGTCAGGATGGAGACGTGGGGGAGTGACGACCTCGCGTACACGCCCTTGGAAAAGCTGCTGGAATTCTCCGATCCGTACGAGCGGCAGATCATCCTGGTGGCCAAGATCGACGGTGCGATCGTGGGCACCGTGGATATTGCCTTGCCTTTGGCGGACAACTTGGATCTGGCTGAATTCACGCTGGACATCCTGCCGGAGTACCAGCGCCAGGGCGTGGGCAGGCAACTCCTTGACGCCGCCGAGCAACTGGCCCGCGCCGAGGGGCGCACCATGGTCCTGGTGGACACCAACCATCCCGCCACGTCCCTGACAGAGATTCCCGAGGACCAGTTGATTCCCGGCAGTGGCCCAGGGTTCCTGCCGGTCAGCAGCAGGGAAGTGGACTTCGCCCAGCGGGCCGGCTACACCCTGCAGCATATTGAGCAGTTCAGTTCGTGCATCCTGCCCCTGGACACCAAGCTCGTCGCCGACCTCCAGGCCGAAGCCGGGGAAGCGAACGGGGGCCGCTACGCCCTGCACCATTGGACGGACCGCTGCCCTGAACCATGGCTGGAGGCCGTAGCGGAACTGGAGAATGCCGCAGGTGAGGTGGTCCACGGTCAGGACGACGACGAGGAACCGGCCGGCGTTGAACCCGCTGACATGGTCTTCGACGCCGTGGTTCTGCGCGAGACTGAAGACGCCGCTTTGGCGCAGGGACGGCGGACGGTGGTGACCGCCGTCGAGCACGTAGCCAGCGGGCGACTGGTGGGCCTGACCACCATCAGCGTGCTGGCCCATCGCCAGGACGTCGTGTTCCAGGACGACACCCTGGTCCTGCAGGAACACCGCGGCAACAAACTGGGCCTGCTCATCAAGGTTGCCAACATGGAACGCCTGAGCGAGCAGTTCCCGGATGCCAGGGTCATCTACACCTGGAATGCCCCCGAAAACCGGTACCTTTTGACCGTCAACAAGCAGCTGGGATTTACGACGGCGGGCGTC
Organism: Paenarthrobacter sp. NCHU4564; assembly: GCF_052156435.1. Lineage (NCBI taxonomy): Bacteria > Bacillati > Actinomycetota > Actinomycetes > Micrococcales > Micrococcaceae > Paenarthrobacter > Paenarthrobacter sp. NCHU4564. The sequence continues at coordinate 165,341 of NZ_JBQLIS010000002.1, forward strand.
ACCGGGCTCTGGCAGAAGGAACTTCCGCAGCGGTCGGCCGGGGCGACATCGTCGGATTAGGGGTGCTGCAACGGCGCCGATTTGGTGATGTCCAGGACTCTCCCGTAACCTTGAAGTACCAAAGACCGTCGGTTGATGGGAATCCACCCTTTCGAGCGCAGCTCAACTCTGCAGCCACGCCCGTGAGAACCAGGTGAATTCCTTGACGAAGGACCCTGACATAGGGCGGCCAACGCAGGTGAACGAGTTGAGTCTCCACAGCCAAGCTGTGTTGAGCCAAGCCCCGTGCATCTGCGCGGGGCGTTTTTAGTTTTAGCTCTCATGAGCGGGGACCCGGAAGACCGGCTTTATTCCCCGGAAGGAGGGTTATGACAACGCCTAGCAAGGTCTCCGCAGTTGCTGAGATCACCAACGATTTCAAGGAATCGACCGCGGCTGTCCTGACCGAATACCGTGGGCTCTCTGTTGCGCAGCTCAAGGAACTCCGTGTTGCTCTCGGCCAGGACACCAAGTTCTCGGTCGTCAAGAACACCCTGAGCGCCATCGCAGCCAAGGAAGCTGGTGTCGATGCATTCGACGGTCAGCTCTCCGGCCCCACTGCGATCGCCTTCATCAAGGGCGACGCCGTTGCTGCTGCCAAGAGCCTGACGGACTTTGCCAAGGCCAACAAGCAGCTGGTCATCAAGACCGGTCTGTTCGAAGGCAAGGCACTTGACTCCGAGGGTGTGGCCGCACTGGCTGCCCTCGAGTCCCGCGAGTTCCAGCTTGCACGTGTTGCCGGTGTCCTCAAGGCTCCTGCATCCGCTGCTGCACGCATCATTGATGCCCTGCGCCTCAAGCTTGAAGAAGAGGGCGGCGCACCTGCACCGGCCGCTGAAGAAGCACCGGCAGAAGAGGCTGCAACCGAGGAAGCTCCAGCTGCTGAAGAAGCACCGGCCGCTGCCGACGCTGCAACCGAAGAGAACTAAGTTCTCCCCCCAATCAAAACTCCGGTGCGAGGAACGGTCCGTCCGGATCCGCACCACCTAATGGAAGGACGCCACCATGGCGAAGCTCAGCAACGAAGAGCTCATTGAAGCTTTCAAGGAACTGACCATCATCGAGCTCTCCGAGTTCGTCAAGCTCTTCGAAGAGACCTTCGAAGTTACGGCTGCTGCTGTTGCAGTTGCCGGTCCGGCCGCCGGTGGCGCCGGTGCTGAAGCTGCTGAAGAGAAGACCGAATTCGACGTCATCCTCGAAGCCGCTGGCGACAAGAAGATCGCAGTGATCAAGGAAGTCCGCGCCATCACCTCCCTCGGCCTCAAGGAAGCCAAGGACCTGGTTGACGGTGCACCGAAGGCTGTTCTCGAAGGCGCCAACAAGGAAGCCGCAGAGAAGGCAAAGGCTCAGCTCGAAGAAGCTGGCGCAACGGTTACCATCAAGTAACTCGTTTTGCTGGGGAAGCCCCGTCCGGTTCGCCGGGCGGGGCTTCCTGCTGTTTAAGCACCCAACTGGGTCGCATTTGTGCACGTTTTGACCGCTGAAAGCGCGCACAAATGCGACCTAGTTGGGTTCACTGATGTCTGCCACGGTGGCGTTCAGGGCGGATGTGAGGGCGTCGGCGTCCACGAAGGCGCTGCGGCCGTGCGCACCTGCTCCCATGGAGATGCGCCGTCCGGTGATGCTGGCGTCTGCGTACACAGGCCAGGCGGTGGTGCTGCCCAGGGGCGTGATGGTGCCGCGCTCATAGCCGGTCGCTGCAAGGGCGACGTCGGCGTGGGGGAGGGACAGTTTGTTGACGCCCACCAGTGCCCGCAGCTTGGGCCAGGAGATCTGCCGGTCCCCGGGAATGAGGGCGAAGAGGAAGCTCCCGTCCCGGTGCTTGACCACCAGCGACTTCACGATGTCCCCGGGCTCGATGCCCAGGATGCCGGCCGCCTCTTCAAGGCTGCGCGCAGCGGGACGTTCGACGACGTCCACGTCCAGTCCGCGGGCGGCGGCATCCTCAAGGAACCGCTGGGCGCCGTTCATTTCGCTGTTGTCCATGTCAGTGAATCCTGTCAGTCGCGGTAGAGCAGGAGGGCTTCACCCTGGCCGCCTCCGCCGCACAGGGAAACAGCAGCCTTGCCTGTTCCCCGGCGCTTGAGTTCATGGGCGGCGTGCAGTGCGAGGCGGGCCCCGGAAGCACCGATGGGATGGCCCAAGGCAATGGCGCCGCCGTGGATGTTGCACTTTTCCAGCGGATAACCGAGGTCCTTGAGGGACTGGACGGCTACCGATCCGAATGCCTCGTTGATCTCGATGAAGTCCAGCTCCTCGGCGGTCCATCCGGCCTTCTTCAAGGCCTGGGTGATTGCATTGGAGGGCTGTGAATGCAGGGAGTTGTCAGGTCCGGCCACCTGGCCGGGCTTTCCCACCACTGCCAGGTATTCCAGACCGTTGTCGCGGGCGAACCGGCGGCTCGTCAGGACGAGTGCGGAGGCGCCGTCGGACAGGGGAGAAGAGTTGCCGGCCGTAATGGTGCCGTCCGTGGCAAACGCCGCCTTGAGCGGGGCCAGGGTTTCGATCGTGGTGTTCGGGCGGACACCCTCGTCCGTCGTGACCACCACGGGATCACCCTTGCGCTGCTTGACGCTCAGGGGAGCGATTTCGGCGTCGAACGTTCCATTCCCCATGGCGGCAGCGGCGCGTTGGTGGGATGCCGCTGCCACTTCGTCCTGGGCCCTGCGGTCGATGCCGAGCGTTACGTTCTTGCTTTCGGTGGACAAGCCCATGGACTGGCCATCAAAAGCGTCGGTCAAGCCGTCGTGGGCGGCCACGTCCAAGGCCTGGATGGCGCCATACGTCCAGCCTTGCCGGGAACCGGGCAGCAGGTGTGGAGCACGCGTCATGGATTCCTGGCCGCCGGCCACCACTACCGTGGCGTCGCCGCTGCGGATCATGCGTGCGGCGTCGATGACCGCAGTGAGTCCAGACAGGCAGACTTTGTTGATGGTCACGGCCGGGATGTTCCATCCGACGCCGGCCGCGATAGCGCTCTGCCGGGCCGGGTTCTGCCCTGCGCCCGCCTGCAGGACCTGGCCCATGATCACCGCATCGACCTGCTCGGCTTTGACGCCGCTGGCCGCCAGTGCGGCGCTGATGGCATGGGCGCCAAGCTCGACGGCGGTGAAGGCCGCCAGTTGCCCGTTGAGGCGTCCCTGCGGGGTGCGGGATGCAGCAAGGATGACAACGTCATTGTCGTCAACAGAGTAGGTCATGGTCCCTCTTCCGGTCCGGTGGTGGTGTAGCCAAGGCTATCGCGGGGTGCGCTCCACCCTGTCCTTTCCAACCAAAGTCGGGGGCGCTGCATTCCTTCGCTTGGATGCCTGCGGCAACGGTGCTTGCATTCACAGACGATCTGGGGTAGACAGGAAGGCTGCTTTGCCGTATCGTAGATATTTGCGTCTTCCCTGTTAACCTTCAGCCTTCATATAGCGGTGGGCTTTAAATCTCAGCTGCGCCATTGACGTGCCGTGGATAACGTGCAGTCGTCATGGACTGGCTGGGTCCGGGTCATATAGCGGAACCGGATAAGTATCCCGCGGATAACTCCGCGGGATGCAAACGGGGGAGATCTGAAAACGCCTGAAGGTCTGTGGAAGGATCCCTCTTGGTCGCCTCGAGCACCTCTAATAACGAAACCGCTAATACGGCAAGCACCGATGGTGCCACCCGCCGCCTCTCATTCGCAAAGATTCACGAACCCCTGGATGTTCCGAATCTTCTCGCCCTGCAGACGGACAGCTTTGACTGGCTGGTCGGAAACGAACGCTGGCAGGCACGCGTAGCGAAGGCCGTGGAGGAGGGTGACCTCAGCGTCGCCACCACCTCCGGACTTGCCGACATCTTCGAAGAGATCTCCCCGATCGAGGACTTCCAGGGCACCATGTCCCTGAGCTTCTCCGAGCCGGAGTTCGCTGATCCGAAGTACACCATGGCCGAATGCAAAGACCGTGACGCCACCTACTCGGCTCCCTTGTACGTCAAGGCCGAGTTCATGAACAACAACACGGGCGAAATCAAGCAGCAGACCGTGTTCATGGGCGACTTCCCCCTCATGACTGAAAAGGGAACGTTCGTCGTTAACGGCACCGAGCGTGTCGTCGTCTCCCAGCTGGTCCGTTCGCCGGGCGCCTACTTCGAGCGCGCTGCGGACAAGACCAGTGACAAGGACATCTTCACCGCGAAGATCATCCCGTCCCGTGGCGCCTGGTTCGAGCTCGAGATCGACAAGCGCGACCAGGTCGGCGTTCGCCTCGACCGCAAGCGCAAGCAGTCCGTCACCGTGCTGCTGAAGGCACTCGGCTGGACCGAAGGCCAGATCCTGGAAGAGTTCGGCCAGTACGACTCCATGCGCGCAACGCTGGAGAAGGACGCCACCGAAACCCGCGAAGACGCGCTTCTGGACATCTACCGCAAGCTGCGTCCGGGCGAGCCGCCCACAGTCGAGGCTGCCCAGTCCCTGCTGGACAACCTGTACTTCAACCCCAAGCGCTACGATCTGGCCAAGGTTGGCCGCTACAAGATCAACCGCAAGCTGGGCATCGACCGCTCCCTTGGCGACAAGGAAGCCTCGGTCCTGCACGTTGAAGACATCGTTGCCATGATCAAGTTCCTCGTCGCGCTGCACGCCGGCGAGAAGACCATCATGGGCAAGCGCGATGGCGAAGACCACGAGCTCCGCGTCGAGATCGACGACATCGACCACTTCGGCAACCGCCGTATCCGCGCTGTCGGCGAGCTGATCGAGAACCAGGTCCGTACGGGTCTTTCCCGCATGGAGCGTGTGGTCCGCGAACGCATGACCACGCAGGACGTCGAGGCCATCACGCCGCAGACCCTGATCAACATCCGCCCGGTTGTCGCTGCCATCAAGGAGTTCTTCGGAACCTCCCAGCTGTCGCAGTTCATGGACCAGAACAACCCGCTCTCGGGTCTTACCCACAAGCGCCGTCTTTCGGCCCTTGGCCCGGGTGGTCTGTCCCGCGACCGCGCCGGCATGGAAGTTCGAGACGTCCACCCGTCCCACTACGGACGTATGTGCCCGATCGAAACCCCTGAAGGCCCGAACATCGGTCTGATTGGTTCGCTGGCTTCCTACGGCCGCATCAACCCCTTCGGCTTCATCGAGACCCCGTACCGCAAGGTGTCCAACGGTGTTGTTTCCGACGACGTCGAGTACCTCACCGCTGATGACGAGGCCGAGGTCCTGATTGCCCAGGCCAACGCGCCGCTGGACTCCGACAAGCGCTTCTCCGAAGAGACTGTCCTTGTCCGTGCCCGTGGTGGTGGAGGCGAGCCCGTCCTGGTTCCCGCCGAGGACGTCCAGTACATGGACGTTTCCCCGCGCCAGATGGTGTCCGTGGCAACGGCCCTGATCCCGTTCCTCGAGCACGACGACGCCAACCGTGCACTCATGGGTGCCAACATGCAGCGCCAGGCTGTGCCGCTGGTCCGTTCCGAGGCCCCGTTCGTGGGTACCGGCATGGAGCGCGCTGCAGCAGTCGACGCCGGTGACGTTGTCATCGCCAAGAAGGCCGGTGTGGTCACCGAGGTTTCCGCCGAGCTGGTTGTCATGCTCAATGACGACGGCACGGAGACCAACTACCGCATCAACAAGTTCGCCCGCTCCAACCAGGGCAACTGCTACAACCACCGTGTCCTGGTGAACGAAGGCCAGCGCCTGGAAGTTGGCGGCATCATCGCCGACGGCCCGGCAACGGACCAGGGTGAGCTCGCCCTCGGCAAGAACCTCCTCGTGGCATTCATGTCCTGGGAAGGCCACAACTTCGAGGACGCCATCATCCTGTCCCAGCGCATCGTCGCCGAGGACGTCCTTTCCTCCATCCACATCGAGGAGCACGAGATCGATGCCCGCGACACCAAGCTTGGTGCCGAGGAAATCACCCGTGACATCCCGAACGTGTCCGAGGAAGTCCTCGCAGGACTGGACGAGCGTGGCATCATCCACATCGGTGCCGAGGTTGAAGCCGGCGACATCCTGGTCGGAAAGGTCACCCCGAAGGGTGAAACCGAACTGACCCCGGAGGAGCGCCTGCTCCGCGCCATCTTCGGTGAGAAGTCCCGCGAAGTCCGCGACACCTCCCTGAAGGTGCCCCACGGCGAGTCGGGCACGGTCATCGGCGTGCGCGTCTTCGACCGCGACAACGACGACGAACTGCCCCCGGGCGTGAACCAGCTGGTCCGCGTCTACGTGGCAGCCAAGCGCAAGATCACCGACGGCGACAAGCTCGCCGGCCGCCACGGCAACAAGGGTGTTATCTCCAAGATCCTTCCGGTCGAGGACATGCCCTTCCTTGCAGACGGCACCCCGGTGGACATCGTCCTGAACCCGCTTGGTGTTCCGGGTCGTATGAACGTTGGCCAGGTCCTGGAAACCCACCTCGGCTGGGTTGCCAAGACCGGTTGGAAGATCGAAGGCGAGCCGGAGTGGGTCAAGAACCTCCCGAACCTGCCTCGTGAAACCGGCCAGACCACCGTTGCCACCCCGGTGTTCGACGGCGCCCGCGAAGAAGAAATCACGGGCCTGCTTGACTCCACCAACATGACCCGCGACGGCGACCGCCTGATCGACTCCTCCGGCAAGACCCGTCTGTTCGACGGCCGCTCCGGCGAGCCGTTCCCGGACCCGATCTCCGTCGGGTACATGTACATCCTGAAGCTCCACCACCTGGTGGACGACAAGATCCACGCACGCTCCACCGGTCCGTACTCCATGATCACGCAGCAGCCGCTGGGTGGTAAGGCACAGTTCGGTGGCCAGCGCTTCGGTGAAATGGAAGTGTGGGCGCTCGAAGCTTACGGCGCCGCCTACACCCTTCAGGAACTGCTCACGATCAAGTCCGATGACATCCATGGTCGTGTGAAGGTCTACGAAGCAATCGTCAAGGGCGAGAACATCCCCGAACCTGGCGTTCCGGAGTCCTTCAAGGTCTTGATCAAGGAAATGCAGTCGCTGTGCCTGAACGTGGAAGTTCTTTCCACGGACGGAACCACCATCGAGATGCGTGACTCTGATGACGCAGTCTTCACGGCTGCGGAAGAACTGGGAATCGATCTGTCCCGCGCAGAGCCCAGTTCCGTAGAAGAGGTCTAGCAGCCGTTCCGGCGGGCCGCAGTTGAACGCTGCCCGCCGGAGCAGCTCCCTCTTTCCGTAACCAAGACTTCAGAATTTAGAGAACAAGAGAGAACAGGGACCACATGTCCAGCGAATCCTCCTTCGGCCTCATGCAGATCGGCCTCGCCACCGCGGAAGACATCCGTGGCTGGTCATACGGTGAGGTCAAGAAGCCGGAAACCATCAACTACCGCACTCTCAAGCCCGAGAAGGACGGTCTTTTCTGCGAGAAGATCTTCGGACCTTCCCGTGACTGGGAATGCTACTGCGGCAAGTACAAGCGCGTCCGCTTCAAGGGCATCATCTGTGAGCGCTGTGGCGTCGAAGTCACCCGCGCCAAGGTACGCCGTGAGCGCATGGGCCACATCGAACTCGCCGCTCCCGTTACCCACATCTGGTACTTCAAGGGTGTTCCGTCGCGCCTTGGCTACCTCCTGGACCTGGCACCGAAGGACCTCGAAAAGGTCATCTACTTCGCTGCCTACATGATCACCAGCGTTGACGAGGAAAACCGCCACGCTGAGCTGCCCAACCTCCAGGTCGAGCACGATCTCGAGAAGAAGCAGCTCGTGGACAACCGCGACAGCGACATCGCCCAGATCGCCCGCGACCTTGAAGACGAGCTTGCCCGTCTTGAAGGCGAAGGTGCCAAGGGTGCCGACAAGAAGAAGGCCCGCGACTCCGCCGACCGCCAGATGGCGAACGTCCGCAAGCGTGCCGACGCCGACATCGAGCGCCTGGAGCAGGTCTGGGACCGCTTCAAGAACCTCAAGGTCGCAGACCTCGAAGGTGACGAAGGCCTGTACCGCGAACTGCGTGACCGCTACGGCATGTACTTCGAAGGTTCCATGGGTGCCGAGGCCATCAAGAAGCGCCTTGAGACCTTCGACATGCAGGCTGAAGCCGAGGCACTGCGCGATGTCATCCAGAACGGCAAGGGCCAGCGCAAGACCCGTGCCCTCAAGCGCCTCAAGGTCGTCAACGCGTTCCTGACCACCAACAACAGCCCGCTCGGCATGGTTCTCGACGCCGTCCCGGTGATCCCGCCGGAACTGCGCCCGATGGTCCAGCTGGACGGTGGCCGCTTCGCGACCTCCGACCTCAACGACCTCTACCGCCGTGTGATCAACCGCAACAACCGACTCAAGCGCCTGCTTGACCTTGGTGCTCCGGAGATCATCGTCAACAACGAGAAGCGCATGCTTCAGGAAGCTGTTGACAGCCTCTTCGACAACGGCCGCCGTGGCCGTCCGGTCACCGGTCCGGGCAACCGTCCGCTGAAGTCCCTGAGTGACATGCTCAAGGGCAAGCAGGGCCGTTTCCGCCAGAACCTGCTCGGCAAGCGCGTCGACTACTCCGGCCGTTCGGTGATTGTTGTCGGCCCGCAGCTGAAGCTGCACCAGTGTGGCCTGCCCAAGCAGATGGCACTGGAGCTCTTCAAGCCGTTCGTGATGAAGCGCCTGGTTGACCTCAACCACGCGCAGAACATCAAGTCGGCAAAGCGCATGGTCGAGCGTTACCGTCCGCAGGTCTGGGATGTGCTCGAAGAGATCATCACCGAACACCCGGTGCTGCTCAACCGTGCACCTACCCTGCACCGCCTCGGCATCCAGGCCTTCGAACCGCAGCTTGTTGAAGGCAAGGCAATCCAGCTTCACCCGCTGGTTTGTGGCGCCTTCAACGCTGACTTCGACGGCGACCAGATGGCAGTCCACCTGCCGCTGAGCCCGGAAGCCCAGGCCGAAGCCCGCATCCTGATGCTGTCCTCGAACAACATCCTGAAGCCCTCCGATGGCCGTCCGGTGACCCTGCCTTCGCAGGATATGATCATCGGCCTGTACCACCTGACCACCAAGCGCGTCGGCTCCGCCGGCGAAGGCCGCGTGTTCTCCTCTGTGTCGGAAGCCATCATGGCCTTCGACGCCCGCGAACTGCACCTGAACTCCCAGGTGAAGATCCGCTTGGAGAACTTCGTTCCTTACGCAGGTTGGGAAGCTCCGGAAGGTTGGGAGCCCGGCCAGCCGGCGCTCGTTGAAACCTCCCTGGGCCAGGTCATCTTCAACCAGACCCTGCCCGAGGACTACCCGTGGGTTGAGGCTGTTGCGGACAAGGGCGAGCTGTCCCGGATCGTCAACGACCTCGCCGAGCGTTACCCGAAGGTCGTCACGGCTGCAACGCTGGACAACCTGAAGGATGCCGGCTTCTATTGGGCAACCCGTTCGGGTGTCACTGTGGCAATCTCCGACATCGAGGTTCCGGACACCAAGCCGGGCATCCTCGCCGGTTACGAGAACATGGCTGCCAAGATCCAGGGCCAGTACGACAAGGGCCTGATCGACGACGACGAGCGTCGCCAGGAACTGATCGAGATCTGGAACAAGGCAACCAACGAGATCGCCCAGGCAATGCGTGACAGCCTGTCCCCGATGAACACCATCAACCGCATGGTGTCCTCCGGTGCCCGTGGTAACTGGATGCAGGTCCGCCAGATTGCGGGTATCCGTGGTCTTGTGGCCAACCCGAAGGGTGAGATCATCCCGCGTCCGATCAAGTCCTCCTACCGTGAGGGCCTGTCGGTGCTGGAATACTTCATCGCCACGCACGGTGCCCGTAAGGGTCTTGCCGATACCGCTCTGCGTACCGCCAACTCGGGTTACCTGACCCGTCGTCTGGTGGACGTTTCGCAGGACGTCATCGTCCGCGAAGAGGACTGCGGTACCGAGCGTGGCCTGGTCACCCCGATCGCGGTGCCGGATTCCAACGGTGAACTCGTCCTGGACGAGAACGTCGAGAACAGCGCCTACGCACGTACGCTGGCTGTCGACGTCGTGGATGCCCAGGGCAACGTCCTGGCACCTGCCGGCACCGACTGCGGCGACGTCGTGATCGGCCAGCTGCTGGCTGCAGGCATCACCGAGGTCAAGGTCCGCTCCGTACTCACCTGTGAGTCCAAGGTTGGTACCTGTGCACTCTGCTACGGCCGTTCGCTGGCCACCGGCAAGACCGTGGACATCGGCGAGGCCGTGGGCATCATTGCCGCACAGTCCATCGGTGAGCCCGGTACCCAGCTGACCATGCGTACGTTCCACACCGGTGGTGCTGTTTCCGCCGGTGGTGGCGATGACATCACCCAGGGTCTGCCCCGTATCCAGGAACTGTTCGAAGCCCGTACTCCGAAGGGTGTGGCCCCGATTGCGGAAGCAGCCGGCCGTATCACCATCGAAGAGTCCGAGCGCCAGATGCGCCTGGTGATCACTCCGGACGATGGCTCCGAAGAGATTGCCTACCCGGTACTGCGCCGTTCCCGCCTCCTCATCGAGGACGGCGAGCACGTCAGTGTTGGCCAGAAGCTGATCAACGGTCCGGTGGACCCGAAGCAGGTTCTGCGCATCATGGGTCCGCGTGCGGCACAGAAGTTCCTCGTGGACGAAGTGCAGGGCGTTTACCGCAGCCAGGGTATTGGTATCCACGACAAGCACGTCGAGGTCATCGTCCGCCAGATGCTGCGCCGCGTGACCGTCATCGAGTCCGGCGACTCCGAGCTGCTCCCCGGTGAGCTGGCAGAGCGCGCCCGCTTCGAGGACGAGAACCGCCGCGTTGTGTCCGAGGGCAAGGCACCGGCTTCCGGCCGTCCGGAACTCATGGGTATCACCAAGGCCTCCTTGGCGACCGAGTCCTGGCTGTCCGCAGCATCGTTCCAGGAGACCACCCGCGTCCTGACGCAGGCGGCCATGGAAGGCAAGAGCGACCCGTTGCTCGGCCTCAAGGAGAACGTCATCATCGGTAAGCTCATCCCGGCCGGTACGGGTCTGCCCCGCTACACCCAGGTCACGGTGGAGCCGACGGAGGAAGCAAAGGCAAGCCTGTTCACGGGCCCCAGCGCTTTCACCGACTTCTCCTATGACGCCCTGGGCGGCGACGGTGCTCCCGAGTTCCACGCCATCCCGCTGGATGACTACGATCTCGGCAACGACTTCCGCTGACACCGGCGGCAGTAGCCAATGATTGAAGGCCGGGCCCCGCACTCTTCGGAGTGCGGGGCCCGGTCCGTTAAGCGTGCCGTTGCGGCCGGTGACCCGGGGGAGTGGAGGCCCGACGGCGGTACCTGGCTGCCGCCGTCGGGCCTCCATACACCCGATTAAGGCGGCAGATCAAGCCGTGCTAGACTATTCGTAATTGTTCTGTGTGGCAGTGGATGAAGGCCGCCGCAACATCATTTTGGTTTTGTTCTCATGGTGTTGGGTGTGGAGCCTGTTTCCGGGTTGCGGGCAACTTGCGCAACGAATGCCGCACTTTTGCACGCCTACCGGTAGATTCGCTGGCTGCATGAGCAACGCCAAAGTTCCCACTGAGCACCGGCTGGCGCCTGTGTGTGGGGGCAGAGATCAAACAACGGAGAACACGAAAGTGCCTACGATTAACCAGCTGGTCCGCAAGGGCCGCACGCCGAAGGTCTCCAAGACCAAGGCTCCCGCGCTGAAGGGCAGCCCGATGCGCCGCGGTGTTTGCACCCGCGTTTACACCACCACTCCGAAGAAGCCGAACTCGGCTCTTCGTAAGGTTGCACGTGTGCGCCTTAACGGTGGCGTTGAAGTTACCGCCTACATCCCCGGTGTTGGCCACAACCTGCAGGAGCACTCCATCGTGCTCGTCCGTGGTGGTCGTGTGAAGGACCTCCCGGGTGTCCGCTACAAGATCGTCCGCGGTGCCCTCGACACCCAGGGTGTCAAGAACCGCAAGCAGGCCCGCAGCCGCTACGGCGCAAAGATGGAGAAGAAGTAATATGCCTCGCAAGGGTCCGGCCCCCAAGCGGCCGCTCGTTTCAGATCCCGTCTACGGCTCCCCGTTGGTCACGCAGCTGATCAACAAGGTCCTGATCGACGGCAAGAAGTCCACCGCAGAGCGCATCGTTTACGGTGCCCTCGAAGGTGCCCGTGCCAAGACGGGCGGCGACCCCGTCGCAGCCCTGAAGAAGGCCATGGACAACGTCAAGCCTTCCCTCGAGGTGCGTTCCCGCCGTGTTGGTGGCGCCACCTACCAGGTTCCGGTTGAGGTCAAGCCGGGTCGCTCCACCGCCCTCGCACTGCGTTGGCTCGTGGGCTACTCCAAGGCCCGCCGTGAAAAGACGATGACCGAGCGTCTCCAGAACGAAATCCTGGATGCATCGAACGGTCTCGGTGCCGCTGTGAAGCGTCGCGAAGACACCCACAAGATGGCCGAGTCCAACAAGGCCTTCGCACACTACCGCTGGTAAAAACTTCCCGGACGCCGCCGGCTCAATGAGCCGGCGGCGAACGTGTAGCCCATCCGAAAGGGAGACCCCGTGGCACAGGACGTGCTTACCGACCTTAACAAGGTCCGCAACATCGGCATCATGGCCCACATCGATGCCGGCAAGACCACTACTACCGAGCGCATTCTGTTCTACACAGGCGTGAACCACAAGATCGGCGAGACACACGACGGTGCTTCGACGACCGACTGGATGGAACAGGAAAAGGAACGCGGCATCACCATCACGTCCGCGGCCGTGACCTGCTTCTGGAACAAGAACCAGATCAACATCATCGACACCCCGGGCCACGTGGACTTCACGGTTGAGGTTGAGCGCTCCCTGCGCGTCCTCGACGGTGCAGTTGCAGTGTTCGACGGCAAGGAAGGCGTGGAGCCGCAGTCCGAGACTGTTTGGCGCCAGGCTGACAAGTACAACGTCCCGCGTATCTGCTTCGTCAACAAGATGGACAAGCTGGGCGCTGACTTCTACTTCACCGTGGACACCATCATCTCCCGCCTCGGCGCCAAGCCGCTGGTCATGCAGCTGCCGATCGGTGCCGAGAACGACTTCGTGGGCGTCGTCGACCTCCTTGAAATGCGCGCGCTGGTTTGGCCTGGCGACGCCAAGGGCGACGTCACCATGGGTGCTTCCTACGAGGTCCAGGAAATTCCTGCCGACCTCAAGGAAAAGGCCGAGGAATACCGCGCACAGCTCGTTGAGACTGTTGCCGAGGCATCCGAGGAACTCATGGAGAAGTACCTCGAAGGTGAAGAACTCACCCTCGAAGAGCTCAAGGCCGGCATCCGCAAGATGACCATCAACTCCGAGCTCTACCCGGTCTTCTGTGGTTCTGCCTTCAAGAACCGCGGTGTCCAGCCGATGCTTGACGCTGTTGTGGACTTCCTGCCGAACCCGCTGGACGTTCCCGCGATGATCGGCCACGATCCCCGCGACGAAGAGAAGGAACTGACCCGTAAGCCCTCCGCTGACGAGCCGTTCTCCGCTCTTGCGTTCAAGATCGCCGCACACCCCTTCTTCGGCCAGCTCACCTTCATCCGCGTGTACTCCGGTCACGTTGATTCCGGTGCGCAGGTGGTCAACTCCACCAAGGGCAAGAAGGAGCGCATCGGCAAGCTCTTCCAGATGCACGCCAACAAGGAAATGCCTGTCGAGGGCGCTACCGCCGGCCACATCTACGCTGCGATCGGCCTGAAGGACACCACCACCGGTGACACCCTGTGCGATCCCGCCAACCAGATCGTCCTCGAGTCCATGAGCTTCCCGGAGCCTGTGATCTCGGTTGCGATCGAGCCGAACACCAAGGGTGACCAGGAGAAGCTCTCCACGGCTATCCAGAAGCTCTCCGCCGAGGACCCCACCTTCCAGGTGTCCCTCAACGAAGAGACCGGCCAGACCGTTATCGCAGGTATGGGTGAACTTCACCTGGACATCCTCGTTGACCGTATGCGCCGCGAATTCAAGGTCGAGGCAAACGTCGGCAAGCCGCAGGTTGCCTACCGCGAAACCATCAAGCGCGCTGTGGAGAAGGTCGACTTCACCCACAAGAAGCAGACCGGTGGCTCGGGCCAGTTCGCAAAGGTCCAGGTCTCCTTCGAGCCGCTGGAAACCACGGACGGCACGTTCTACGAGTTCGAGAACAAGGTCACCGGTGGCCGTATTCCGCGTGAATACATCCCCTCCGTTGACGCTGGTATCCAGGACGCCATGCAGTTCGGTATCCTGGCCGGTTACCCGATGGTGGGCGTCAAGGCGATCCTGCTCGACGGTGCCTACCACGATGTCGACTCCTCCGAAATGGCGTTCAAGATCGCCGGTTCCCAGGTGTTCAAGGAAGGCGCCCGCAAGGCGAACCCTGTCCTGCTCGAACCCCTGATGGCCGTCGAGGTCCGTACCCCTGAGGAATACATGGGTGACGTGATCGGTGACCTCAACTCCCGCCGTGGCATGATCCAGTCCATGGAAGATGCTGCCGGCGTGAAGGTGGTCCGTGCGAACGTGCCGCTGTCCGAAATGTTCGGCTACATCGGTGACCTGCGGTCCAAGACCCAGGGTCGCGCTGTGTACTCGATGACGTTCGACAGCTACGCGGAGGTCCCGAAGGCTGTTGCCGACGAGATCATCCAGAAGACCCGCGGCGAGTAATCACCCGGATCGGATGCAGTTCCGGTTCCGGGAAGGCATCACAGCGCAGTAGGCGGGGCCGCGGTGGAAACCGTGGCCCGGCCCCCTGCGCGAACAGGCTCTAGGAACTACCATTGGTTCCTGAATCTGCAATTTCACCAAAACCAAGCCCCCAAGTAGACTTGCTAGAGTTTCTGCCGCGAAAAGCGCGGCCGAGGAGCACGTCACTTGAAATCGTTCTAGGAGGAACCTGTGGCAAAGGCAAAGTTCGAGCGGACTAAGCCGCACGTCAACATCGGCACCATTGGTCACGTTGACCACGGTAAGACGACGCTGACTGCCGCCATTTCCAAGGTGCTGTACGACCAGTACCCGGATCTCAACGAGCAGCGCGACTTCGCGTCCATCGACTCTGCTCCGGAAGAGCGCCAGCGCGGTATTACCATCAACATCTCCCACGTGGAGTACCAGACCGAGAAGCGTCACTACGCACACGTTGACGCCCCCGGTCACGCTGACTACATCAAGAACATGATCACCGGTGCTGCCCAGATGGACGGCGCAATCCTCGTGGTTGCCGCTACCGATGGTCCGATGGCCCAGACCCGTGAGCACGTTCTGCTCGCCCGCCAGGTTGGTGTTCCCTACCTGCTGGTCGCACTGAACAAGTCCGACATGGTTGAGGACGAGGAACTCCTCGACCTCGTTGAAATGGAAGTTCGTGAGCTCCTGAGCTCGCAGGGCTTCGACGGTGACGACGCTCCCGTCGTTCGCGTTTCCGGTCTGAAGGCACTGGAAGGCGACCCGGTTTGGGTCAAGTCCGTCCAGGACCTGATGGCAGCTGTCGACGAGTCTGTTCCGGACCCCGTTCGTGACCGCGACAAGCCGTTCCTGATGCCGATCGAAGACGTCTTCACCATCACCGGCCGTGGCACCGTTGTTACGGGCCGCGCCGAGCGTGGTACCCTCGCCATCAACTCCGAGGTCGAGATCGTCGGCATCCGCCCGATCCAGAAGACCACGGTTACCGGTATCGAGATGTTCCACAAGCAGCTCGACGAAGCATGGGCCGGCGAAAACTGTGGCCTCCTGCTCCGTGGCCTCAAGCGCGACGATGTCGAGCGTGGCCAGGTTGTCGTCAAGCCGGGTTCCATCACCCCGCACACCGACTTCGAGGCCAACGTCTACATCCTTTCCAAGGACGAAGGCGGACGTCACAACCCGTTCTACTCGAACTACCGCCCGCAGTTCTACTTCCGTACGACGGACGTTACCGGCGTTATCACCCTGCCCGAGGGCACGGAAATGGTTATGCCCGGCGACAACACTGAGATGACCGTTGAGCTCATCCAGCCGATCGCAATGGAAGAGGGCCTCGGCTTCGCTATCCGTGAAGGTGGCCGCACCGTTGGTTCGGGACGTGTTACCAAGATCATCAAGTAGTTTCTGCTTGTAGATCGGGAAGGTTCCGGTCAGCCGGAAGTTACCCACAGAAGAACCCCACCGCATCGCCGGTGGGGTTCTTCTTTGTTATGATTTATCTATCGATTGGATAAACGCCGGTTCCTTGTTGTGTCCGGTGCTTCGAAAGGGTCTGCCATGACTGCACTGCTGGTTCTGATGCTGGTTGCCGTAGTGGGCTCCATTGGATTCGCCTGGGGGTCCCATGTGGGCCGCACGGCCAAGCTGCGGAGCGCCCCGGCAACGAAAGTGGAGCAGGAATCCGCGTATCAGGCGGGATACCTGGCTGGACACCTCGCGGGCTGGCGTGATGCAGTGACGGCCGCAGGCCGCCACCAGGCAGGGGGAGTGGACCAGGTCCAGTCAGCCGCTCCAGCCGACCTTCCGGCATTGCCGCTCCCTGGCAGCGGTGGGTTGCCGCTGCCGGCTCCACAGTCACCGCTCCCCATGCAGACCGCGGCAGCTCCTGCCGGGCAATTGCCGCCTCTGGCGACGCCTGTGCCGCAGCCGGCCCACGGCCTCGCACCCGCCCCGAAGCTTGCTCCGTTCACGCCGGCTGTTGTGAGTCCCGCACCGGCCCATCCCGCGCCACCCCGTCCCGCGCCAGCCCAACCCGTGCCACCCCGTCCCGCTCCGTTCACGCCCGTGCAGGAAACACCGGAGGAGGCTGCCGCCCGCAAGGCGCGGCGCGACCAGCAAAACATCAATGTCACCCTGTATGTTGCCAGCCTGCTGCTGGTTGCCGCAGGCGCGTTGTTCGTCGGCACCAGCCTCCCTGTGCCGCTTCGCTTCGCCGGCATTTGCGGCATCACAGCTCTCTTCTACGGAGCCGGTCTGGTCATCCACCGCCGGGTTCCCAGACTGAAACCCGCGGCAGTGGCCTTCGTGGGCACGGGCCTTGCGTTGGTGCCCATCCTGGGGCTTGCCATGTACAACTTTGCCTTCCACCATGGCCCGGCTGCCTGGCTGATCACCTCTTTGGTTGGCACGGGAGCGTATGTCTATGCCGCGCTCCGGTTGGACAGCAAGGTGCTGGCGTTCCTGTCGCTCACCTTCATGGTTTCCACCGCCTGGTCGGGTGTCTCGATCCTGGGCGGGGCACTCGTGTGGTACTTCACCGCACTCATTGGTGTCGCCATCATCTCCACGGTCGTGGCACTGGTTCAGCCTCGCTGGATACCTCCGCTCTTCCTGCAGCCGTTGGCACAGTTGCACCCTTTCGTGGTGCCGCTTGCCGCGGTTGCCGTAACGTGCATGCCGCATTTGCTGGGCAAGGGGGAGTACCCGCTGGTGATGGCAATGTGCGGGGCCTACTTCGCCGTGATGGTGGCCGTCCCAGGCGTTCGATACCGCATCCAGCATTTCCATGCTGCGCGTATCGCCTTGACCTTGGCGCTTCTCGGCCTGGTGTGGGATCTCTCGGAGGACGCCACCTATGTCATGCTGGCGGCCGTCATCACGCTGGGTGGACAGGCCGTAGGTGTCAGCTTGGCTGGGCGCCGGATCATCCCGGGGTCTTGGTGGAACGACGCCGTCTCCTGCCTGGGCCTGCAGAGCGTCATCGCTGCCGTCCTTGCGGTGGTTCTTGCCCTTCAAGGTTCCGGTATCCCCACCTATCTTCCCTTCGTCGTCTGCATGGTGACTGCCATGGCCTGTGGTTGGAAGCTGGGCCACGGTGCAGAGTTTGCTCCCGGCGGTGTCCTCGCAGTCATCGTGCCCTTTGTCCCCGTGCTGGATGCCTGGTCCGTGGCGGCCTTTGCAGGGTCGGCTGCCGTTTACTGGTTTGCCCGCGCCGCCATATCGGCACCGTACCGGAAGCCCTTGGTCCTTGCGGCGCGGGTGGCCTTGACCTTCTCGGTTCCCGCCATCGTCGCGGGTGCCCTGGACGGTTCTCCCGACAGGAGTGCATACGTCGTCCTGGCCGCGGTGCTCGCCTCCGCAGCGCAGCAGATGGTGGGTGCCGTCCTGGAACACCGCGGGGTCAGGTTGGCCGGGCCGCAGGCCTCTGCTGCCTCCTTCGGTGGTGCCGCACTGGTCGGGTTGCCGGTTCTTTCCTGGCTGGACGGGGCTGCCGGGAAGCCCTTGGTGGTTGCGGGCGTTTCCACCGTGGTAGCAGCGGGATTGCTGGCCGGGTTGTGCCTCGTTCTGCGGCCTCGGATTTCCGGGGAGGAGCCAGCTGGAAGCAGGCCTTCACCCCCTCGGCCAACCATTGCGGAGTTGCTCGGACCTGTCACGGCGGCAGTGGGTGGTGTCATTGGCTTCGTGACGGTCTCGCTCACGCTGGGCAACGCCGTCCTCCTGGCGTTGACCGGATACCTGGTCCTGTTGGCGCTTCGCCTCCCCGACTCCAGCCGACGCCGGAACTACTGGTGGTTTGCCCGAGGGGCAGCCACTGTCCTCGCGGTGTCGGCGTACGCTGATGCCGTCCGGCATGGATGGAGCCCCCGGATCGCGGGCGAAATTCCTTCGGCGGCCTTGGTGCTGGTGCTGCTTGCGGCGGGCCAGCTCCTTCTGCCACTCCTTCCAGCCACCCGCCGCCGGTCACCGGACGCCGCCCGTCTCGACGCCGGATTGCTCCTGCTGGTCATGGGTGCGGCGGCATCGTTCCTCACGGCAGCCGGTGTTTGGAGCGCACCCCTGTTCCGACACAGCTGGCAGCCGGGGGTTGCGGCCCTGGTAACAGCCGCGGCTGCGCTGACTACGGGATTCTTTCTGCGGAGGGTGCCCGCCACGTGGGTCATGGCACCCGCTGCCCTGGCACTTCTCCTGCTGCTCAGGTCCGGCGACGTCGGGGATGTCGAGGCCCTGCTGGGCGTGTTCTCCCTCTACGGCATCGTCATGGTGTTTGCTGTGCAGCCCGGGAGGGTACAGGGGGCGTACCTTGTTGCTGCGCGCGTCCTGACCGCTGCTTTGGTCACCGTCCTGGCCGCGGATCTGACGGATTCTCCGGCAGCGGCTTCCCTTGCTTTGGCAACCGTACTGGTGCTGCAACCGACTTTGGTCCTGCTCTTCCGTGGCCGCCTTCGGGACCTCCCTTACCAGCGTGGGGCTGCGTGGGCTGTCCTGGCTGCCCAGCTTGCCGTGCCGCTGGCGTACCTTGCGATAGGGAATCACGACGCCGGTGGCCGTTGGGTGGTCCTCCTCGAGTTGGCACTGGTCCCGGCTTCAGCAGCGATCATGCGGCGTGTCCAGGAGTTGGGCGGTGCCATGTACTTCGGCGTGGCCTCCGTAGCAGCCCTGGTTGTGGCCGCCGGTCCTGCTGTGGCCTTCCCGGCAAATACGTGGCTGTCCGAACCCATCCTTGACCGATACCAAGGGCCTCTGGTCTTCCTGGGACTGGCAGTGGCCGTTGCGGGGGCCCAGGTCCTTCTGCAACGCCGCAAGCGGACCGCCTCGCGTTCGGTGGTCCCGGCAGAACGGTGGTTGTGGTTGGTTGCCGCTCTCTTGTTCACGCTCCTGGGCGGACTCCTGACCCTTGATGTGTCCTACTCATTGACCGGTCTGGCGGTTTTGGTGCTGGCCCTCGTGCTGTTCGTTGCATCCCACCTTTTGGATATGCCGTCGCTTTATGCTGCGGCAGCGCCGTCGGCGCTGGTGGGTGCAGTACCTGCAGCCGAAGGTTTGCTGGGTCCCGGGAATGGAGCCTGGGCTGTTTTCATGCCTTGGCTCGTGGGCGGTGTTGGCCTTGCCGCACTCCTGTATCCGGTTCGCTGGTTCGGAGGAGCAGGCATCACGGATCAACCCTGGCGCCGGAATGGGCTTGCCGGTACTGCGGTGGGCGCATTGGCAGCTTCTGCCGCCATTGGGCTTGCGAGCGATCCCACTGCCCTCACGGCCGCTGGCCTCGTTATGGTTGCGGGGGTCATCGTGGTCATCGAAGTGCCACACGGCAGGTGGCTTGCCGGAGAGGTCGCGGGATTGGTCTCGCTCGCCGCCGTGCAACGGGCGGTCCTCTTTGTGGGAGTTGGTTCCCCGGAGTGGTTCTGGGCCGCGCAATGGTATGTGGTGGCCGGAGCTGTTCTGGCAGGACTGCGCTATTTCAAGGGCCAGCGGCACGAAGCGCGCTGGCGTTTGGGTGTGACGGCGGGCGTTTTGGCACTGACCTCTTTGGGAACTGTCCTGGGTGGCACGCCGTCACAACAGGTGTATGTCCTCGCGGCCCATGTGCTCCTGCTGGTGGCGGGCCTTCTGCTGGCCGAACGGATGTTTGTGTGGTGGGGTGCCGCAGGGGTGGCTCTCAGCATCATGTGGGCCTTGCGGTCCTACGCGTTCGCCATGCTGGCACTGGTTGCGCTGGCCCTGATCGTTGTAGCTGTGTGGCGGTTGAACCGGAAGCCACCCGCTGCGCCGGACGGGGCCCAGGAGTCCCCGGGCTATCACGTGGAGTCGCGCCCCGACCGCATCCGCTAAGGTTGCTGACAGGAGAGGAGCATCATGGAATTCCTGATCGTCTTGGCAGTCATTGCCGGAATTGGCGCAGCCGTGCTGTGGGGCCGGAAGTATTTCCGCAACGAGATCGACCGCGCAAAACGGATCAATCGAGCCAACAAGAACAGATAGAACGCCTGTTTTAACCCGGCCGGGCTAGGGCTGGTGCCGGCGTGCGCGTCCCAAGGATCTATACCAGTAATAAGACTCCTTGGGCGTGCGCTCCAGGGTTTCGAAGTCAACATGGACAAGCCCGAACCGTTGGGAGTACCCGGCGGCCCACTCAAAGTTGTCCATGAGCGTCCATACGTAATAACCCCGAAGATCCATGCCCTCGGCGGGACCGCCCGGCCCCGTTGCCGTCAATGCATGGCCAAGGTGCTCTGCCAGGTAGCTGATCCGATCGGTGTCCTGCACCGGGCCGTCCACATGCGAAGGCTCCGGGAAGCTTGCGCCGCCCTCCGTGATGTACACGGGAGGCAAGGCATCGCCGTACCGCTCGGTCATTTCCTGCAGCAGTATCGCCAGCTGTTCCGGTGCCTCCGGCCAGCCGAAACCTGTGGTCTCATATTCCTGGTAGGCCGCCAGGTGGAAGGGGACGTTGACCATCTCCTCGGCCTGGCCGGTGGGAATCTCCGCGGGACCGCGGCCGGAAGCAACCTTGATGGGGTAGTAATAGTTCAAGCCGTAGAAGTCCAAGGGCTGGCTGATGGTTTCCAGGTCGCCGTCCAGCACCGGGCCCAGTGATCGGAACCAGGGCCACAGCGGAAGCGACGGTTTGGGGTATTGCCCAAGGAGTACCGCATCGGCATAGATCCGGTTCAGGATCAGGTCCAGGGCTTCGGCCATGAGGCGGTCCGAAAGCCGGTTGCCGGCCGGGCGGACGGGGGAGTGCATATTGGACAGTCCGATCCGGCCCTTGACCCCGGCAGCCCTGAGGGCCTGCACTGCCAGGCCGTGCCCCAGGAGTTGGTGGTGGGCGGCGGGAAGGCAGTCGAAGAGCAACCGGAGCCCGGGGGCATGGGCACCCAACGCGTAGCCCTGCAGGGTGACCGAGACCGGCTCGTTGACCGTGACCCAGGAATCCACCCGGTCGCCGAAGTGTTCCGCTGCCACGGCGGCGTAGGCGGCAAGTCGCTCAGCTGTATCCCGGTTCATCCACCCGCCCGCATGTTCCAGCGGCAAGGGAGTATCCCAGTGGTAGAGCGTCACCATGGGGGAGATGCCGGCGGCAAGGAGTTTATCCAGCAGGCGGTCGTAGAACTCCAGCCCGCGTTGATTGACGGCGCCTTGCCCGTCCGGTTGGATCCGGGGCCAGGATAATGAGAAGCGGTAGGAGTCGACACCGAGTTCCTGCATCAGGGCAATGTCCTCATCGGCCCTGTTGTAGTGGTCGCACGCAATGGCGGGGGATCCGCCGTCGATGATTGTTCCGGGCTTTTCCGCGAACGCGTCCCAACCCGAAGGGCCCCGTCCGTCGGCCGTCAGTGCACCTTCGATCTGAAACGCGGCCGAAGCGACGCCAAGGGTGAATCCCGGGCGGAGCCTGGCGGCCAGATCTTCCACCGAACCCGTATCCTGGACTGTCATGCTCCATCATCCACAGCCGGTGGCGGGGCTGGCAATGGCTCCGGCAGCCCCGATTGGCCTTTGCTTGATAATTCCGGCATACTGGATGAGTTGTTCAAGCGCTTCTTCGCGTCCCGATCCGGATAATGCCGGGTGCCAGGGTCCAGGCTGAAGCCCAAACATAACCCTGAACCCCATGGATTGCGGTCGAGTTTGCGTGAAAATCGCGACACGCCCGACCGCGGGGGTCGGTGCGCCGGCAGGTTGAGGAACCCGGAGTATTCCGGATTCAGCTTGTGCGGCGAGTGGTGGTATTACCTCAAACGCTTCGGCGGCCACACAACAGGTAAGTAAACAGAGCAGCCCTAACTAGAGCAGCACTAGCTGAAAGAGAGTCAGGCGACATGGCGGGACAAAAAATCCGCATCCGGCTGAAGTCATATGACCACGAGGTCATTGATGTTTCAGCGCGGAAGATCGTTGAGACGGTCACGCGCGCAGGCGCAACGGTAGTCGGCCCGGTGCCGCTGCCCACGGAGAAGAACGTTTACTGCGTTATCCGCTCTCCGCACAAGTACAAGGACAGCCGTGAGCACTTCGAAATGCGTACTCACAAGCGTCTGATCGACATCATCGACCCCACGCCGAAGGCTGTTGACTCGCTCATGCGTCTCGACCTGCCGGCTGACGTGAACATCGAAATCAAGCTCTAGGGAGGTGCTGAGAGACTATGACCGCAACCCGTAACGTAAAGGGCCTGTTGGGCACGAAGCTCGGCATGACCCAGGTCTGGGACGAGAACAACAAGCTCATCCCGGTAACTGTCGTCCAGGCTGACTCCAACGTCATCACCCAGCTCCGCAATGCGGAGTCCGATGGCTACGTCGCCGTCCAGATCGGCTACGGCCAGATCGACCCCCGCAAGGTCACCAAGCCGCTGGCTGGTCACTTCGAGAAGGCCGGCGTAACTCCTCGCCGCCACGTGGTCGAACTGCGTACCGCAGACGCCGCATCCTACGAGCTGGGCCAGGAGCTCTCTGTTGAGATCTTCGAAGCCGGCCAGAAGATCGACGTCGTTGGCACCACCAAGGGTAAGGGCTTTGCCGGTGTTATGAAGCGTCACGGCTTCTCCGGCGTTGGCGCCTCCCACGGTGCCCACAAGAACCACCGTAAGCCTGGCTCCATCGGTGGCGCATCCACCCCGAGCCGCGTCTTCAAGGGTCTGAAAATGGCCGGCCGCATGGGCGCCGTTCGTCACACCACGCTGAACCTCACGGTTCACGCTGTTGACGTTGAGAAGTCGCTGCTCCTTATCAAGGGTGCCGTCCCCGGTGCCCGCGGCCAGGTCGTACTCGTACGTTCCGCCGTGAAGGGAGCCTAGTTCAATGACTAGCACTGTCAAGGTAGACCTGCCTGCAGAGATCTTCGACGTCCAGACCAACGTGCCGCTGCTGCACCAGGTCGTCGTCGCCCAGCTCGCTGCTGCCCGCCAGGGTACCCACAAGACCAAGACCCGCGCCGAAGTTTCCGGTGCCGGCCGCAAGCCGTTCAAGCAGAAGGGCACGGGCCGCGCCCGCCAGGGTTCCATCCGTGCACCGCACATGACCGGCGGTGGCATTGTCCACGGTCCGACCCCGCGCGACTACACGCAGCGCACCCCCAAGAAGATGAAGGCTGCTGCACTCCGCGGCGCCCTGTCTGACCGCGCCCGCAACGGCCGCATCCACGTCCTCGAGTCCCTGGTTGCCGGCACCAAGCCGTCCTCCAAGGAAGCCCTGGCGTCGCTGCGCGCAGTTTCCGAGCGCAAGAACCTGCTCGTTGTTATCGAGCGCGCCAACGACGTTGCTGCACTGTCCGTGCGCAACCTCGCAGATGTTCACGTTCTGTACGCAGACCAGCTGAACACCTACGACGTGCTGATCTCCGACGACGTGGTCTTCACCAAGGCTGCTTTCGATGCGTTCGTCGCTGACAAGGCAAAGAACGAGGAGGCCTCCAAGTGAGCGTAACCACCATCAAGGATCCGCGCGACGTCGTGCTTGCACCCGTCGTTTCGGAAAAGAGCTACGGTCTGATCGACGAAGGCAAGTACACCTTCCTGGTGGATCCTCGCTCGAACAAGACCGAGATCAAGCTGGCCGTGGAGAAGATCTTCTCCGTCAAGGTCGAATCGATCAACACCATCAACCGTGCCGGTAAGCGCAAGCGCACCAAATTCGGCTGGGGACAGCGCAAGAGCACCAAGCGTGCGATTGTCACCCTCAAAGAAGGCACTATCGACATCTTCGGCGGTCCGCTCGCGTAGCGGAGACCACTTTAACGAGGAAATAAATTATGGGAATCCGTAAATACAAGCCGACTACCCCGGGCCGTCGCGGCTCGAGCGTAGCCGACTTCGCTGAAATCACGCGGTCGACTCCGGAAAAGTCGTTGCTGCGTCCGCTGCACAAGACCGGCGGCCGTAACAACACCGGTAAGATCACCACCCGCCACAAGGGTGGTGGGCACAAGCGCCAGTACCGTCTGATCGACTTCCGTCGTCACGACAAGGACGGCATCAACGCCCGCGTTGCCGAAATCGAGTACGATCCGAACCGTACGGCTCGCATCGCCCTCCTGCACTACGTTGATGGCACCAAGCGTTACATCATCGCTCCGAACAAGCTGTCCCAGGGTGACTTCGTCGAGGCCGGTCCCGACGCTGACATCAAGCCGGGCAACAACCTGCCGCTGCGCAACATCCCCGTCGGTACCGTGATCCACGCAGTTGAACTGCGTCCGGGTGGCGGCGCCAAGATGGCCCGCTCCGCAGGTGCTTCGGTCCAGCTCGTCGCCAAGGAAGGCCGCTTTGCACAGCTGCGCCTGCCCTCCGGCGAAATCCGCAACGTTGACGTGCGCTGCCGCGCAACCGTCGGCGAGGTCGGCAACGCCGAGCAGTCGAACATCAACTGGGGCAAGGCCGGCCGTATGCGCTGGAAGGGCGTCCGCCCGACCGTCCGTGGTGTAGCCATGAACCCGGTTGACCACCCGCACGGTGGTGGTGAAGGCAAGACCTCCGGTGGCCGTCACCCCGTCAACCCCAACGGCAAGCCCGAGGGCCGCACCCGCCGTCCGAACAAAGAGAGCGACAAGCTTATTGTTCGTCGCCGCCGTACTGGCAAGAACAAGCGATAGGAGCCTGGACACATGCCACGCAGCCTGAAAAAAGGTCCTTTCGTTGACCAGCACCTCTTTGTGAAGGTCGCACGGGAAAACGAGAAGGGCACCAAGAACGTCATCAAGACCTGGTCCCGCCGTTCGATGATCATCCCCGACATGCTCGGACACACGATCGCCGTACACGACGGACGCAAGCACATTCCGGTGTTTGTCACTGAGTCGATGGTCGGGCACAAGCTCGGCGAATTCGCTCCGACGCGGACATTCCGCGGCCATGTTAAGGACGACCGTAAGGGCAAGCGCCGCTAGGCGCCTGGCTTTACGTCTTAGACGAGAGAAGGAAAGCAATGGAAGCCAAGGCAATTGCGCGTCACATCCGCGTAACGCCTATGAAGGCCCGGCGCGTCGTCAACCTTGTTCGTGGCAAGCAAGCGAATGAGGCTCTGGCAATTCTGAAGTTTGCCCCGCAGGCAGCTTCGGAGCCGGTCTTCAAGGTACTTCAGTCGGCAATGGCCAACGCACGTGTCCTCGCGGACCGCGACGGCGTTGCATTCGACGAGACCGACCTCTTCATCAGCGAAGCATTCGTTGATGAGGGCCCCACCATGAAGCGGTTCCAGCCGCGTGCCCAGGGCCGCGCATACCGCATCAAGAAGCGGACCAGCCACATCACCGTGGTCGTCGCAACCCCGGAGAAAGAGGAGGCTCGCTAAGTGGGACAGAAAGTAAACCCGCACGGGTTCCGACTCGGCATCACCAGCGACCACGTTTCGCACTGGTTCGCTGACAGCAACAAGCCGGGCCAGCGCTACAAGGACTTTGTCCGCGAGGACATCAAGATCCGTCAGCTCATGTCCACGGGCATGGAGCGTGCAGGCATCGCCAAGGTTGAGATCGAGCGCACCCGCGACCGCGTCCGCGTGGACATCCACACGGCACGTCCGGGCATCGTTATCGGCCGCCGCGGCGCCGAGGCAGACCGCATCCGCGGCGAGCTCGAAAAGCTCACCGGCAAGCAGGTACAGCTGAACATCCTCGAGGTCAAGAACCCCGAGATCGAAGCACAGCTGGTTGCCCAGGGCATCGCTGAGCAGCTGACTTCCCGCGTGGCTTTCCGCCGTGCGATGAAGAAGGCCATGCAGTCCGCACAGCGTGCGGGTGCCAAGGGTATCCGTGTTGCTTGCTCGGGCCGTCTGGGCGGGGCAGAAATGTCCCGTTCGGAGTTCTACCGCGAAGGCCGTGTGCCCCTGCACACCCTCCGCGCGAACATCGATTACGGCTTCTACGAAGCCAAGACCACCTTCGGCCGCATCGGTGTGAAGGTTTGGATCTACAAGGGTGACGTCACCGCCAAGGAACTGGCCCAGCAGGCAGCTGCTGCCCCGTCCCGTGGCCGTGGTGGAGACCGTCCGGGCCGCCCGGGTGGCGACCGCCGTCGTCGTAACGACCGTCCGGCAGCTGAGGCAGCACCTGCTGCCGTTGAAGCACCGGCCGCTGAAGCTGCTGCTCCTGCAGCAGAAGGAGGACAGGCTTAAATGCTTATCCCACGTCGAGTCAAGCACCGTAAGCAGCACCACCCGGGTCGTTCCGGCGCTGCTACGGGCGGCACCAAGGTCACCTTCGGTGAGTACGGTATCCAGGCACTGAGCCCGGCATACGTTACCAACCGTCAGATCGAATCCGCCCGTATCGCGATGACCCGCCACATCAAGCGTGGCGGTAAGGTCTGGATCAACATCTACCCGGACCGTCCGCTGACCAAGAAGCCTGCTGAAACCCGTATGGGTTCCGGTAAGGGTTCCCCGGAGTGGTGGGTCGCAAACGTCAAGCCGGGCCGGGTTCTGTTCGAACTCTCCGGTGTCAATGAAGAGGTAGCTCGCGAGGCACTGCGCCTGGCAATCCACAAGCTCCCGTTGAAGGCACGCATTGTGCGTCGCGAAGGTGGTGAATAGAAATGGCAGTAGGGTCGAAGGATCTCGCACCCGCACAGCTGGACGGTTTCGACAACGAGCGTCTCGTTGAAGAACTCCGCAAGTCCAAGGAAGAGCTGTTCAACCTGCGTTTCCAGTCCGCCACCGGCCAGCTGGAGAACCACGGTCGTCTGCGCGCGGTAAAGAAGGACATCGCACGCATCTACACCGTGCTTCGTGAGCGCGAGCTGGGCATTCGTGCCGAGGTTGCCGCACCGGTTGTGGAAGCCAAGGAAGAAAAGAAGTCCAAGAAGGCTGCCAAGGCTGAAACTGCCGAGGTTGAAGCTGGAGAGGACGCCAAGTGAGCGAGAAGGAAAACGTGACGGAAGCAGCAGCCAGCGCTGAACAGCGCGGTTACCGTAAGACGCGTCGCGGCTACGTAGTCTCCGACAAGATGGAAAAGACCATCGTTGTCGAGGTTGAAGACCGCGTGAAGCACGCTCTGTACGGCAAGGTTATTCGCCGCACTTCGAAGATCAAGGCTCACGACGAGCAGAACACCGCCGGCATTGGCGACCTCGTTCTGATCGCCGAGACCCGCCCGCTGTCCGCTACCAAGCGGTTCCGCCTGGTGGAGATCCTCGAAAAGGCCAAGTAAATCCCGCGCCGGGCATGCCCGGCAGGTTTACTGGAAGGGTCCGCGTTCCGTATGGAGCGCGGGCCCTTCCGCTTTCCCGGCCGGTTATGGTATGGCCCGAAAGCATGCTAAGATTTTGAGTTTGTATGGCGCCATTTGTGTGCCATCGACTACCTCGTAAACAATCGTGCCACTGCATACTGCCCCGCGCAGGGTTTTCCTGCAAGGGAAGCTGATGCTCGTGGCACGGGCGTTTAGGCCTGTTCTGGCAAAATCCAGGCAGGTCCAGAGACACCCCGATCAACCGTTCCGCAAGGCTCATTCCGTAGGCATGTTTTCGGTCTGAGAACCAGCGCGACGCAAGGAGTAAAAATTGATTCAGCAGGAGTCGCGACTGAAGGTCGCCGACAACACGGGTGCTAAGGAAATCCTTACCATTCGCGTTCTCGGTGGATCCGGCCGTCGCTACGCAGGCATTGGCGACGTCATCGTCGCAACCGTCAAGGACGCTATCCCTGGCGGCAACGTAAAGAAGGGTGACGTCGTCAAGGCCGTCATCGTTCGTACCAAGAAGGAACGCCGCCGTGCGGATGGTTCCTACATCAAGTTTGACGAGAACGCAGCTGTGATCCTGAAGAACGACGGTGACCCCCGCGGTACCCGTATCTTCGGCCCGGTTGGTCGTGAACTTCGCGACAAGAAGTTCATGAAGATCGTTTCGCTGGCCCCGGAGGTGCTCTAGTCCATGGCTAAGATCAAGAAGGGTGACCTCGTTCAGGTCATCACCGGCGCCAAGCAGGAACGCGGCGGCGACCGCGGCAAGCAGGGCAAGGTCCTGCGCGTATTCCCCGCCACCAATCGCGTGCTGGTAGAAGGAATCAACCGCGTCACCAAGCACACCAAGGTTGGTCAGTCCCAGCGCGGCACCAAGACCGGCGGCATCGAGGTTGTTGAAGCCCCGATCCACGTGTCCAACGTTGCCCTGGTTGACCCGTCGACCAAGAAGCCGACCCGCGTTGGTTTCCGTCTCGACACCGTTGAGAAGGACGGCCGCACCAAGACCGTTCGTATCCGCGTGTCCAAGGCCACCGGGAAGGACATCTGATGACTGAGACTCTCGAGACTCCAGTGAAGATCGTTCCTCGTCTGAAGACGAAGTACGCAGAGACCATCAAGAAGTCCCTGCAGGACGAGTTCAACTACGCGAACGTGAACCAGGTTCCCCGCCTGGTGAAGGTCGTTGTGAACATGGGTGTTGGAGATGCCGCCAAGG
Organism: Paenarthrobacter sp. NCHU4564; assembly: GCF_052156435.1. Lineage (NCBI taxonomy): Bacteria > Bacillati > Actinomycetota > Actinomycetes > Micrococcales > Micrococcaceae > Paenarthrobacter > Paenarthrobacter sp. NCHU4564. Next base: position 194,354 of record NZ_JBQLIS010000002.1, read on the forward strand.
ACTCCAAGCTGATCGACGGCGCTGTCCGCGACCTCACCCTGATCACCGGCCAGAAGCCGCAGGTAACCAAGGCCCGCAAGTCGATCGCACAGTTCAAGCTGCGCGAAGGCATGCCGATCGGTGCACACGCAACCCTGCGTGGAGACCGCATGTGGGAATTCGTGGACCGTCTGGTATCGCTGGCCCTGCCGCGTATCCGTGACTTCCGCGGCCTCAACGGCAAGCAGTTCGATGGCAACGGCAACTACACCTTCGGTCTGACCGAGCAGGTTATGTTCCACGAAATCGACCAGGACTCCATCGACCGCGTCCGCGGTATGGACATCACGGTCGTCACCACTGCCAAGACCGACGACGAAGGCCGCGCGCTGCTCAAGGCGCTTGGTTTCCCGTTCAAGACTGAAGACTAACTACGTAAAAGGTCCGGCCGTGCCAGCTCCTAAGAGCCGGCACCGCGGAAACCGTTACGAGGAAGGGCTATAGCCCAAATGACTATGACAGATCCTGTCGCAGACATGCTTACGCGTCTGCGCAACGCAAACTCGGCATACCACGACTCCGTCACCATGCCGTACAGCAAGCTGAAGGCACGCGTCGCCGACATCCTGAAGGCAGAAGGCTTCATCGCCGACTGGAAGGAAGAGGACGCAGAGGTTGGCAAGAAGCTGACCATCAGCCTGAAGTTCGGTCCGAACCGCGAGCGTTCGATCGCTGGTGTCCGCCGCATCTCCAAGCCCGGTCTCCGCGTTTACGCGAAGTCCACCAACCTGCCTCACGTGCTGGGTGGCCTGGGTATCGCAATCCTGTCCACCTCTTCCGGCCTCCTGACTGACAAGCAGGCCGGCAAGAAGGGCGTGGGCGGCGAAGTCCTCGCGTACGTCTGGTAACGGGAGAGGAAGAGAATAATGTCACGTATTGGACGTCTCCCCATCACCGTTCCCGCCGGCGTTGAAGTCAAGCTTGATGGCTCCGTCATCAGCGTCAAGGGCGCCAAGGGCGAGCTGAGCCACACTGTGGCCAGCCCGATCGAGGTTTCCCTGGAAGAGAACACCCTGACGGTCACCCGCCCGAACGACGAGCGCAACTCGCGTTCGCTGCACGGCCTGACCCGCACCCTGATCTCCAACATGATCGTGGGTGTCACCGAGGGCTACGAGAAGAAGCTTGAAATCGTCGGTACCGGTTACCGTGTTCAGGCCAAGGGTGCTGACCTGGAGTTCGCTCTGGGCTACAGCCACCCGGTGAACGTCTCTGCTCCGGAAGGCATCACTTTCGCGGTAGAGGGCCCCACCAAGCTCTCCGTTTCGGGTATCAACAAGCAGCAGGTTGGCGAAGTTGCTGCCAACATCCGCAAGCTGCGCAAGCCCGATCCCTACAAGGGCAAGGGTGTCCGTTACGCCGGCGAGGTCATCCGCCGCAAGGTCGGAAAGGCTGGTAAGTAAACCATGGCCATCGCAATTAACAAGAAGCGTTCGAACAAGAGCAAGTCTGCTGCCCGCAGCCGTCGCCAGCTTCGTATCCGCAAGCGCATCACGGGTACCGCTGTTCGTCCCCGCCTGATCGTCAACCGCTCGGCACGTCACGTGTTCGTTCAGGTTGTCGACGACAGCAAGGGCGTTACCGTGGCTTCGGCTTCCACCCTGGAAGCTGACCTGCGCGCATTCGACGGAGACAAGACTGCCAAGGCCAAGCGCGTCGGCGAGCTCGTTGCCGAGCGTGCCAAGGCTGCCGGTATCGAAGCTGTTGTCTTCGACCGTGGCGGTAACAAGTACCACGGCCGCATCGCCGCCGTCGCTGACGGTGCACGTGAAGGTGGGCTGGCACTGTGACCGCTGAAAACAACGAAAAGGACATTCAGGTGACTGAAGCTGTAGCTGCTGAAGCAACTGAGACCGCTGCCGCTACCGAGGACCGCCGCGGCGGCCGTCGTGGCGAGCGCGGCGAGCGTGGCCAGGGCCGCGGCGACCGTGGTGGCCGTGGTGGCCGCGACGGCGGTCGCGAGGCCGAGAAGAGCCAGTTCGTAGAGCGCGTTGTAACCATCAACCGTGTTGCCAAGGTCGTCAAGGGTGGTCGTCGCTTCAGCTTCACCGCCCTGGTGGTCGTCGGTGACGGCAACGGTCTGGTCGGCGTCGGCTACGGCAAGGCCAAGGAAGTTCCCGCTGCCATCGCCAAGGGCGTTGAAGAGGCCAAGAAGTCCTTCTTCCGCGTTCCGCGCGTTGGCAACACCATCCCGCACCGCGTGCAGGGTGAGGCTGCTGCAGGCGTTGTCCTGCTGCGTCCGGCTTCCGCCGGTACCGGTGTTATCGCCGGTGGTCCGGTCCGTGCGGTATTGGAGTGCGTGGGTATCCACGACATCCTCTCCAAGTCGCTCGGTTCCTCCAACGCGATCAACATCGTTCACGCGACCGTTGACGCCCTGAAGCAGCTCGAAGAGCCCGCTTCCGTGGCTGCCCGCCGTGGCCTGCCGCTGGACGAGGTCGCTCCGGTTGCCCTGGTGCGTGCGCTCCAGAACCAGAAGGCAGGTGTCTAGTCATGGCTAAGAACCTGACTCCCTCCGACGCCAAGTTGGAGATCACCCAGATCAAGGGCGTCATTGGCGCCAAGCAGAACCAGCGCGAAACCCTTCGGTCGCTCGGCCTGAAGCGCATCGGACACACCGTTGTCCGTACCGCTGACGCCGTGACTGTTGGCATGCTCAACACGGTTCCGCACCTCGTGAATGTAGAGGAGGCGAAGTAATGGCAGAGAACGAGACCGCTGAGAAGCAGAACGCTCTGAAGGTCCACCACCTGCGTCCCGCCCCGGGTGCCAAGACCGCCAAGACCCGTGTGGGTCGTGGTGAAGGCTCCAAGGGTAAGACCGCTGGTCGCGGTACCAAGGGTACGAAGGCCCGCTACCAGGTAAAGGCTGGCTTTGCCGGCGGCCAGCTGCCGCTGCACATGCGCCTGCCGAAGCTGCGCGGCTTCAAGAACCCGTTCAAGGTTGAATTCCAGGTTGTTAACCTGGACAAGCTGAACGAGCTCTTCCCCGAAGGTGGCGCTGTCACCGTCGAGTCCCTGGTTGAGAAGGGCGCCGTTCGCAAGAACCAGCCCGTCAAGGTGCTGGGCACCGGCGACATCACCGTCAAGGTTGACGTCACCGCCCACGCTTTCTCTTCCAGCGCTGCTGAAAAGATCGCTGCTGCAGGCGGAAGCACCACGGCTCTCTAAGAGTCTGTGGGGCGTTTGCCCACAGTAATAAAGATCCCGGCATGCGGGGCCACAGGCCCTGTATGCCGGGATTTTTTTGCTGGTTGTGGACTCTCGATTATTACGACGGCGTCACAAGCAGCTAGACTCGGTTGTTGGGTTTCAATGAGCCCACTCACATCCTTGTACTTAAACTCAGGAGGACGCTTGCTCAGCGCATTCGGACGGGCGTTTCGGACGCCCGATTTGCGACGCAAGTTGTTGTTCACGCTGGGAATCATCACAATCTTCCGCTTGGGAGCTTTCATCCCCTCGCCTGGTGTGAACTACCAGAATGTCCAGCAATGCTTGATCAACGGTGATACCTCGCAGGGCATCTACCAGCTGGTGAACCTGTTCAGCGGCGGTGCGTTGCTGCAGGTGTCGGTTTTTGCCCTGGGCATCATGCCCTACATCACGGCGAGCATCATCGTGCAGTTGCTCCGCGTGGTCATTCCGCGGTTCCAGCAGCTGTATGAGGAAGGCTCCTCCGGTCAGTCCAAGCTGACGCAGTACACCCGGTACCTGACCATCGCCCTGGGCCTCCTGAATGCAACCACCCTGGTGTCGTTGGCGCGTTCGGGCCAGCTGCTGCCGGGCTGCAACCTGCCGATCATTCCGGATGAAAGCATCATCGCCACCATCCTGATCATCATCACGCTGACGGCCGGTACGGGCCTCATCATGTGGATGGGCGAGCTTGTCACGGAAAAGGGCGTGGGCAACGGCATGTCCCTGCTCATCTTCACGTCCATTGCGGCGAGCTTCCCGGGTTCGCTCGGTTCCATCTGGGAGTCCAAGGGACCGGGTACGTTCTTCACGGTGCTGGCAGTCGGTCTCCTGACAGTCGCCCTGGTGGTCTTCGTGGAGCAGTCGCAGCGTCGTGTTCCCGTTCAATATGCCAAGCGCATGATCGGGCGACGCACCGTTGGCGGCACCAGCACCTACATCCCCATCAAGGTGAACATGGCCGGCGTCGTGCCCGTCATCTTTGCCTCCTCCATGCTGTACCTGCCGGGCCTGATTGCACAGTTCAACCAGCCGCAGGCAGGGGAGCCGATCGCTCCGTGGGTTGAATGGATCAACAACAACCTCACCCGCGGCGACCATCCCATCTACATGGCGCTCTACTTCGCCATGATTGTTTTCTTCACCTACTTCTACGTGGCCATCACCTTCAACCCTGAAGAAGTGTCGGACAACATGAAGAAGTACGGCGGGTTCATTCCGGGCATCCGGGCGGGTAAACCGACCGCGGACTACCTGCAGTACGTGCTTTCCAGGATCACTTTGCCTGGAGCCCTCTACCTGGGCTTCGTGGCGTTGATTCCGCTGGTCGCACTCGTCCTGATCAACGCCAACCAGAACTTCCCGTTCGGTGGCACCTCAATCCTGATCATGGTGGGCGTCGGCCTGGAAACCGTCAAGCAGATTGATGCGCAGCTACAACAACGTCACTACGAAGGGCTTTTGCGATGACGAGAATGCTGATCATTGGACCTCCGGGTTCGGGTAAGGGTACGCAGGCTGAGCGGATTTCCGAGCGGCTGGGCGTGGTGGCCATCTCCACCGGCGACATCTTCCGTGCCAACGTCAAGGGCGAGACCCCGCTGGGTATCGAAGCCAAGAAGTACATGGACGCCGGGGACTTTGTTCCGGACAGCGTGACCAACAAGATGGTCCGGGACCGCCTCAGCGAAAGCGATGTGGAGAACGGCTTCCTTTTGGACGGATACCCCCGTACCACCGCCCAAGTGGACTACCTGGACCAGATCCTCGCCGAGGGCCAGCAGGAGCTCGACGTCGTGCTCCAGCTGACCGCCGACGACGAAGAACTGGTAAGCCGCCTCCTTGGCCGTGCCAAGGAAACCGGACGCTCAGACGACAACGAGGCCGTCATCCGCCACCGGTTGGACCTTTACCACGAGCAGACCGAGGCCGTTGTTGCCAAGTATGCCGAGCGTGGCATCCTCACGCAGGTGGACGGTATCGGCGGGATCGACGAGGTCACGGACCGCGTCCTGACCGCAATCGAATCCGCCAAGGCCGTCTAGGCAGCTTTTCCACATAGCCGGTCAGCCGACGCTGGAGCAGAGGGTGTGTCCCGTACCATGGGTGCGGGACACACCCTTTTCGTTGGCGGCATACAGTGGGGGACCGCATGCAGGAAGCTCTTTCCGGACGCAGCAGGATGGCAGGTTTGGAGGTTTATCTTCCTCCAGCGCGCCTGGACACTTCCGCCGTCGAACAACGCATCGCGGAGTCGAGTCCAGGGTTCCGCGTTCCCAGGGGCCTGATCCACCGGGTCACCGGGATCAGGACCCGCAGTGTCATGGCGGACACAGAGCAGGCCTCGGACCTGGCGGCGCATGCCGCTGCCAAGCTGCTGGCCCAATGCGGGCTGCAGGCTACGGACATCGGGCTCCTCATTTTCGCCTCCGCCAGCCAGGACATGGTGGAACCGGCCACGGCCCATATGGCGGCAGCCAAGCTGGGGTTGTCCTGCCCGGTGATGGACGTCAAGAATGCCTGCAACAGCTTCCTCAACGGACTGGAAGTGGCAGACGCCCTGATTGCATCGGGCCGCTACAGCCGGATCATGGTGGTTACGGGGGAAGCCCCGTCACGGGCTGTCCGGTGGGCGGTTCCTGACTTCGCGACTTTTACGTCGAGCTTCCCCGGCTACACCATGAGCGACGGCGGAGCTGCTTTGCTGCTGGAAGCCGTACCACCCGCCGGGGAGCAGGGTGATGCTGCAGCAGGTCCGGAGGGTGTCCTCGCCACCGCTTTCACGGCCAAGAGCAGCCATTGGTCCGTGGGGACCCTCGCCGCAGGTGGCTCGGCATATCCCAGGGATCCTGAGGCCAGCTACTTCAGCATGGATGGGGAAAAGCTCAAGGATGCGTTCCTTGACCTGGGATGCGGGATCCTCGATGACACCCTGGACCGGATGGGTTTGCAGTGGAGCGACTTCGCGGTGGTGTGTGTGCATCAGGTGAGCGCCCCCTACCGTGAGATTTTCGCAGCGCGTGCCGGGGTCGCCCCCGAACTCCTGGTGCCCACCGTGGAAGAGTTCGGCAACCTGGCCTCGGCCAGTCTTCCCCTGCAGTTGAAAGTGGCCATGGACACAGGCCGTTGCGCACCCGGTGATCTGGTGGCCCTGGTTGGTCTTGCCGGCGGCGTGAGCCTGGGCATGGCCGTGGTGCGGCTGTGACACTATCGGCACGGAACCCGCAGTTGGACAGCACGGCACCAGTCCAGCGTCTGTGCATTGCAGTTCCCATGCTTAACGAGGAGAAACTGGTCCTGCAGACGCTGGAAGCTTTGGCGGCCCAGGAGTACCGGGACTTCAGCGTTGTGGTGGTGGACAACGGATCCACCGACGACAGTTGTGGGATTGTGGCCCGTTTTGCCGCGGCGCATCCGTGGCTCGATGTGCGGCTGGTTCACGATCCCGAGAAAGGCACCGGCGCGGCAGCAGACACCGGCATGCGTTTCGGTGTGGATCACGGAGCGCAATGGCTGGCGCGCACCGATGCGGATTGCCTGCCCGAGCCCACGTGGACGGCACGGATCGTCCAGGCCTTTGGCGACGGACTGGAACTGATTGCGGGCCAACTGATTCCGCGTGACGATGAGGGCATCACCGCGTGGGAGCGCCGCATGATGCTCCTGGCCGTGGAGGTGGCATCTTTCTTTGGCCGCATCCGGCCGGGTAACAAGGGGGAGGGCTACCTGGGGCCGTACCAGATGCTGCCGGGTTGCAACATGGCAATCACCGCGGAGATGTACACCCGGTCAGGAGGCTTTCCCCGGTCCCGGATCGAGGACCTCCACGAGGACCGGGCCTTATCCAACAGAGTCCGCAAGCTGACCCGCAACTATGCCCTTCGCCGTGACGTGGTGGTCCATGGTTCCTCACGCAGGGTGAAAGCCTGGGGGTTGAAGAACACCCTCGCCTGGTACGCGGACCACAGGTACCGGCCCGACCACGTGGATATCCGATGATCGAGGCCGGGCACTGGGAACAGAAGGTGCACCTTGCTGCCCATCCTGTCCTCTACCCGCTGATTCGCGGTTTGGGCAGTCTCCGGCCGGTGATGCGGCTTCCTGGGCTGGGGGTGTTGGTCAGCGACGCCGCGCTGATCCGCCAGGTGCTGATGGACGGGGAGCGCTTCGTCAAGAACGGCCCGTCAGGATCAGGAGCGCTCTGGACACCCGTGGTTGGACCCCGGGCCCTGGTCAACATGGACGGACCGGAGCATCGCGAACTGCGGCGGAAGCTGGCCGATTTGTTCACTCCGGGGCAGGTGTCCGGGATCGTGGAACCTGCTGGTCAGGCACTGCGCTCCAGGGTCGATCGTGAGTTGGATGCCGATGCCCGGGTGGACCTGGTGGACTGCGTCAAGGAGTTGGCCGGGGGAGTCATCTCCCGTCTCCTCGGGATTCCGGAAGATGCTCCCGGGCGCTTGCCGGACAGGGAACTGTACGACCTCGGCTCGTCCATTTCTTCGCTCGTTCGTCTGGGGCGTCCCACCCTGACCGCACGCCAAGCCGCCAAGGGCAGGGCCGCCGTCGAGGTGCTGGCGGGGCCGGCGAAGGCCGCCTACCGTGACAGCGATCCCGGCAGCTTCCCTGGCCGGCTGCGCAGCCTGGGCATGTCGGAGGAGGAGGCCATGGGGATCATCAGCGCTTTTGTCATGGTGGGCACGGAAACACTGGTGTCCTTTGTGCCGAGGCTGATTGCCTTGCTGGCTGACAGCGGACGGCTGGAGGGCCTGGTGAAAAACCGGGACGGGCTTCCGGCTGCTGTTACGGAAGCGCTGCGCTACACCGTTCCCTCACCCATGATGCTCCGCGACTCAATGGCGGCCTCCAGGCTTGGTGGCATACCCGTCCGCCAGGGCGACAGGATCCTGCTGTCCACCATCCATGCGTCCAAAAGCCTCGGCGGTTTTGATCCCGGACAGCCGGTGCCCGGGGCAGCGCGCCAACTCTGGTTTGGTGCCGGGCCACATTTTTGCATCGGCATGCCGCTGGCCATGGCGGAGATCAACGCGGTGCTGCAGGTTCTGCTGGACCGCCACGCCCAGCGACCTTGGGTGATTGCGTCCCGGCAGGTGAGCAGGCGGGTGTTGATTCCCGGCTACAGCAGCTTGGAGGTGGCCAATGCCCGGTGATGCGACGTCGGCCCCGACGGCGACAACGGCCACCACAACAGGGACGCAGAGCGCCGTGGACCTCATCGCAGCGGTCTATGCCGCCGCGGAAAGGAACCCGGACAGTCCTGCCATCACGGCGCCGGGCAGGGCAGTCCCTCGCCTTGGGCGGAAGCAGGGCAGGACGAGACCGGGGCCCACCATGACCTACAGGGAACTGGTGGACGGGATCGAAGCGACAGCGCGAAGCCTGGCGGCTGACGGTTTCGGCGCTAGGGAGCGGATGCTCTTTTCTGTCCGTCCCAGCCCGGCCGCTTTTACCCTGGCCCTCGGGGCAGTCCGGGCTGGTGGTTCCGTGGTCTTCATTGATCCGGGTATTGGCCCCTCACTGTTCCATGACCGCGCCGAACTGGCGGCGCCGCGCTGGGCAGCGGCAGAGTCGCTCCTGTATACGCTCAGCACCAGGAGCCCGCTCCGTCCGTTGGCCCGCCGAAGGGGCCTGCTGTTGCCGGACTACGGTGCCATGAAAGTCCGGCACTACTACTCGGGCCCGTGGCTGCCGGGGGTTCCGGCAAGGGCGACGCCCGTCAGGCACCTGGCCCGGGAAAACAGCGACCACGGTTCGCTTCAGTGGGATGCGGAGAAGGATGCCGGCCAGGAGGCGGTCATCATCTTCACTTCCGGCACCACGGGCGCTCCGAAAGGTGTGGTGCACACCCGGGGTTCACTGGCGGCGGGTTTCGACCAGCTGTCCCGGAAGTGCACTTTCGGACCTGGTGACCGCATCCACAGCGAACAGTTGATGATGGGATTGCCGGCGCTCATTGCAGGTGCGCACTGGACCATGCCCGGGTACGGGTTCTCGTCCCACATCGACCCCCTTCGCCTGGCCGCGGAGCTTGGTTCCGTGGCCGGGGCGGCAGGCCCTTACGACGCCGCCACTCACCTGTTCCTTGTGCCATCCCAGTTGGCTCCGATCCTGGACGCGGTAGAGGAAGGCACGGTGGTGCTCCCAGGCTCGCTCAAGACCGTGATGCTGGGGGCCGCTCCGGTGTTGGCGCCGTTCCTCAAACGGGCCATGGGACTGCTTCCAGGGGTCGACTTCAAGCTCATTTACGGAATGACCGAGCTCCTTCCCATCGCAATCGCCGACGGGAGGGAGAAGCTGGCCTTCGCCAGCGGAACCGATGCCGGGTTCACGGCCCCCGATGGAAGCGGCGAAGGTGACTTCCTGGGAGAGCCGCTGCCCGCCGTCGTAATCCGCGTGGGAGAAGACCACGAGCTGTACGCGAGCGGTCCCAACATGTGCCGCGGGTACCTTGGCGGGGAACCGATGGTGGAACACGCTACCGGTGACCTGGTGCGGCTCGACTACGGACCCGCCGGAAGCGGCCCGGGAAACACAGCGGGTAACGGGACAGACGACGGCGGCACGAGACCGCCACGGTTGGTGATGATCGGGCGCAAGAAGGACATGATCATCCGGGGAAAGACCAACATCTACCCCGCGCTGTATGAGCCGCTCATCCTCTCGATCCCGGGCGTCCGTGCGGCCGCCATGGTGGGGGTCGCTGACGCCATAGGAGACGAAGCCGTAGTTCTGGCAGTGGTGCCCGCCCCGGAGGTGTCCGCCAAAACGCTGCTCGCAAGGCTTGGGAAGGAACTTCCACGGCTGATCGACGAGTCTGCCCTGCCGGACCGCATCGAACTGGTCAGCTCCATCCCCGTGAGCGGCCGGCACAGGAAACCGGACCGGCAGGCACTGAGGTCGCTCGTCGCGGGAAGACCCGCGGGCGGGGACAGGGGCACGCCATGAGGATCGCCGTGACGGGAGCCACGGGGTTCATAGGGGGAGCGGTCGCTTCAGCCGCCGAAGCCCGGGGCTGGGAGGTGGTGCGCTTTGCGCGTCGTCGCGGACCCTCGCTGAGGTACTGGGACCTCGCCGGGGTACCACCGGCGCACCTGCCTGCGGTAGACGCCGTCGTTCATGCAGCGGCGCATGTGGCCGACTGGGGTGACCCGGGAATCTTTCACCGGGCGAATGTCCATGGCACCCGCGCAGTGGCGGAGGCGTACGCGGGGACCCGCCTGGTCCACGTCTCGAGCTCCAGTGTCTATCCGTGGTGGACGCCGTGTTCCAACCGGGCGGAAGAAGAAGTAGCTTCCCGGCACCTCGGCGCGTATGGACGCAGCAAGGCGCTCGCAGATGTTGAAGCACGCCGCCACGCGAACTCAGTGGTCCTGCGCCCACACGGCGTCTACGGTCCAGGGGACCGGACCCTCCTGCCCCGGCTCGTCGCCAACATCCGCGGAAACCACCTCATGACCGTCGGCCGTGAGGATGTGAGCCACCAGCTGACACACATCGACAACCTGGTCCGCGCCGTGCTGGCAGCGTGCTGCGCCGGAATCCGCGGGGCAGTCAATGTGGCTGACGCAGCCCCGGTGGAGCTGGGGGGCGTGCTGCGCCAGGTCCTCGACGCCACCGGCCACCAGCACGTGGGTATCCGGTACGTTCCCTACTCCGTGGCCATGGCTCTTGCTGTTGGCTCAGAAGCTGCAGCCGCCGCCACGGGCAAGGCTCCCCGCCTGACCCGCTATGCCGTGAGCCAGCTCGGGATGGAGCGGACCTACCGTCTTGACCGGCTGCGCGGGGACCTGGGAATCGAGCCAATTTCGACCACGCTCCTTGATGCGGGAAAATGGTTGGAGCGTGGGGCCTGACCGGCTCCACAGGAATCTTTAGAGGAGAACATGGCGTTCGGTCAGCCCCGCATCGAATACAAGACCAACGAGCAAATGCGGAAAATGCAGGAAGCCGGGTTGGTCCTCAGCCGGGCACTCGATGCTGCTGTCGCAGCTGCCAAGGCAGGAGTCACCACCAAGGACCTGGACGACGTCTTTGCGGCGGTCCTCAATGATGCCGGAGCAAAGTCCAATTTCCTGGGCTATCACGGCTTCCCTGCCACCATCTGCACCTCCGTGAACGAGGAAGTGGTGCATGGGATCCCCGGAGGCCGGGTCCTCGAAGACGGTGACATCATTTCCATCGACGGTGGCTGCATCGTTGACGGGTGGCACTCGGACTCCGCCCGCACCGTGATCGTGGGCACGGCGGACCCCGAAGACCAGCGTCTTTCCGACGTGACGGAAGCTGCCCTGTGGAGGGGCATCGCGGCCCTGGCCAAGGGCAAGTTCGTGGGCGACATCGGCAATGCCGTTGATGACTACGTTTCCTCGGTGCCGGGCAAGCCGCTGGGAATCCTGGAGGACTACGTCGGCCACGGCATCGGCTCCGAAATGCACATGGCGCCCGACGTCCTGAACTACCGGACAAACCATCGGGGACCGAAGATCCGCCCGGGACTGTGCCTGGCGATCGAGCCGATGCTTGTACGCGGAGGCATTGAGACCGCCACCCTGGAGGACGACTGGACCGTGGTGACTACCGACGGCAAGCGCTCCTGCCAGTGGGAGCATTCCGTAGCCGTCCATGAGAAGGGTATCTGGGTCCTGTCCGCACCTGATGGCGGGGCAGAAAAGTTGGCGCCGCTCGGCGTCGTGCCCGTTCCGATCCCTTAGCAACAACAGGACAGGCGAGGGGCTGCCGTGGTTATTGGACCACTGGCAGCCCCGCGCTTCCTTGCTTTGTCAGAAGGGCTACGCCTTCAACTTCGGCTTCACATCCTTGGTGTAGATGCCCTCAAGGGTTTTCTTGAGCTCCGTCATGGTCGCCTTGACGTCGCCCTGTTGGGTGAGGATCTTTGCGGCGGCCTTGGCCATCTCCTGGTCGGCGCCGGGCAGGAACACGCGGGCGTTGTCCTGGACGCGGGTGACGGCCAGCTGGTCCATCGCGGTCTTGATCTGCGGCGTGGCAGCCAGCACGGCGGACATGTCGGCCGACAGACGCGTGGGCATGTACCCGGTAGCGGCCGAGAAAGCCGCCGTGTTGTCCGGTTCCGTCATGAACTTCAGGAACGTGGCGGCCGCAAGTTGCTCCTCCTTGCTGATGCCGCTCGGAATTCCCAGTCCTGCACCGCCGGTGGGGCAGACGCCCGAGGTGACCTCAGGGCCACCGGGGAGGAAGCCGACGCCAACGTTGAACTTGGCCGCCTTGAGCACGCCCAGCAGAGAGCCCGTAGACGAAATGGTGGCGGAGGTGATGCCGGCGGCGAAGTCGTCGGCAGCCTCCTTGGAAGAAACGCCGGCCCAACCATCCTTGTAGATGGAGTCCTGCGCCCACTGCAGCGCGGCGACGGCCTTCTCCGAATCGCAGGTGATGTCCCAGTCCTTGGACCAGCTGCCGCCCCAGCCCCACAGGTTGTTCTGCAGCGTCCACCCGGCGTAACCGGCCAGTGCAGGGTAGATGTAGGCGTACTGGGCGCCCGAGGTTGCCTTGAGCTTTGGCGCCCATTCGGCGAATTCCTGCCACGTTGCCGGCGCCCGGTCCGGCAGGCCTGCCGCCTTGAAGTGGTCCTTGTTGTAGTAGAACAAAGGGGTGGACCGGCCATACGGAAGGGCCCACTGCTGGTTGTCGTACTGGTAGTCGTCAACCAGGGACTTCTGGAAGTCGTCCAGCTTGATGTCGAGCTGCTTCACCAACCCGTCAAGGGGAATGATGCTGCCATTGGAGAAGTACCGGAACCACCAAACGTCGGAGAGGACCACCAGGCCGGGCAGTCCGGTCTTTGCCGCCTGGGAGGTCTGGAACTTCTGGGCGATCTCCTCGTAGTTGGCACCTGCGGTGACAAGGTTCACCTTGATGTCCGGGAACTTCGCGTGGAATTTATCGATGATGGACTTCTCCACGTCCTGGGACTTGCCGGGGTGGTTGGTCCAGAAATCGATGGAGGCGGCGGGCTTGACGCCGCTGAAGTCGATGGCAGCCGTTTCGACGGCGGTTCCGGGACCCGCCGTCGACGGCCCACCGCAGGCTGCCAGGGCTGCTGCTCCGGCGCCCAGGCCTGCAAGGCCAAGGAAATGCCGACGGTCAAGATTCGTGCGCATGGTGCTTCCTCTCAAATGACGTGCATAGATGCGAAATAGTGCGGGTGGAGACTGTTAGCCGGTGACGCTGCCTTGCGTCAGTCCGGCGACGATGTAGCGCTGCAGCGCGGCGAAGACCAACAGGATGGGCACGATCACCAGGACAGCACCCGCCATGAGGATGCCCCAGCCTGCCCCGTTGCCCTCGGAGTTCTGGAGCAGGGTCAGGCCGACCGGCAGCGTCATGGTTTCGGGTCGGTCGGTGATGATGAGCGGCCAGATGTAGTCGTTCCATTCGCTGACCACCGTCACCAAGGCCACGGTGGCTACCGATGGCAGGGAGACGGGGACAATGATCTGCCACAATCGCCGCCAATGCCCGGCGCCGTCGATCTCGGCGGCTTCCAGGATGGAGGGCGGCAGGGTCAGGAAATGCTGCCGGAGCAGGAAGGTGCCGAATGCCGTGCCAAGACCGGGGAGGATGATGCCCCACAGCGTGTTCTTCCCGCCCATGCCCGCGATCAGGATGTAGTTGGGCAGGATGGAGACCTGCGCCGGCACCATGAGCGCCACCAGGATCAGCACGAAAATCACGTTCTTGAAGGGGAACCGGACGAACACCAGCGCGTAGGCGGTGAGGATTGCCAGGACCACCTTGATGGATGACCCAACCGCCGTGACGATCAGACTGTTGGTGAAAAACTGCGCGAACGGCACCGTGGTCATGGCCGTGGCGTAGTTCTCAAGGTTGAGCGACTCCGGCAGGATCTTCAGGTCCGTGGTCACGATCTCGCCGGGCTGTTTGAAGGAACTGAGCACCATCCAGAGCAGGGGGAGGAATACCACCAACGTGGCAATGATGAGCGGGATGTAGCCGGTTGCCAGGGTTTTGACCAGGTTGGCTGCGGACAGCGGCCTGGCGCGCGGCGGCTCTTGGTGTGGTTCGAGGGGAGGAACGACGGCGGCGGGAGACTGCGCGCTCATGAGTAGTGGACCTTTCGCTCAACAAAGCGCAGTTGGAGGACAGTGATGACCAGCAGGATTGCGAAGAGGGTCACCGAGATGGCGGCCGAGTAGCCTGCCCTGTTGTAGGCGCCGAACGCCTGGAGGTAGGCCTCGTAGATCAGTGTGCTGGTACCGTTCCCGAGCGGCGTCATGATGCGGATGAGGTCGAATGCCTGCAGGGAACTGAGCATGGTGGTGATCAGCAGGAAGAACGTGGTGGGGGAGAGCAGCGGCACCGAGATGTTGAAGAAGCGCCGGATGCTGTTGGCCCCGTCCAGTGCTGCGGCCTCCATGACGTCGCGCGGCAGCGACTGCAGGCCGGCGAGGTACACCACGGCGCAGTACCCGAGGTTCTTCCAGACGTAGACAATGATGACCATCGCCAGTGAAAGCTGGGGGTCGTTGATCCACTGGGGGCTCTGCTGTCCGAGCCCACGGAGGATCCATGCGAGCACGCCGTAACCGGGATCGAAGATGAACAGCCACACCAGGCCGACGCCCACCCCGGACAGGACATAGGGTGCGAATACCGCCGAACGGGCAAACGTGGTACCACGAACCTTTGAATTGAGGGCCAGCGCAACCAGGAGCCCCAGCACCATGGACCCGCCCACCGTCACCACGGTGAACACGGCGGTGGTGCCGAGAACCTTTGACGCGTCATCGCTGGTGAAGAAGGTGACGTAATTCTGCAGGCCGACGACTGTTGCCGAGGCCGAACCCAACGTCCAGTCCAACGTGGAGTAGTAGATGTTGTTGACCAACGGCCAATACGTGAACGTGCCGATCAGGGCCAGATTCGGCAGGGCCATCATCAGGAAAACCAGGAAGTCCTTGCGGCTGCGTCCGGTCCACCGTTTCCTGGGCGGGGACACCGGGCCGGATGCCGCCGGCTGCTGCGGGCTGGTCTCGTCCGCAGGCACGGTGCTGCTGCTTATCAGTGGGGTAGTCATGGGTCACTTACGTTTCGGGCGAAAATGCGGGCCGGCACCCGGAGCGGGGCGGCGGAGACAGCCCTAGCTCACCACAACGACCCGCGGGGATTGCGGCAAACCGGGCTCCTGAAGCGATAGTTGGCTTACCTTTCCGGGGCCGTTTACGGAGCGTTCCCCGGGTGTTCGTCTGTGAGTCCGGGCTCCCGCTTGGCGGCGGCGGTTGAGGTGCAGAATGGAGCCATGGGTCAGATCACAGACGTTGCGGGTATTCGCGTGGGCCATGTCCAGAGGATTGGTGAGGGGTGGATTAGCGGGGTGACCGTGGTCCTGCCGCCGCCAGGGACTGTCGGGTCCGTGGATGTCCGCGGCGGCGGGCCGGGGACGCACGAGACCGATGCGCTGGATCCAACGACGCTCGTATCCACAGTGGATGCCGTGGTCCTCACCGGTGGGAGCGCCTTCGGCCTGGTAACCGCCCATGGGGCCCAGCGATGGTGCGAGGAGCAAGGGAGGGGTTTCGCCGTTCCCGGGACCGTGGTTCCGATAGTCCCGGCGGCGGCCATCTTCGACCTCGGACGCGGTGGCGACGTGCGCGCCCGACCCGACGAGGACATGGGCTACCAGGCAGCCGCCGCAGCCTTTGCCTCAGGCGACCATGCCGCCGTCGTGCGTGGAAACGTTGGTGCGGGAACCGGTGCCGTTGTTGCCCGAGGGCAGTTCAAGGGCGGAATAGGTACATCCTCGATCACGCTTGACCGTGGCGTCATTGTAGGTGCGCTGGCGGTGGTTAACGCGCTCGGGATGCCAGTGGGGCTGGGACCCGGCAGCGCGCGTCTAAGGTGGGGCCACGACGGCGGGGTTCCCTGGCCGAGCTTGCGAGGCGAGGGGGCCGTTGGGGAGGAACGACCGAGCGCGCAGAGGGTCGCAGACCCGCTGGCCCCACCTCAGGGACTCAACACCACGCTTGTCGTCATCGCTACGAATGCAATTCTGGATGTAGCGGAGTGCAGGCGGACTGCTTCGTCGGGCCACGCGGGGCTGGCCCGGGCGCTTGATCCTTCCCACACCCTCGCCGACGGTGACACCGTGTTCGCGTTGGCGACTGGCGCCGTCGGGCTTGACCGCAGCAGTGAGCAGGCGCGGCAGGTCTCGCTCATCACGCTCCAAAGCGCCGCGGCAGAAGCGGTCCGCCTGGCGATTCTGGACGGCGTCACGTCGGCTGAAAGCATCACGACGGCGGCCGGCAGCTTCCCTGCCTACCGGGACGACGGGGAGTGACGGGGCGGAAAAGGTGCGCTACCATGAACGGATTTAACTTTCACGCCCCAGTGGCGTAAAGTTGTCTGTTGGTTGTCTGTACAGCCACGCCCTTTTTGGTGTGGTGGTTCCAAGAGGGCCAAGCAAACAAAAAACGTCCGCTGGATCGCCGGTGCCTACCGGAGGACTGCGGCAAACAACAGTTAGCGGAGGATATGGCCAAGAAGGACGGGGTCATTGAGATCGAGGGCGTTGTGACTGAGGCGCTGCCCAACGCGATGTTTCGTGTTGAGCTGACCAACAAGCACATCGTGCTCGCACACATCTCTGGGAAGATGCGTCAGCACTACATTCGAATCCTCCCCGAGGACCGCGTAGTGGTGGAGCTGAGCCCATACGACCTCACACGTGGTCGTATCGTCTACCGCTACAAGTAAATTGCTGGGCGGCAGGGCATGTCCCGCGCCGCTCCAGCAGATCAACTGCAAAACACGCAAAGGAACGCCATGAAGGTCAAGCCGAGCGTCAAGCAGATCTGCGACAAGTGCAAAGTGATCCGCCGTAACGGCCGGGTCATGGTGATCTGCGAGAACCCGCGCCACAAGCAGCGCCAGGGCTAATTCCCCGCAAGGGAATCAGCGCCCGCAAGGGCAAACCTGGGTTGCTAACCCACGCAAGTAAATAAAGGCAGCACAAGCTGAGCTGGGACAGAAGTACAGAGCCCGGACAGCGTACCCCCGGTCGGAGGCTGGGGCCGCACTGACAGTGCGGGTGTACTGCCTACGACCTCCGGTTTATTCAAGGAGTACCGCCACTATGGCTCGTCTCGCTGGCGTAGACATTCCCCGCGAAAAGCGGTTGGAAATTGCGCTTACTTACATCTACGGCGTGGGCAAGACCCGTGCACACGAAACCCTGGCTGCCACCGGCATCAGCCCTGACGTTCGCGTCAAGGACCTGACTGACGCCGAGCTGGTCCAGCTGCGTGACTACATTGAAGGCAACTACAAGGTTGAGGGTGACCTTCGCCGCGAGGTAGCCGCTGACATCCGCCGCAAGGTTGAGATCGGCAGCTACGAAGGCCTGCGCCACCGCAAGGGCCTGCCCGTACGCGGTCAGCGTACGAAGACCAACGCTCGTACCCGCAAGGGCCCGAAGCGCACCGTCGCCGGCAAGAAGAAGGCCGGACGTTAATCCCAAAGGGATTGACCTGGTTTTCCCCCGATAACTTTCTGTAGGAGAAACAATGCCCCCGAAGACTCGTGGAGCGGTTCGTAAGCCGCGTCGCAAGGATAAGAAGAATATTGCGCTTGGACAGGCGCACATCAAGAGCACCTTTAACAACACCATCGTGTCCATCACGGACCCGACTGGCGCTGTGATCTCCTGGGCTTCCGCCGGTGAGGTTGGCTTCAAGGGCTCCCGTAAGTCCACCCCGTTCGCTGCCCAGATGGCTGCTGAGGCTGCTGCAAAGCGTGCCCAGGAGCACGGTCTGCGCAAGGTTGACGTTTTCGTCAAGGGCCCGGGTTCGGGACGCGAAACCGCAATCCGTTCGCTTCAGGCTGCTGGCCTCGAGGTTGGCTCCATCCAGGACGTCACCCCCAGCGCCCACAACGGTTGCCGCCCGCCGAAGCGCCGCCGCGTCTAATTAGGTTCTACCTGCCTGACGGCCGGGCCTGCTTGTGAAGGGATGTCCTTTCGCAAGCATGGTCCGGCTGGTCAGGCTGGAAACCGAAGCCGATTTCCACCACCTGTGTTGCGTCATATAGCGGATGCTCGCTGAAAGGAAACCTAAGTGCTCATTGCACAGCGCCCCACCCTGTCTGAAGAAGTTGTAGCCGAGAACCGCTCCCGTTTCATCATTGAACCGCTGGAGCCGGGCTTCGGTTACACCCTCGGAAACTCCCTCCGCCGTACCCTGCTCTCCTCCATCCCCGGTGCCGCTGTTACCAGCATCCGGATCGATGGCGTGCTGCACGAGTTCACCACGGTTCCGGGTGTCAAGGAAGATGTCACCGAGATCATCCTGAACATCAAGAACCTTTCGGTTTCCTCCGAGCACGATGAGCCGGTTGTTGCGTACCTGCGCAAGCAGGGCCCCGGAGTCGTCACCGCCGCGGACATCGCTCCGCCGGCCGGCGTCGAATTCCACAACCCGGATCTGCACATTGCCACCCTGAACTCGAAGGGCAAGTTCGAACTCGAACTGACCATCGAGCGCGGCCGTGGCTACGTTTCGGCAGCTCAGAACAAGTCCGGCGACTCCGAGATCGGCCGTATCCCGGTCGACTCGATCTACTCGCCGGTCATGAAGGTAACTTTCCGCGTGGAAGCTACCCGTGTTGAGCAGCGCACCGACTTCGACAAGCTCATTGTCGACGTCGAGACCAAGCAGGCTATCGCTCCGCGCGACGCTGTTGCTTCTGCAGGCACCACCCTGGTGGAACTGTTCGGTCTGGCCCGTGAGCTGAACACCGCAGCTGAAGGTATCGAGATCGGCCCGTCGCCCACAGACGCTGCCCTGGCAGCTGACATGGCTCTGCCGATCGAGGATCTGGACCTGACGGTCCGTTCCTACAACTGCCTCAAGCGTGAGGGCATCCACACCGTGGGTGAACTCGTTGCCCGCTCCGAGGCTGACCTGATGGACATCCGCAACTTCGGTGCGAAGTCCATCGACGAGGTCAAGGCAAAGCTCGTGGAACTGGGTCTGTCCCTGAAGGACTCCCCTCCCGGTTTCGACCTCGCAGCCCGCGCCGCAGCCATCGAAGAGGACGACGCCGCGTTCAGCGACGACGAGCTCTAACAAGCAGATCTTGGTCGACGGGTCCAGTGATGGATCCGGCCGGCTTACACAACAGGAGAAATAACTATGCCTACCCCCACTAAGGGTCCGCGCCTCGGAGGCGGCCCGGCTCACGAGCGCCTGATGCTCGCGAACCTGGCAGCTTCGCTCTTCGAGCACAAGCGCATCACCACTACGGTTACCAAGGCCAAGCGCCTCAAGCCGTACGCAGAGCGTCTGGTCACCTTCGCCAAGCGTGGCGACCTCGCTTCCCGCCGCCGCGTTCTCGGCCTGATCAGCAACAAGGGCATCGTCCACGAGCTGTTCACCGACATCGCCAGCGCCGTTGAGAACCGCGATGGTGGCTACACCCGTATCACCAAGATCGGCAACCGCAAGGGCGACAACGCTCCCATGGCTGTCATCGAACTCGTTCTCGAGCCCGTTTCCCCCAAGCAGGCTGTAGTTGCTGAAGCTTCTGCCGCTGCTGCCCAGGCTGCTCCGGCAGCCGAAGCTCCTGCTGAGGAAGAGGTTGTAGAGACCGAAGCTGCTGAGGCTCCCGAAGCTGAAGCTGCCGAGGCCCCCGAAGCCGAGACTGAAGAAGCTCAGACCGAAGAGGCTCCGGCCGAAGAGGACAAGAAGTAATTCAGTAGACTTGGGTCTATGAATCAACAAAAACCCGCTGCCCCCGTTTCTGAGGGCGGCGGGTTTTTGCGTATCCGGATGGACCTCTCTTACGACGGTGGTCCGTTCAATGGCTGGGCCGTGCAACCGGGACTTCTGACTGTCCAGGGTGCGCTCGAGGACGCACTTGAGTTGTTGGTGCGGCGGCCCGTGCGGGTCACGGTCGCGGGGCGCACGGACGCTGGCGTCCACGCCCGCGGGCAGGTTGTCCACGTCGACTTCACTTCCGCGGAGTGGTTCGGCCTGACGCGGGGGCACGACGTCGATCCTTCCGTTTCGCTGCTGCGTCGCCTTCGCGGCGCGTTGAGCCGGGTTCTTGGCGACCTCACTGGTTCCATCGAAGTGCACGACGCCGGTCTGGCGCCTGCCGGATTCGACGCCCGCTTCTCAGCCCTGTGGCGTCGTTACAGCTACCGGATTGCCGACGGCACCGAGCGTTGGGACCCGGTGCTTCGTGGGATCACGCTGTGGCATAAGGTCCCATTGGACGTGGCCTTGATGAACGCCGGGGCATCACTGCTGCTTGGCCTGCAGGACTTCCGTTCCTACTGCAAGCCCCGCGAAGGTGCGACCACCATCCGCGAGTTGCAGCGCTTCTCCTTTGACCGCGGTCCGGACGGAATCATCGTTGCCACGGTGCAGGCCGATGCCTTCTGCCACAACATGGTGCGCTCCCTTGTGGGCTCCACCTTGCGGGTGGGGGAGGGCCTGGAACCTCCGGCCTGGTTGCACGAGCGGTTGCTGGCCCGCGCCCGGGATCCGAAGTCCTTGCTGGCGGCCCCGCACCCGTTGGTCCTGGAAGAAGTGGCCTACCCATCCAATGACGAGTTGCTGGCCCGGGCGGAGTTGACGCGGGCCAAGCGGGAGTAGTCCGCTGTCTACGGTCGGGTCCGGGTGGCTGGGCCCGGACATTGGAGGACCCCCTCCCGGCTCTGGGTACCGGAAGGGGGCCGTTGTGGCCGTCCGCGGTCTGGGATCCGCGGAGGGCCGGTCTATTTCCCGCTGGCCAGGCTCAGCTGAAAGCCTCGAAGATTTTGATGACAGCCGGTCCGAGAAGGACGATGAAGAGCACCGGAAAGATGGAGAAGAGAAGCGGGAAAAGTACCTTGACGGGCAGTTTCATGGCTTTCTCTTCCGCAACTTGTCGCCGTTTAACGCGAGCCTGCTTGGCTTGGGCCCTAAGCACGTTGGCAATGCCGATGCCGTATTTGTCTGCCTGGATGACAGCCAGCACAAAGCTACGGATATCGGCTGCCACACAGCGCTCTGCTAAAGCTTCGTAGGCCTCCTGTCTGGGCCGGCCCACCTGAATGTCCTGCAGGGTGCGCATCAGTTCATGCGCCAACGGTCCTGCCCCGTAGGTTGAGGCCCGTTCAATTGCCGCTTCGAAGCCGAGGCCGGCTTCGACGGAGATCAGCATCTGGTCGAGGGTATTGGCGAATTCCAGTTGGATTGCTTCCTGACGCTTAATGCCCGTGTTGTAGACCAGCAGGTCCGGCAAAAAATACAGCAACGCCGTCAGGAACAGCGTAAATCCGATGCTCAGGGGGCTTGGCCCGGCGAGAATCAGCAAAATGCCGAACACAGCGCCGGCAAGAGCCAGGGTGGGCTTAAGCGCTATGACCTTTGTCAATGGCATGGATTTTGGTCGTCCGGCCAGAGCAAGCCAGTGATCGATCTTGGCTTCGTAACTGCCCGGGGTTAGTTTGCGGGCCACCCCGAGCATTAGCGGTGTGCGCTGAATACTGACTCCGGCACCTTGGGCGAAGCCCGACCCCAGATTCGTGTGAATGGCTACGACGCCCTTGCGGTCTATGGCCGACAAGGACCACACGAAGTAGGCGACAGGAAGAACGATGGTAGCGATGATCAGCCATGCGATGGGACTCATGACGTACTCCTAGAATTTGATCTTCACAGTGCGGCTCATCCAGAAGCCGCCAATGACGAACAAGATGGCGCTGACGACGAGCATCCCGATGCCCCAAATATTCGTGACGAAGATGGACATGTACTTTGGATTCATAACCGTCAGGATCAGGCCAACGCCGACCGGCAGGGCCATGAGGATGTAGGCAGAGATTTTGCCTTCAGCGCTGAGCGCTTTGACATGCGCCTTGATTTCACTTCGTTCACGAATCGTGCCACTGACTTGGTCGAGAACTTCTGCCAAGTCACCGCCCACTTCCCTGTTGATCTGGATGGCTTGCCCAATCCAGCGGAAGTCGTCACTGTCCATGCGATCGGCACAGTCCTCAAGGGCTTGGCGGGGATCTTTTCCGATCCGCACTTCGTTGACGATCCTGCTGAGTTCCTCGGATGTGGGGGCCTGGGCCTCTTGGGCCGCAGCTTCAAGGGAGCGCATGATGCTGTGCCCGACTCGAAGGCCACCGATCAACATCTGGATGGTGTCGGTCATTTGGGAATCAAAGACGCTGCGTCGTTTCCCGGTCTTGAGGGCCAGGACCAACTTGGCAATGAAGGGCGTTGCGATGGCAAGCAGGATTCCCACCAACAGGTTCAGCAGCAGGGAAGCCAAGACCCCGACGATGACCGTAGCTAAAGCGACCATGACAGTGAAATCGGCAGGGGCCTGCTTGACGCCCGCCATGTACAGAACCTCCCTGTTGAAGGGCCCGCCGGACCGTCCCATTGCTGTGTCGACGAACTGAACAGCTGATTGGGAAACCCGGCCAACGGTAGAACTGTCCGGAACGACACCGTCACGCCGCCGTTCCAGGGGTATCCGTCCATTGCGGGGTTTCAGTACAAAGATGAACACCACAAGCAGGGCCGCAAAGCACAAAGCAATCGACGAGACAAAAAGGATTGGCGAGTCCATTCTCATCGCCTCCCGACCGGGACGGGACCTACGCCAAAGACAGACGGAGACACGTGGATGCCCAACTCAGAAAACCTGTCGAGAAACCGTGGGCGTATACCGGTTGGAAGAGCACGCCCAAGGAAACGCCCTTGAGCATCAAGTCCGGCCGAATAGTCGAATAAGAAGGAGTCCTGAAGCGTTACGACATCTCCTTCCATGCCCTGGACCTCAGTAACGTGTGTCACCCGCCGCGTGCCGTCACGAAGCCTCGTCACCTGCACGATGAGATCCACGGCAGAAGACACTTGCTCTCTGATGGCACGCAGGGGCAGGTCCATCCCAGCCATCAAGACCAGCGTCTCCAGACGCGCTATGGCATCCCGGGGCGAGTTGGCATGGACAGTGGACAGCGAGCCATCGTGACCGGTGTTCATGGCTTGGAGCATGTCCAACGACTCCCCGCCACGGACTTCGCCGACAATGATCCGGTCGGGCCGCATGCGCAGCGAGTTGCGAACCAGATCGCGAATGGTGACAGCGCCTTTGCCTTCGATGTTTGGCGGTCGGCTCTCCAGTCGTACAATATGCCGTTGTTGCAATTGGAGTTCAACGGCATCCTCGATGGTCACAATCCTGTCCGACTCCGGGATGAAGGAGGAGAGAACATTGAGGAGTGTGGTCTTACCGGTGCCCGTACCTCCGGACACTATGATGTTCAGCCGTGCGAGCACACAGGCACTGAGCAACTCCGCCATTTCGTGACTCATGGAACCCCACTCGATGAGATTGCGCACTGTGAGCGGAACATGGCTGAACTTCCTGATGGTGAGCGACGGACCGTTCACAGCCAGCGGAGGGATGATCGCGTTGACGCGCGAGCCATCCTCCAGCCGGGCATCCACCAGCGGAGAAGACTCATCGATTCGACGGCCGACTTTGGAGACGATTCTCTCGATGACTTTGCGCAGGTGTTCGTCGGAACTGAACTGTAGATCGGTCAAGGCCAAGTGTCCGTGGCGTTCAACGTAGATCTGATCGAAGCGGTTGACCATGACTTCCGTGACAGAAGGATCCTCCAGCAATCGTTGGAGTGGGCCATAGCCCATTACCTCGTCCGAGATTTCCCGTATCAGCCGTCGACGTTCCTCGGGTGACAGGGGCACCTGCTCATCGTCGATGAACGCCGAAAGTTCATCAACAGCAAAGGACCTGAGCTCCTCTTCGGATGCTGATGCGTCGCTGCTTCGTGTGCCCATTCGTTCAAACAGCGCCGACGCAGCCCGCTGCTTCAGGCCTGCCAGGGCATCAACGGCCGGTGCCGAGAGTTGCCCGCCGAGCATCGGTGCCGCCGGGGTCGAGAGCGGCAAAGCGGAGGCTGCTTCCATGCTCGCGTTACCCGGCTCAGGCGACCCCGAAGCGACCTCCACTGCGGTCAATGGATTGTTCTTGGTCAGTCTCTCTGAGAGTTTCATGACACCACTACCCTTCGGTGCAGCTTGTTCTGAGGGGTTGCCGCCAATCGGGGATCGAACCGCTCCACGAGCTTCTTCAGGCCCTTGAAGGCGGCGTCCCTTGTGGTTCCTTGAAGGACGGGCACCCCGCGGTTCGTTGAGAAGGGAAGATTTCTGGACCGAGGGATCACGGTGTCAATCGGAACACCGATAGTAGCCTCGACATCCTGGACGGAAATGCCGCTCTTCCTGTCGGCGAAATTGAGGACGGTATGGCGTCCCTGCGGTAGAAGCTGCAGCTCTTTGAGCACGCTGAAGGACTTCCGCAGTCCACGGATGCTTGGAACGTCCATCCCACATACCCAGACACCGTCTGTTGCCAATTCCAACGTGGCCAGACAGTGTTCACCGAGGCCAGGAGCGGTATCAACCACCACGTATTTGAACTCAGTAGCCAGCTGGTTGAGCAGCCGTGAGACATGTTCGGCGGTGATGTAATCCGATTCGGACGGCTTGCGGGGTGCACAGAGCGCATAGATCCCGGCCGGATGGACGGTAAGGAAGGCCTTGAGCACCATCGAGTCCTGCGCGGCAGGGCCATGCACGGCCTCGGTGATGGAGTGTTCAGGCTCGAGCAAAAGACCAGACGCTACATCTCCAAACTGAAGGTCCAGATCGACGATGACTACTCCCATCGGGGCCACAGCACCAAGACCAACGGCAAGGTTGGTGGCCACGGTAGTCTTACCCACGCCTCCCTTGGGCGACATGACTGCGATGACCCTGCCGCGATCCTGGCCGGGCTCAGCCGCGGGTTGCATGCCGCGCCGGCGGCTGGCAGCAGCCAGACAGGCCCGTTCAAGCAGCACACGTAGCTCGTGAACCTCGATTTCCGGAGAAACAATATCGCGGACTCCGGCATGCATCGCCCGCAGGACAAGGTCAGGTTCGGGGACAGACACCAGTAGCAGACTGATCTCCGGGTACTGGAGATCGAACACAGTGGCGAGTTTGAGGGCATCAGTTGGGTTCACGCCTGGACCAAGGATCATGACCTCAGGCGGGGCCCCTGTCAGCTGTTTGAAGACATCGTCGGTTCCACCCTGGAGTACGTCAGGGGACAGCGTTTGAAGGTCGCCATGCATTGCGCCGGAGATGGCTTGACGCACCCGCCCTTCAAAATCGCGGACGGCGGTGATAGCTACGAAGCGGCTCATTGGACCAGCCCTCCGAAGGTAGTTGTCGGGGGATCGCTCTTAACCGTCTTGTCTGTCTGCTTGGACAGCCAGAGTGAGCCGAATTCGGCACCAAAGACCATCTTGGCGGCGTTTGCGTCACTGACAGCAACAGTCACGTAGGCAGAGCCGTTCGGAAGCGCAACGCCCTTGTCTGTGCCGGCAGATTTCTCAGCCTCCGGAGCAGCCTGCTGAACAGCAGTGACGACCACGTCGTGGTAAAGCAGTTCGGTGAAGTCCTTCCACCCGGTCAGCTGGGCGGGCAGGCCGGAACCGGCAGGTACAGCCTCATCCAGCTTGAACGACGCATAGACCGTGACGGTGTCACCGGCTTCAATGCGGCCACCCAGGATGCGCTCCGGTGCGAGGACGAAGGTCGTTTCCTGTAGCCCTTCGGGGACGGGGACGGTCCCAGGGACGAGCTCGTTGGGGTTGACCAGCTTTACGCCGAGCAATTGCTCACCCGGTTGCAGATCGACGCTCGTCACCTTCCCTTTTTGATCGCTGAGGGCGCTGACTGTCCCTTGCGCGACTGCCGACTGCGGCAGGGTTTCAGATTTGACCTTGTTTCCGAGATCCTCGACCTTGGTGCCGGCGGGGACCTTTTCCTTGATAACGAGAACACTGACGGGTTCCAGCCCTTGCTGCGCCCGCTTGTCGGCTCCCTGAACATAGGTAACCAGCAAGACGGTACCGATGACTGCCAACAGCAGTGCTGCAATGCCTCCCAGTAGGCGTGCTTTCACTTTCGACTCCTTCGAGTTTTTTTGTGTAGAGGAGTAGCCCTTCCAGCGGCTACTCGGTGAGCGAGACGACCGAGGCGCCGTAATTCGGAACGCCTGTGGTTGCCTGCATGCCCTCTTCGAGGGACACGAAACGGGTGAAGTACCCCTGGAGCCCACGGCAATTTCCGTTGCAACTGGGAGCAAGGGGATCGACAACGGCCCCAGAGCCGCTGAACTTGTAGCCGGTTACCTGGAATGCTGCGAAGCCGATCAAGGTGTATTTCGCGTTGCTTCCATTGCCGGTAGCTGTGCTGAAAAGGGGGATGAGTTTCGGTTCATCCAGGAGGCTGGTGAGAACCGAATTGCAGGCGGCGTTGTTTGGGTAGTGATTGCCCGTTTGGCCGTTGACTGTAGAGTCCAGCGAGATATCCGTGGAACATCCTGTGTCCGTCACCAGCCAACCGAAGCCTCCAGGCTGGTAACCGTTCTGCGCGGCACACCCGGGGACGGTTGGTGCATTTTCGTCGTAACGGAGCAACAGGTGTGTAGGCGTGGGGTCACCCGTAAAGGTGCCAGTGGAGTTCAGCGACGCGAGCTGGGTTGGAGAAAGATACTTCTTGAAGACACACTCGCTCACCGTCCAAGGTAAGGTGGTCGCGGACGAAGGAGCACCCCAGGATGCTTCAGCCTCAGCGTCCACCTGCGTGGTCTCGAACCCCAGAACGCGTGCAAAGAATAGCGAGAAGCTGTTTTCCCCTGCCGAGTCCCGCGCGTTGGTGACGACGCGAACCGTCGTTGCGGCCGGGAAGCTGACCGTCGCCCCGCTGGTGTTGTCGTTGGAGTTGTTGTTGGCGAACTGGTTTCCGGTAGCGGTGCTGTCGCCGCAACTTCCGCCGGCGCAGTCCGTAGCGATCGCCAAGGCTGCGGCGTCAGCTCCGTTCTGGAGCTGAGCCTTTTCTGCGTAAAGAGCACCGACATCGACGGCCAAGGCTGCGAATCCCAGCAAAGCAACCATCATGGCAGCGACGAGCACGGTGGCTGCGCCACGCTCCTTGGAGTCCTGGTCCGACGTCTCTGGATTTGGAGCCGCCACCCTTTTCAGCCACCGCATCGCATTACTCCTACGCCTGTCATGTTGAGTGGAAAAATTCCCGGAGCGCCAAAGAAGCCAGCGTCCAGGAACCCTGACATCGATGGCAGAGAGACGCTGGTTGTTACCGTGACGTTTGACCCGGGAGCGCAACTGGATGCGTTGTCGCTGACGGACACGCCGAGACCGTCGAGAGATGGCGCGGAACCAAGCGCGGTGCCAGTGACATCCAAAGTGCCATCCTGATAGTGGACCGCGGCGTGACGGGCGCCTTCCCGGGCTGCCTGTGTCAGTGACACCTGGACGTTGAGCGCGCGTCCAAACTCAACAATTCCAACCAGAATCAGCAGTAGAACAGGTAAAAGAATTGCCATTTCCACGGCTACTGCGCCGCGCTCGTTGCTTTTCGGTTTCATGACCGTCTCCCAGACCCAGAATGACGAGCAGCAATGTGCCCTTAAAGAAAAGGTTGGCCGCGGCGGCGACGGGAGTCGCCATCGCAGCCAACCGTCCGTGCGCTTTACAGGTTGCCGGCGACGCCGATGAAGAGGTCGCGGATTGCCGGGCCAAGGATGATCAAACCGGCGATGACGACAATGGCGATCAGGGAGACCATCAGGCCGTATTCCACCATCGTCGCGCCCTTCTCTTCCTTGGTGAAACGGTCCTTGACGCCGGCGATGTACGAGGTAATGGTGAACATGAGAGCAGACATTGGAAAATCCTTCCCAGAATGAATTTTGGTGAGTTGGTTTGTTCAGATATAGGTCCGCAAATTATATGAATTTGCTACGTCCTCCGAACTACCCCCGTGTTGTCTTAGCGGTTCGGATTTCGATAAATCAAGAATTCACCCTGGGCCTGCAGCTGAACAATGCGTAGCCGTACTCGAATTGCCGAAACGGGCATTACCCGGCCACCCGGAAGCGGGCAGGGGAGTACTCAGTTTTCGCGGGAATGAAGCCGTCGGACTACTTGGTTTTGACAGTAGCCTTACGGAAAAGGGCCCAAAAGGAGTCCGGTCCGGGTACCTGCCAACTGTCTACTGGAGTACCAAAATGACGCCCAGGGTGGCCAGGAACATGGCCGGTCCGTGGGCGGTTTCCACCGCTTTTTCCTTGCGGCCAAGGCGTAACATCAGCACCGTGAGCACCCCGCCCACCACGAATCCCAGTAGTCCGCCGTAGAGTACTTGCTGCCAACCCAAGTACCCCAAGTACAGTCCAACGGGTGCTGCGAGCTTCACATCGCCCATTCCAAGGCTCCCCGGCGAAATAAGTCCCAGAATCAGGTAGCCGGCGAACAGGATTGCGCTCCCCGCGAGGGCGCGCAGAAGGTCCGGCCAACCCGGAGCGAGTGCCGCGGATCCCGCAAGCAGCAGCAAACCGCCTCCTAAAAGGAGCAGCACCAGGGGATTGGGCAGCAAATGCAGGCTGAAATCAATGCGGGAAAGCTGCACGCCCAGGACTGCCAGTAAAAGAAATGCCGGCAGTTCGGCGGAAAATCCAAAACGCCACGTCAGTAAAGCGAACAGCAGTGAGGTGACGGCCGCCGTCGTGATCCGTACCTTCAGTGAGGGAAGTCCGCCGAGCCGCGGCAGCCACAGTGCAATGAGCCACTCGGCAACGGGACTCAAGGCGAGTCCGGCGAGGGTGGCGAGGAGCAGGAGGGCGGGCCCGTTGGTCATCTTGTCTCCATCACGCGGCGAACGTCCCCGGGGGGCGGATACCCCATTTTGACCCGGGGTGCCGCCTGACGGTATTGTTTATAGTCGTTGTGCGTGTCCTATCTCGATCACACATGCCCATTGGGGATCCAGTTGCAGGGTCAGTAACTCAAGAAGCATTTCGAGGTTCCGGGATGACTGGTCTAAAGAGCCCTCACCTCTGCTCCGGTAACGCATACATAGTAGGTGCGCGCTGATGCGTGACGCCTAAAACATGAACGCCAGAACAAGAACGAGGCAAAACCGTGCGTACGTACACCCCGAAGCCCGGCGATATCAACCGCCAGTGGCACGTCATTGACGCCACCGATGTTGTCCTTGGTCGTCTTGCCAGCCAGACCGCAACACTGCTGCGCGGAAAGCACAAGCCGACCTATGCGTCCCACATGGACATGGGCGACTTCGTCATCATCATCAACGCTGAAAAGGTCGCCCTTACCGGTGCCAAGCTGGAGCAGAAGCGCGCATACCGCCACTCCGGCTACCCGGGCGGTCTGACCTCCGTCAACTACGCAGAACTGCTGGAAAAGAACCCGGTTCGCGCTGTTGAGAAGGCCATCAAGGGCATGCTCCCCAAGAACTCCCTGGCCGCACAGCAGCTGGGCAAGCTCAAGGTCTACGCAGGCCCGGAGCACCCGCACGCTGCACAGCAGCCGAAGACTTTCGAAATCACCCAGGTCGCCCAGTAGTCCTGGCCACCAAACAACTTTTTATTCAAGGAGAATCGTGGCTCAGAACGAAGAACTGACCGCCGAAGCCGTCGAGGCTGAGGAAAACCTCACCAGCTACACCTCTGAAAGCGCTCCCGCCGAGGAAGCGCCCAAGAAGGAGCGCCCGGCACTGACCGTTGCCGGTGCAGCTGTTGGCCGCCGCAAGGAAGCCGTTGCACGCGTTCGCGTTGTTCCGGGTTCCGGCAAGTGGACCATCAACGGCCGCGAGCTGGCCAACTACTTCCCGAACAAGCTGCACCAGCAGGATGTCAACGAGCCGTTCCGCGTTCTTGACCTCGAAGGTGCATACGACGTCATCGCCCGCATCCACGGCGGTGGCCCCTCCGGCCAGGCTGGCGCACTGCGTCTCGGCATCGCTCGTTCCCTGAACGAGATCGACGTCGAGAACAACCGCCCCACCCTCAAGAAGGCTGGTTTCCTCACCCGTGACGCCCGCGTCATCGAGCGTAAGAAGGCCGGTCTCAAGAAGGCACGCAAGGCCCAGCAGTACTCCAAGCGTTAATCCCGCTTCACCGGAAGCCCGTCCCGCCATATGGTGGGGCGGGCTTCCGCCGTTTAAGCGACGCTTGTGACGCTCCCGGACGTGCCGTGGCCGGGCGCTGCGCCGCCGTCGTCTAAACTTGAGCCGATGTCTAGATTATTTGGAACAGATGGCGTGCGCGGTCTCGCGAACGGATTGCTCACCGCGGAGCTGGCTATGCAGCTCGCCCAGGCCGCCGCCGTCGTACTTGGCCATGACCGCACAACCGATGGCAAGCGGCCACGCGCCGTCGTCGCCAGGGACCCCCGCGCCAGTGGGGAGTTCCTCGCCGCTGCCGTTGAGGCGGGGCTGTCCAGCTCCGGCGTCGACGTCTACGACGCCGGCGTGCTGCCAACCCCTGCTGCCGCTTACCTGGTGGCGGACCTCGACGCCGATTTCGGCGTCATGCTGTCGGCCTCCCACAACCCCGCCCCGGATAACGGGATCAAGTTCTTTGCCCGTGGCGGCCAAAAGCTTCCCGACGACGTCGAAGACGCCATCGAAGCGCAGCTTGGCAAGGAACCGCAGCGGCCGGTGGGCGGTGACGTTGGACGCATCCAGCGCTTCTCCGACGCCGAAGACCGCTACATCGTGCACCTGCTCCAGACGCTCCCCAAGCGGCTCGACGGCCTCAAGGTTGTCCTGGACTGCGCCCATGGCGCTGCAAGTGGTTGTTCACCGCAGGTGTTCAAGGACGCCGGCGCCGATGTCGTGGTGATCGGCGCGGAGCCGGACGGCCTCAACATCAACGAAGGCGTTGGCTCCACCCATTTGGGACCGCTGAAGGAAGCCGTGGTCAAGCACGGCGCGGACCTCGGGATCGCCCACGACGGCGACGCCGACCGCTGCCTGGCCGTGGACCATGAAGGCAACGAGGTAGACGGCGACCAGATCATGGCGATCCTGGCGCTGGCCCTCAACAAGGCCGGCAAACTCAAGGACAACATCCTGGTGGCCACGGTCATGAGCAACCTCGGCCTGAAGATCGCCCTGCGCGAGGCCGGCATCACCATCCGCGAAACCGCGGTGGGTGACCGCTACGTGTTGGAGGAAATGCGCGACGGCGGGTACAACCTTGGCGGGGAGCAGTCCGGCCACGTGATCTTCTCCGACTACGCCACCACGGGCGACGGCGTCCTCACCGGCCTGCAGTTGGCATCCCAGGTGGCGCTCACCGGCCGCAGCCTCCAGGAACTGGCCACGGCCATGCATAAACTGCCGCAGCTCATGATCAACGTCAAGGGCGTGGACAAGGCCCGTGCTGCCACGGACGAAGGCGTGGCGGCGGCTGTGGCCGCAGCCGAGGAAGAACTTGGCGAGACCGGCCGTGTGCTGCTCCGCCCGTCCGGCACCGAAGCCCTGGTTCGCGTCATGGTGGAAGCGGCAGACATGGAGACCGCTGAGCGGATCTGCAAGGGTCTCGCTGCCGTGGTCAAGGACCGCCTCGGCGCCAACAGCCAGCTCTCCGTCTAGGACAACCACAACGGCCCGTTTCCCGGCGTACCAGGGAAACGGGCCGTGTGCCTTTTAAACGCAGCTCACAGGTAGTCCGGTGCGGCTTCCAGCCCGAAGTACTCTTCCAGCGTGGAAATGCCCCGGGTGGCCATGTCGGTCGCGGCATCGACGCCGATGTACCGCAGGTGCCAGGACTCGTAGAAATAGCCCGTGGTGTCATGGAACATCCAGGGATACCGGACAACAAAGCCGTACTTGTACGCGTTGGCCTTGGCCCAGATCGCCGCAGGCTGGTCCGCGAAGCACGGTTGGAAGCTGCAGGCGCCGCCGCCGTCGGCAATGTCGAACGCCCAGCCGGTCTGGTGTTCGGAGAAGCCCGGGCGGGCCGAAGCGCGGTCCGCGGCGGCCTGGCCGCTGCCCGCCACATGGCCGTTGTACGTGGCGATCTGCGTTGTGTAGGAACGGTAGCCGGAGGCCAGGGTCATAACGACGCCCTCCGCTGCGGCAGCGCCAAACATCTTTTCTGCGGCAGCCGCCGTCGTACTGTTCACCATGCTGGCCTCGCCGCTGACGGCGAGCCGTACTGCGGGCTGGACCAGGTCCGCCGGCACGTAGTTCGGGGGATTGAGGGGGCGGTGCTTGTTGACCACCACCCACGGGCTGGCGGGATCGGTGAGGGAGAAACCTGTCGCGGCAGCGCTCGACGGCGGCGGGCTGGCCGGGGTGCTGGATGCGGCGGCCGCGGGGGTCACCGCGGCAGGCTCGGACGCCATCGCGGTACTGGGAGACGGGGTGGCCGTGGACACCTCCGGCGAGGCCGTGGAGCTTTCCGGAGTGCAGGCTGTGAGGGCGGCCAGGCCGGCCCCGGCGGTGAGGAAGCCGGCAAAGGCCCGCCGTGACGGCAGGGGACGGGACTGCACGGGGTCAGACCTTCCTGAGGAGCATGCGTCGGATGGAGTGGTCGGCGTCCTTGGTGAGCACCAGTTGCGCCCGGCCGCGGGTGGGCAGGACGTTCTCCTCCAGGTTGGGCTCATTGATGCGCTTCCAGATGCCACGCGCCGTGGATTCGGCATCGTCGTCGGACAGGGTGGCGTACCGGTGGAAGTAGGACTCCGGCTGCGCGAACGCCGTGGAGCGGAGCTTGCGGAACCTGTCGACGTACCATTCCTCGATGTAGGAGGTCTTGGCGTCCACATAGATGGAGAAGTCGAAGAAGTCGCTCAATGCGAGGCCCTGCTTGCCGTCAATGCGGGGACGCGCGGGCGCCAGAACGTTGAGGCCTTCGACAATGAGGACATCGGGACGGCGGACCACCACTTCCTTGCCGGGCACGATGTCATAGGTCACGTGCGAGTACCAGGGGGCACGGACTTCCTCGGCGCCGCCTTTGACTTCGGACACAAAACGCAACAGGGCGCGGCGGTCATAGGACTCGGGAAAACCCTTGCGTTCCAGCAGATGGCGGCGCTTCAGTTCGGCCAGCGGATAGAGGAAGCCATCGGTGGTGATGAGTTCCACATTCGGCGTTCCCGGCCAACGGCGCAGCATCTCGCGCAGCACGCGGGCAATGGTGGACTTGCCCACGGCCACCGAGCCGGCAACGCCGATGACGAACGGCGTGCGCTGCGTCTGTTCGCCCAGGAAGGTGGTGGTGGCGGCGTGAAGCTGGTGTGAGGCCTCCACATAAAGGTGCAGGAGGCGGGAAAGCGGGAGATAGACCTCCCGGACTTCCTTCATGTCAAGGGGGTCACCGAGGCCGCGGAGACGGAAAATGTCCTCCTCATTGAGGGGCTGCTCCATCTGGGCTGCGAGCCTGGACCAGGTCTGCCGGTCCAACTCAACAAAGGGGGAAGCGCCGTCGCCGTTTGCTTCGGTGCGTTGCAAAGTCACGCTCTCGATTCTGCCCTTAGCGCGGCGTAACAGGAAATGCGCGACGACCGGCAGATGAATTGTGGGTGATGCACGCCTCATGCTTGCGGCGGTGAGGGAGGACGTCCCACATCAGTTGTTTGCACCAGCCGCTAGGATTGTGCCCATGTGTGGAATCGTAGGCTATGTAGGCAATTCGTCTCGTCAGGGAGCTGGCCACAGCGCCCTTGACGTCGTTGTGGAGGGGTTGCGTCGTCTTGAGTACCGCGGCTACGACTCCGCGGGCGTCGCAGTGGTGGCTGACGGGACCATCTCCTCCCGGAAGAAGTCCGGCAAGCTGAGCAACCTGGTCAGCGAACTCGAAGCAAACCCGGTCCCGGAATCCCTGACCGGCATCGGCCACACCCGTTGGGCCACCCACGGCGGTCCCACCGACCGCAACGCCCACCCGCACCTGTCCGATGGTGGCCGCCTGGCGCTGATCCACAACGGCATCATCGAAAACTTCGCAGAGCTCAAGCAGGAGCTCATCGCCAAGGGCGTCACCTTCGAGTCCGAGACGGACACCGAAGTTGCTGCCGCCCTGCTGGGTGACATCTTCCGCAACCAGCTTAACGGCGACGCCGGCAACCTCACCCAGGCGATGCGCCTGGCCTGCCAGCGCCTGGAAGGTGCCTTCACCCTCCTGGCTGTCCACGCCGACCAGCCGGATGTTGTGGTTGCTGCCCGCCGCAACTCCCCGCTGGTGGTTGGTTTGGGCGAGGGCGAAAACTTCCTCGGCTCCGACGTCTCCGGCTTCATCGACTACACGCGCCGCGCCGTCGAACTGGGCCAGGACCAGATCGTCACCATCACCGCCGACTCGGTGGAAATCACCGACTTCTTCGGCGCTCCTGCCGAGGGCAAGGAATACCACGTCGACTGGGATCCGGCATCTGCGGAAAAGGGCGGCTTCAACTCCTTCATGGAGAAGGAAATCCACGACCAGCCGGACGCCGTTGGCCAGACGCTCCTGGGCCGCTCGGACCTCAACGGAAAGCTGACGCTGGACGAGCTCCGCATCGACCCGGAGCTGCTCAAGCAGGTGGACAAGATCATCGTCCTGGCCTGTGGCACCGCCGCTTACGCCGGCCTCGTTGCCAAGTACGCCATTGAGAACTGGTGCCGCATCCCCACCGAGGTGGAGCTTGCCCACGAGTTCCGCTACCGCGACCCGATCGTGGACGCCAAGACGCTGGTTGTTTCCATCAGCCAGTCCGGCGAGACCATGGATACCCTGATGGCTGTCCGCTACGCCCGCGAACAGGGCGCCAAGACGATTTCCATCTGCAACACCAACGGCTCCACCATCCCGCGCGAATCGGACGCCGTCCTCTACACGCATGCGGGTCCGGAAATTGCCGTTGCCTCCACCAAGGCCTTCCTTGCGCAGATCACCGCTGCCTACCTCCTGGGCCTCTACCTGGCACAGCTGCGCGGCAACATCTTCTCCGGCCAGATCAAGGATGTCCTCGCGGACCTGAACAAGATCCCCGCCAAGATCCAGACCATCCTGGACGAGTCCGGCCCGCTGCGCGAACTGGCCCGCAGCATGAAGGACGAGAAATCCGTGCTGTTCCTTGGCCGCCACGTGGGCTACCCCGTAGCGCTGGAAGGTGCCCTGAAGCTCAAGGAAATCGCGTACATCCACGCTGAAGGCTTCGCTGCCGGCGAGCTCAAGCACGGCCCGATCGCCCTGATCGACGAAGGCCAGCCCGTCTTCGTGGTGGTTCCGTCCCCGCGCGGCCGTGACTCCCTGCACTCCAAGGTGGTCAGCAACATCCAGGAAGTCCGCGCCCGTGGTGCCCGTACCCTGGTGATCGCCGAGGAAGGTGACGAGTCCGTCAAGGCCTACGCCGAGCACGTGTTCTACGTTCCCGAGACGCCCACCCTGCTCATGCCGCTCCTCACCACGGTTCCGCTGCAGATCTTTGCCGCTGAACTGGCCGGAGCCAAGGGTTACGACGTGGACCAGCCGCGTAACCTGGCCAAGAGCGTGACCGTAGAATAACGGCATGATTGTTGGCATTGGCGTAGACGTCGTAGACATCGAGCGGTTCGGTCGGCAACTGGAACGGACCCCCGGCTTGCGGGACCGTCTGTTTGTTCCTGCTGAACGGGAACTCAACACCCGGTCCCTGGCCGCCCGTTTTGCTGCCAAGGAAGCCGTCGCCAAAGTCCTGGGAGCCCCCGCGGGCATGAACTGGCAGGACTGCTGGATCGGACTCGACCAGAACGGCCCCACCATCCAGGTCAAGGGAACAGTGCTTGCTGTCGCCGAGGCCAAGGGCGTCAAGCGGTGGCACCTGTCCATGAGCCACGACGGCGGCATCGCCACGGCGACTGTCCTCGCCGAGGGATAGAACGGACACAACAGAATAATGATCAGCGCCTTCACCGGACAACAGATCAGGGATGCGGAAAAACCGTTCCTGGACGCCGGTGGGGGCGCTGTTCTCATGCAGCGGGCTGCCTACGGGCTGGCCCAGGCTGTGGTCCGGGAGGTGGGCAGGCGCCGAAAGCTGGCCGGGGCCGCCCTCACGGTCCTGGTGGGCAAGGGGAACAACGGCGGGGACGGCCTCTTCGCCGCCGCCATGTTGGCCCGCCGCGGGATGCGTACGACGGCGGTGCTCGCCTCACCGGAGGCGCACCCGGACGCTCTGGCTGCTTTTTTGGCCGCGGGTGGCCGGGTGTTGCACCTGCAGGGTGGCAATGCCGAGGAACTTGCCGTCGGAAGCGCCGGGGATGACGTAGTCATCGATGCCCTGCTGGGAACGGGGGCCCGGGGTGGCCTCCGCGGTGCGTCCGCTGAGCTCGTGGCGGCCCTGCAGGAACTGCGGCCCCGGTGCGTTGTGGCCTGTGATGTTCCCAGCGGATTGGATTCCAGTACAGGCGAAGTCCATTGGCCGGTGCTGCAGGCGGACCTCACCGTGACCTTCGGCGGGATCAAAGCGGGGCTCCTGACAGACCCCGGTGAGGGATGCGCCGGGCGGACCGTGCTGGTGGAGATCGGCATCGAGGACGCTTTGGCATCCCAGGCGCCTGAGCTGCGCCGGCTTAGAGCGCCGGATGTGGGTGCCCTCCTGCCGCATCCGCAACGCCGGTCACACAAGTACTCCCGTGGGGTGCTCGGCGTCGTCGCCGGGTCACCACGATTTGCCGGCGCCGCCGTGTTGAGCGTCCATGCCGCAGCCGTGGCCGGAGCCGGCATGGTCCGCTATGTAGGGCCTGAGGCGGCCGCACGGCAGGTCCTGGCCAGGACTCCCGAGGCCCTTTGGGAAGAGGAGACCTCCGGCAGGGTCCAGGCCTGGCTCCTGGGCCCGGGCGTTGACGGCCCCGGGCAGGAGGACCACGCCCGGACCGCTGCCCAGGCTGCCTTGGACGCCGGGCTGCCGGTCGTCGTCGATGCCGGTGCGCTGAAGCTCCTTCCGCAACGGTGCCCGCCGCAGTGGATCCTGACTCCCCATGCGGGCGAACTGGCCGTGTTGCTTGCCTCGCTCCCCTCCACGGGCGAGGTTGCCGTGACACGGGAGGACGTCGAGTCGCGGCCGCTCCACTTTGTACGGCAGGCCGCCCAACAAACGGGGGCCACCGTGTTACTGAAGGGCGCCACCACACTGGTGGCATCGCCGTCGGGCGTTGTCTTCAGCCAGTCCGACGGCACCCCCTGGATGGCCACCGCCGGAAGTGGCGACGTTCTGGCCGGGGTCCTGGGCGCCTTGCTGGCGCAGTCCACGGACGCCCTGATGGACGACGACGGAGCTTACGCCGCCTTGGGCCTGAAGCCCGAAGACCGCTGGGCTGCTGTTGCCGCGGCAGCGGCGGGGATCCATGGCCGGGCGGGTCGGGCGGCGTCGGAGGATTTTGCTGGAGGACCCCTTACAGCTTCGGCGATCATGGCTGCGGTACCCCGCGTCATTGGTTCGCTGATCGCGGAATGCGACCACGGAAAACCGTAAGGTTACTGTCCGTGTCGGGGGTCATGAGTAGGCTTGCAGCAGTTGTTCGCATCACCTAAGAGGAGAACGCATGGAAGTCTGGCCTGGATCGGCTTATCCGCTGGGCGCCACATTCGATGGCACCGGCACCAACTTTGCCCTGTTCAGTGAAAGGGCTGAACGGGTGGAACTGTGTCTCTTCGACGACGATGGCAGCGAAGTCCGCGTGGATGTCAAGGAAGTGGATGGGTACGTCTGGCACTGCTACCTGCCGCAGGTGCAGCCCGGGCAGAAGTATGGCTACCGCGTTCACGGGCCCTACGACCCCGACGCAGGCCAGCGGTTCAACCCCAACAAGCTGCTGCTTGACCCTTACGCCAAGGCAGTGCACCGGCAGATCGACTGGGATCCGTCCCTTTTCTCGTACAACCTGGGAGACCCGGACTCCCGCAATGATGAAGATTCCGCACCCCACATGATGCTGGGCGTGGTCATCAACCCGTTCTTCGACTGGGACGGGGACAAGCTCCTCCGCATCCCTTACCACAAGTCCGTGATTTACGAGGCCCACGTTAAGGGCCTTACCATGCTGCACCCGGAGGTGCCGGAAGAGCAGCGCGGTACCTATGCAGGCGTGGCGCATCCGGCCGTGATCTCGCACCTCCAGAAGCTCGGCGTCACCGCCATTGAACTCATGCC
The DNA here is from genome assembly GCF_052156435.1 of Paenarthrobacter sp. NCHU4564. Taxonomy (NCBI): domain Bacteria; kingdom Bacillati; phylum Actinomycetota; class Actinomycetes; order Micrococcales; family Micrococcaceae; genus Paenarthrobacter; species Paenarthrobacter sp. NCHU4564. The sequence goes on from NZ_JBQLIS010000002.1 coordinate 232,694, forward strand.
GGTGCACCAGTTCGTCAACGACGGCATCCTGCAGGACAAGGGCCTGAGCAACTACTGGGGTTACAACACCATCGGGTTCTTCGCCCCGCACAACAGCTACAGCTCAAAGGGCGATACCGGTCAGCAGGTCCAGGACTTCAAGGCCATGGTCCGTTCGCTGCACAACGCCGGTATCGAGGTCATCCTGGACGTGGTGTACAACCACACCGCTGAAGGCAACCACCTCGGTCCCACGCTGTCCTTCAAGGGCATCGACAACTCGGCCTACTACCGACTGGTGGAGGACGACCAGAAGTACTACATGGACTACACCGGCACCGGCAACTCGCTGAATGTCCGCAGCCCGCACTCCCTGCAGCTGCTTATGGACTCGCTGCGGTACTGGGTGACGGAAATGCACGTGGACGGATTCCGGTTCGACCTCGCTTCCACGCTGGCCCGCGAGTTCTACGACGTCGACAAGCTCTCAACTTTCTTCGAACTCATCCAGCAGGACCCGGTGGTGTCCCAGGTCAAGCTCATCGCCGAGCCGTGGGACGTCGGCCCCGGCGGTTACCAGGTGGGCAATTTCCCGCCGCAGTGGACCGAATGGAACGGCAAATACCGCGACACCGTCCGTGACTTCTGGCGCGGCGAACCGTCAACGCTGGGTGAGTTCGCCTCCCGCCTGACCGGATCGGCCGACCTCTACGAGCACTCGGGCCGCCGTCCTTTCGCGTCCATCAACTTCGTCACGGCGCACGACGGCTTCACGCTCATGGACCTGGTGTCCTACAACGAGAAGCACAACGAGGCCAACGGCGAGGACAACAACGACGGCGAATCCCACAACCGCTCCTGGAACTGCGGTGTTGAAGGGCCTACGGACGATCCCACGGTGCTGGGCCTGAGGGCGCGGCAGCAAAGGAACTTCATCGCGTCCCTTTTCCTGTCCCAGGGCGTGCCCATGCTGCTCCACGGGGACGAACTCGGACGCACCCAGCAGGGCAACAACAACGGCTACTGCCAGGACTCCGAACTCACGTGGATCAACTGGGACTCCGTGGACCAGCCGTTGATCGAGTTCACGGCCGCCGTCAGCGCCCTGCGCGCCAAGCATCCCACGCTCCGCCGCAGCCGGTTCTTCGATGGCCGCCCCGCTGTCCGTGGTGAGGGTGAGCGGCTTCCGGACATCGTGTGGCTGGACAAGGACGCAAGCACCATGACACCCGGGGACTGGGACACCGCCTTGGGCCGTTCGGTAGGTGTATTCCTCAACGGTGACGGCATCCGTGGGCTGGATCATCAGGGACGCCGGATTACCGACGTGAACTTCCTGCTCTACTTCAACGCCGACGTCGACGAAGTCGGATTCCGGATACCCTCGGACGAATACGCCGCAGCCTGGGACGTCATGATCGACACCGGGGGAGAAGGTGCGGAGGCTGACATCGTCAAGGCCGACCAGATCCTCATGGTGGCGGGCAAGTCCCTGGTGGTGCTCCGGGCACACAGCACTCCCGAGGTGGAACCGGACCACTCCGTGGCCGCTTCGCTGGCGGCGCTGACCCAGACCAGCACTCCGGAGACCGCCTCCATGACGGCGCCTGCAGTCACGTCGATTGCGTTGGGGTACAAGGACGACGAAGGCGCCGGAACCGGGGATACTGCCGGGGAGGAACCGGGTGGGGCGGACACTGCCGGTGCGGAGGCGGAAGCCGACTCTGAGGCAGACCAGAAGAAGGCGGACTCATGAGGACTCCAGTCTCCACATACAGGCTGCAGATCCGTCCGAGCTTCACCTTGCAGGATGCAGCGGAACTGACGGGCTACCTCAAGGACCTGGGTGTCGACTGGGTCTACGTCTCGCCCATCCTGACCGCCGAGGAAGGGTCCGATCACGGCTACGACGTCACCGATCCTTCCACGGTGGACCCGTCCCGTGGTGGGCCGGAAGGCCTGGAAGCCTTGTCCAAGGCAGCGCGGAAGGAAGGGCTGGGAGTCCTCGCGGACATCGTCCCCAACCACATGGGAGTAGCATCACCTGGCCAGAACGCCTGGTGGTGGCAGTTACTGAAGGAAGGGCGGTCGTCCAAGTACGCGGAAGCGTTCGACGTCGACTGGGACTTCGGCGGCGGCCGGATCCGCATCCCTGTGTTGGGCGGAGACGATGACCTTGACCAGCTCAGGATCGTCGACGGCGAATTGCACTTCTACGACCACCGCTTCCCTTTGGCCGACGGCACCTGGACCGAAGGGGACTCACCGCAGGACGTCCACAACCGGCAGCACTATGAGCTGGTCGGATGGCGCCGGGCCGACGCGGAACTGAACTACCGCCGGTTCTTTGCCGTCAACACCCTGGCCGGGGTGCGGGTGGAAGTACCGTGGGTCTTCGACGAAGCGCACCAGGAGATCGTCCGCTGGTTCCGTGAGGAACTGGTGGATGGACTGAGGATCGACCACCCGGACGGCCTGGCCGATCCCGAGGGCTACCTGGCCCGGCTGAAGGAGGCCACAGGTGGCGCGTACTTGCTGGTGGAGAAGATCCTGGAACCCGGGGAGAAGCTGCCGGAAACCTTCCAGTGCGAAGGCACCACCGGATACGACGCCCTGGCAGATGTGGACCGGCTCTTCGTCGACCCCGCCGCTGAAGAGTTCCTCGACGACCTCGACGCTCGGCTCCGGGACGAAGCCGAGCCTGCCAACTACCAGGTCATGATCCACGGCACCAAGCGGCGCATCGCCGACGGCATCCTCCGCTCGGAAATCCTGCGCCTGTCCCGCCTGGTGCAGGAAACCAGTGCGCTGCCGCGCTTGGACGTAGCCGATGCCCTCGCCGAGATCATCTGCTGGTTCCCCGTCTACCGGACCTACCTGCCGTACGGCCAGGAAATCCTGGAAGAATCGATCGAGCACGCGGCCAAGCACCGGCCGGAGCTGGCCGGAGTCCTGGAGGGACTTCGTCCGCTGCTGCTGGACACCACCGGCGAGCTTGCCCGGCGGTTCCAGCAGACCTCGGGCATGGTCATGGCCAAAGGCGTGGAGGACACGGCGTTCTTCCGCTACACCCGGCTCGGTACGCTCACGGAGGTGGGTGCCGATCCCACGGAGTTCGCCGTTTCTCCCGGGGAATTCCACCAGAGGATGGCCCGTCGCCAGGCGGAATTGCCGCTCTCCATGACCACGCTCAGTACCCACGACACCAAGCGCAGCGAGGACGCCAGGGCCAGGATTTCCGTGATCTCCGAGTCGGTCCCCGAGTGGGAACTCTTCCTCGGCACGGTCCAGGACCTGACGCCGATTCCTGACGGTCCGTTGTCCGCCTTGATCTGGCAGGCGATCGCCGGTGCCTGGCCGGCGGACCGCAGCCGTCTTCAGGTTTACGCCCTCAAGGCTGCCCGCGAGGCCGGCAACTCCACCAACTGGACCGACCCCAACCTGGAGTTCGAGCGGCACCTGGCTGCCGCCGTCGACTCCGTTTTCGATGTTCCGGAGGTCGGGGCCGCGTTGGAGAACTTCGTCGCGGAACTTGAGCCGTACGGTACGTCCAACTCCTTGTCCGCCAAGCTGGTGCAGCTGACCATGCCCGGCGTGCCCGACGTCTACCAGGGCACGGAATTCCGGGATGGTTCCCTGACGGACCCTGACAACAGGCGGCCTGTGGACTTCCAGGCACGGATTGATGCGCTCGCGGAACTCGATGGCGGCGCACGCCCGGCCAGGACGAACGAGGCCGCCAAACTCCTGGTGGTGTCCAGGGCCTTGCGGCTGCGGCGGGATCGTCCGGAGCTGTTCGGCGGGTACCAGCCGGTGGCTGCCACCGGCGCAGCGGCCGCCCACGTGGTGGCGTTCAGCCGTGGCGCGGACGCCCCGGGCGCAGTGACCGTTGCCACCAGGCTTCCCAAAGCCCTGGAGCGCAATGGCGGCTGGCGGGACACCGCTGTGGACCTTCCAGCCAAGAGCCGCGACGAACTGACGGGAACCACTTTCGACGCCGGTCCTGTCCCGCTGGCTACGCTGCTGGAGCACTACCCGGTGGCGCTGCTGGTCCCGGTTGACTGAAGCGCCGCGCCACACCGTTACTGCACACGCTTGAATGTATAGGGGAGCTTGATGGAGCACGCTGCTGGAAAAGAGCTTTTTGATGTGTGGGCACCGGACGCACGTTCGGTAAAGCTGCTCGCGGACGGCCGCGAGTACAGCATGGAGCAAAACAACGACGGCGGCGCGCAGGGTTGGTGGCGCGCCCCCGCCGGGGTGGCGGCCGGCGAGGCCGTCCCTTACGGCTACATCGTGGACGGCGAAGGGCCGTTCCCGGATCCCCGATCACGGCGGCAGCCCGACGGCGTTCATGGGTTGTCAGCGACTTTCGATCCCTCCGCCCACCAGTGGAAGGACCACAACTGGAAGGGCCGCAGCCTCAAGGGTGCTGTTATTTACGAGCTGCACCTTGGGACCTTTACACCGGAAGGCACCCTGGAAGCAGCCATCGGGAAGCTCGATTACCTGGTGGACCTGGGCGTGGACTTCATCGAACTGCTGCCGGTGAACGCCTTCAACGGCGTCCATAACTGGGGCTACGACGGCGTCCTCTGGTACGCCGTGCATGAGGCCTACGGCGGACCGGCGGCCTATCAGCGGTTTGTGGATGCGGCCCACGCGGCCGGGCTGGGAGTGATCCAGGACGTCGTTTACAACCATCTCGGACCCAGCGGCAACTACCTGCCCAAGTTTGGCCCGTACCTGAAGTCCGGTGAGGGGAACACCTGGGGCGACTCGGTGAATCTGGACGGTCCCGGCTCGGACGACGTTCGGCGCTACATTCTGGAAAACGCCGCCATGTGGCTCCGGGATTACCACGTGGATGGTTTGCGGCTGGATGCAGTTCATGCGCTCCGGGATGAGCGCGCCGTGCACATCCTGGAAGAATTTGGCGCACTCGGTGATGCCGTCGAAGCGGAAACCGGCATCCCGCGGACCATGATTGCCGAGTCGGACCTCAACAACCCGCGGCTGATCTACCCCCGCAGGGACAACGGGTATGGGCTCGAAGGCCAGTGGAGCGATGACTTCCACCATGCCCTCCACGTCAACCTCAGTGGCGAGACCACCGGCTACTACGGCGACTTCGATTCCCTGGCTGTTCTGGCCAAGGTCCTGGAACACGGCTTCCTGCACGATGGCAGCTACTCAAGCTTCCGCGGACGTCACCACGGCCGGCCCATCCGGCGGGACCTGGCACACCCCTCGGCGTTGGTGGTCTGCCTGCAGAACCATGACCAGATCGGCAACCGTGCGATTGGCGACCGCCTGACGGCATCGCTGTCCTACGGCCAGTTGGCCATCGGTGCCGTGGTCACCATGACGTCGCCGTTCACGCCCATGCTGTTCATGGGCGAGGAGTTCGGGGCTTCAACCCCCTGGCAGTTTTTCACCTCCCATCCGGAACCGGACTTGGGGGAAGCCACGGCGAAGGGCCGGATCAAGGAATTCGAGCGGATGGGATGGGACCCGGACGTGGTTCCCGATCCGCAGGACCCGGAGACGTTCCGCCGCTCAAAACTCAACTGGGAGGAAGCATCCGACGGCCACCACGCCAAGTTGCTGGCACTGTACCGCGATTTAGCACAGCTGCGCCGAAACAATCCTGTCCTGGCAGACGGTGGGTTCGCGGACACCTCCGTGGAATACGACGATGAGGAGCACTGGCTCGAAATGACCCGCGGAGACCTTCGCGTGGTGTGCAACTTCGGGTCGGAAACGCTCGATACCCCGGTGGAAGGGGCGATGCTGCTGGCAACGGACGCACAAGCAGCCCTGGATAACGGCACGTTGACGCTTCCCGGCGCCAGCGCCGCCGTCGTGCGCGTCAACCAAGGCTAGCTGCTCCAAAGGTGACGGCGCCCACATGACGGACGGCGCCGTCACCCGGAGCGACACGGTGGCAGGATGGTACGTATGACTTATTCGGCCGCGGAAAACCGCTACGAAACCATGCCCTACCGCCGCGTCGGACGCAGTGGACTGAAGCTTCCCGCGATCTCGCTGGGGCTTTGGCACAACTTCGGCGATGACAAGCGGTTCGACGAACAGCGCGCCATCCTGCGCCGTGCGTTCGACCTCGGCGTCAACCACTTTGACCTCGCCAACAACTACGGACCCCCGGACGGCTCGGCCGAGACCAACTTTGGCCGGCATCTGAAGGAAGACTTCAAGCCCTACCGCGATGAACTGGTCATCTCCACCAAGGCCGGCTACTACATGTGGCCCGGCCCGTACGGTGAGTGGGGTTCCCGGAAGTACCTCATTTCCAGCCTGGACCAGTCGCTGGAGCGCATGGGCCTGGACTACGTGGATATTTTCTACAGCCACCGGCCTGATCCTGAGACTCCGCTGGAGGAGACCATGGGCGCGCTCGATTACGCTGTTCGGTCCGGCAAGGCGCTGTATGCAGGCATCTCCTCCTACACTCCTGAGCAGACACTGGAGGCAGCCCGGATCCTGAAGGAACTCGGCACGCCATTGCTCATCCACCAACCCAGCTATTCCATGCTCAACCGCTGGACTGAGAACGGCAGCCCCAACCTTTATGAGGCCCTGGACCAGGTGGGCGCCGGGTCCATTGCCTTCTCGCCGCTGGCCCAGGGAATGTTGACGGACCGGTACCTCAACGGTGTGCCTGCGGATTCCCGTGCAGCCAAGGAAAGGTTCCTGTCGGAATCGGCTCTGACAGAAGACAAACTCGACCGGGTCCGCGGGCTGAACGCCATCGCGCAGGGACGAGGTCAGACGCTCGCGCAGATGGCGGTGGCCTGGATCCTGCGGGACCAGCCGAAGGGGTCGCCCGTCACTTCTGCGCTGATCGGCGCCTCCAGTGTCCGCCAGCTCGAGGACACGCTCAGCGCCATCAACAACCTGGACTTCACCGATGAGGAGCTGACGGCGATCGATGAATTCGCCGTCGAGTCCGACATCAACCTGTGGGCCCAGAAGTAACCAGCCCCACCCATCCACTCTCACGTCCCGCCGGGTGCCGTCGATTGGGTTTAAGCTGCTGACATATTGCGAGGGGCCAGCCGGGAATAACGGCGGCCCCTCGTGTGTTGGTTAGAATGCAAAAGTGTGCGCCGAATGGCGCCGTGCCAATCTGCCGCTCTCCGGGCTCAGCCGGGGCATCGCGTGGCACTGAGGTTTTCCCAAAGGAGTTCCGTGTCTTCACATCCGATTCGTGTTGCCATTGTCGGCGTAGGAAACTGCGCCGCATCGTTGGTCCAAGGTGTCGAGTACTACCGCGACGCTGACCCGAAGTCCACGATTCCCGGTCTGATGCACGTTGAGTTCGGCCAGTACCACGTCAACGACGTCGAGTTCGTTGCCGCTTTCGATGTCGACAGCAAGAAGGTTGGCCTGGACCTCGCCGACGCCATCGGGGCCAGCGAGAACAATACGATCAAGATCGCCGACGTTCCGGCCACCGGTGTGAAGGTTCAGCGCGGTCACACCCTCGACGGACTGGGCCGCTACTACCGCGAGACAATCGTCGAGGCTCCGGAAGAAGCCGTTGATGTCGTAGCAGCGTTGCGGGAAGCCAAAGCTGACGTCATGGTCTGCTACCTGCCTGTTGGCTCGGACCAGGCTGCCAAGTTCTACGCCCAGTGCGCCATCGACGCCGGCGTCGCCTTTGTCAACGCACTTCCTGTCTTCATTGCCGGCACCAAGGAATGGGCCGACAAGTTCACCGAGGCCGGCATCCCCATTGTTGGCGACGACATCAAGAGCCAGATCGGTGCAACCATCACGCACCGCGTCATGGCCAAGCTGTTCGAAGACCGCGGCGTCACGCTGGACCGGACCTACCAGTTGAACGTTGGCGGCAACATGGACTTCAAGAACATGCTTGAGCGCGACCGCCTGGAGTCCAAGAAGATCTCCAAGACCCAGGCCGTGACCTCCAACGTCGAGGCCGAATTGCACGCTGATGACGTCCACATCGGCCCGTCCGACTACGTGGCCTGGCTCGACGACCGCAAGTGGGCCTTTGTCCGTTTGGAAGGCCGCAACTTCGGCGATGCCCCCGTTTCGCTTGAGTACAAGCTCGAGGTCTGGGACTCCCCGAACTCCGCAGGCGTGATCATTGACGCCATCCGCGCCGCCAAGATCGGCCTGGACCGCGGCATTGGCGGTCCGCTGCTCTCCGCATCCAGCTACTTCATGAAGTCCCCGCCGGAGCAGTTCAACGACGACATCGCCCGCGAGAAGGTTGAAGCCTTCATCCGCGGCGACATCGAGCGCTAAACCGCCAAAGCGACGAGCGGCCCTCCTGGTAACCAACCACCGGGAGGGCCGCTCGCCTTTTAAGCGCCCCCACCTTCCCCGACGCTCTCTCACCTTTTACCCCCTTTTGGCGATCCCTCTCGCACCCGGTGAGAGAGGGATTGCCAAAAGGGGGATTTTGGTGAGAGAGGATCAGAAGAGGCCGGTGGGTTTGCCGGAAGCGTCCACGTCCATCCGCATGGCCGCCGGCTCCTTGGGCAGGCCGGGCATGGTCATCACAGCGCCGGTCAACGCCACGATGAAGCCCGCCCCCGTCTTGGGAATGAGCTCGCGGACGTGCACCTTGAACCCTTTGGGAGCACCCAGCCTGGAGGCGTCGTCGGTGAACGAGTATTGCGTCTTGGCCATGCAGACCGGAAAGCCGGACCAACCGTTCCGCTCGATCTCGGCGAGCCGCTTCTCCGCGGGGACGGAAAACTCCACGGTATCTGCGCCGTAGATTTCCTGGGCGATGGTCCGGATCTTGTCCTCCACCGGCATCCCGAGCGGGTACAGGTGGCGGAAGCTGGACGGGCCCTGGAGCGCGGCGGCCACCTTGGCAGCGAGCTCGTCGCCGCCGTCGCCTCCACCACCGCGTCCCCAGACATCGGCGACGGCGGCCTCCACGCCTTCCGCTGCGCACCAGGCGAGCAGCCATTCGAGTTCTTCCGGGGTGTCCGTGGCGAACCTGTTGATGGCCACCACCGGTGTGACGCCGAACCTCGCCACGTTCTGCACGTGCCGTTTGAGGTTTTCAACCCCGGCGGCAACAGCCTCCACGTCGGGGCGGGCCAGGTCCTCCTTGGGAACACCGCCGTGCATCTTCAGCGCGCGGATGGTGGCAACCACCACGACGGCGGAAGGCGCCACGTCTGCGAAGCGCGCCTTGATGTCCATGTACTTTTCGGCCCCGAGGTCCGCGCCGAAGCCGGCCTCGGTCACCACGATGTCCGCCAGTTCCTGCGCAGTCCGGGTGGCGATGATCGAGTTGCAGCCGTGGGCAATGTTGGCGAAGGGGCCGCCGTGGACGAGCGCCGGCGTTCCGGCGATGGTTTGGACCAGGTTCGGCTTGATGGCGTCCTTCAGGAGCAGGGTCAGTGCCCCCTGGACGCCAAGGTCGGCGACGGTCATCGGCCGCCGGTCGTGGGTGTAGCCGAAGGTGATCCTGCCCAGCCGGGTGCGGAGGTCTTCCAGATCCGATGCCAGACAGAAGATTGCCATAATCTCCGAGGCCACGGTGATGTCGAAGCCGTCCTGCCGGGGGACACCCTGTGCGGGACCGCCCAGGCCGATCACCACTTCCCGGAGCGCCCTGTCGTTCATGTCCAGGACGCGTTTGAACGTCATGCGGCGCGGGTCGATTCCCAGCTGGTTTCCCTGGAAGATGTGGTTGTCCACCAACGCCATGAGGGCATTGTTGGCCGAGGTGATGGCGTGGAAGTCTCCGGTGAAGTGCAGGTTGATGTCGTCCATGGGCAGCACCTGCGAGTACCCGCCGCCCGTGGCACCGCCTTTCATGCCGAGGATGGGCCCCAAGGACGGTTCCCGGAGGGCAATCATCACTTTGTGCCCGGCACGGGCCAGGGAATCGGCGAGTCCCACGGTGGTGGTGGACTTGCCCTCGCCGGCGGGAGTGGGGGACATGGCCGAGACCAGGACCACCTGTCCTGCAGGCTTCCCCGGTTCAGGGAGCAGCCGGGCGGGATCGACCTTCGCCTTGTACCGCCCGTACAGTTCCAGAGCATCCCGGGGTATTCCGGCCCGCTCAGCGACCTGTTCGATCGGCAGCAGCGTGGCCTGCTGGGCTATTTCAAGATCGGTCAGGACCTTGTTCTCAGACATCGTTGTCCTTCGGCTCGGTGGCGGTTCGGTGCGTGCCCGGGATGTGGGCCTGCGCCGTGCGCGCCAATCTACCAGCCGGGGCCGGGCATGCAGCGGAAGCCCTGCCGCCAAGACATCACCTGCCAGGTACCAGCAGGTCTGACACCGACTCCTTGTAGCTCTCCAGGGTGATGGCGGCGGTCCGCTGCCATCCGAACGACTCAGCGTGTGTTGCCGCAGCCCTGCCCATGTCTTCGCGCGTGCGGACGTCGTCGTACAGGTCCTCCAGGGCATCGGCCCAATCCGAAGGATCGTGCCCCTCGACCAGTATTCCGGTCCTGCCATCGGAGACGGCACGGGTCAGGCCGCCAACCTTGGTCGCGACCACAGGTGTGCCGCACGCCTGTGCTTCCAACGCCACGAGCCCGAACGACTCGCTGAAGGAAGGCATGACCACCACGTCCGCGGACCGGAACCAGCCGGCAAGTTCCGGGGCCACTACAGGTGGGCGGTGCGTGACGATGTCGCTGAGCCCTGCGTCCTGGATGACCTGCTGCAGGTTGAAGTCCTTGGCACCGCTCAACGAGCCGAGGATGGTCATCTCAAGATCGATGTCCGGACGGCGCTTGCGGAGGATTCCCGCCGCCTTGACGAATACCTGCGGTCCCTTGAGCCGTTGGATACGCCCGGCAAAAACAATGTGGAAGCTCTCAGGCCGGACACCCCGCTCCCTGCGCGCCTTCCGCCGGAACGATGGCGTGAACACGTTCAGGTCAACGCCGGGCGGCGCGACATCGATCCGGTCCGGGTCGGCGCCGTAGTGCGAGACCAGTTCTTCGGCCTCAGCGGGGGTGTTGGCAATCAGGCGGGACGCGCCGTCGACGATCCTTTGTTCCCCTTCTTCCCGCCGTCGGGGCTCGGGGCGCTCGCCGGACTCCAGGACCAGGTTCTTGACCTTCGCCATGGTGTGCATGGTGTGGACCAGCGGCACGTTCCACAGCTCCGCAAGTTCAAGGCCCGCCACGCCCGACACCCAGTAGTGCGAGTGGATGGCGTCGTACCGTCCGTGCGGCTGGCTGCGGCGGATGGCATCGATCTGCTCCACCATTTGGTGGAGCAGGGCGGGAAGTTCTTCTTTGGGCAGCTTCCGGCGGGGACCGGCCATGACGTTGTGGACGCAGACTCCGGGACCGGGATGTTCGACGGCGGGTTGCCCGGCTTTGGTGGAACGGGTGAAGATCTCCACCTCCACGCCGTTTTCCGCCAGCGCCATGGCCAGCGCACGGACGTAGACGTTCATCCCGCCGGCATCCCCGGCACCGGGTTGCTCCATGGGCGAGGTATGCAGGGACAGGAGCGCCACACGGCGAATCAACGGCACAGCGTTCCTCCTGCCTTAATCCCACACAGCTTTGCCTGCAGAAAACACTACTCCTGCCTTGGGCGTGGCGTGATCCCGGTGCCGGGGCTGCTAGCGTTTCCGCTGTGAGCCGCGACAAGAATTTCCACATCCGCCCCGCCGCCCCCGATGACTGGCCCGGCATCTGGGCCGTCATGGAGCCCGTCATCCGCGAGGGTGAGACCTTCACCTGGGACCGTGACACCGCTGAAGACGCAGCACGGGACAAATGGACCAAGGATGCCCCGGGCCAGACCTTCGTGGCTGTGGCTGACGATGGCGAGGTCCTGGGTACCGGGGAATTCCACGCCAACCAGGCCGGCGGCGGCAGCCATGTTGCCAACGCCGGCTACATGGTGGGGTCCAGGCATTCCGGCAGGGGCATCGCCCGCGCCTTGTGCGAGTACTCCCTGAAGGAGGCCAAAACCGCAGGGTTCCGTGCCATGCAGTTCAACGCCGTGGTGGAAAGCAATGTCCGGGCTGTGTGGTTGTGGCAGTCCATGGGGTTCCGGATCCTGGCCACCGTTCCCGAGGCCTTCAATCATCCCGAGATTGGTTTCGTAGGACTGCACGTCATGTACCAGGAGCTCAGGAAATAACCCGGCGACGTCACTTCCACAGCCCCCGGACTTCGGGAAAGGCCTGTTCGTAGCCTTCCACCAACCGCTGGCCGAGGTCCTCCGAACCCACCAGCGGGTGGGCGGCGAAGGCCCGGACCGCTGCGTCGCGGGAGCCGTCCCGGACGGCCTGGATGGTGAGCCGTTCAGCGTCCTTGACGTGGCGCATCAGTGTGAGGAAGCGCCCGCCGGGGCGGTCCTGCGGAAGCGGCAACGCGCCGTCGGGCGTCACAGAACAGGGAACCTCGACGACGGCGTCACCCGGCAACCCGGGCACGGCAACCAATGCGGGACCCGCCCCGGTGACGGCAACGGGGGAGTTGGGCACGTTGAGGATCAGCTCGGCCGGCCCGCCGCCAAACAGCGCCCGGATCACGGCCAGTGCCACCCGCTCGTAGCCACCGCCGGCGAGGTCTTCCTCGTCCCGCTGTCCGCCGTCGGTGCGTGCCTCGGCGAGGTAGCCTTCTTCCCGCGACCGCCTGGCTGCGTCCCAGCGGGCATAGGCGCCGGACGCGCCGGCGAGCTCCGGATACAGTGAGCGCTGCTGCTCGTGGATGGACGCGCCGCGGGTCTCCGTCTGGTCGCGGATCGCACCGGTCGCGTTTTCTGTGTCGTAGTAGTAATAGAGGTATTCGTTGGGCAAGGCCCGCACCCGCTGCAGGGTGTGCAGGGAAAACAGCCTGCCCTCCTCAAAAGAACGGAGCGCAGCTTCATCCGCCAGCAGTCCGGGCAGCAGGTCCCTCCCGCGCGGTGCCAGGCGGTAGAGCCAGCCGAGGTGGTTCAGCCCGAAGTAGCCCACGCCGTCGAGCTTTCCGTCCGGAAGGGGTGCACCCGCGGCCGCCGCGGCGCGCTTGACCAGGCCCCCGGCAGAGTCGCAGATGCCGATCACGCGGCGTCCCAAAACAGGAACCAATGCCTCGGTGACCATACCTGCCGGGTTGGTGAAATTGATGAGCCAGGCATCGGGACAGAGGCGGCGCATTGCGTGGGCCAGGCGCAGCATCTCCGGAATGGACCTCAACGCATAGGAGATTCCGCCCGCACCCGTGGTCTCCTGCCCCAGCAGCCCGAGGTCCAGGGCAACCCGTTCATCCACCACGCGCCCGGCCGTCCCACCGGGCCGGATCGCGGCAAAGACGGCATCGACGCCGGCCAGCGCCCGTTCCAGGTCAGTGGAAACAGTGACCTGCGGGGCCGGTCCGCCACCTGGCATGTCGCGCAGGACGGCCTCGATTCCGGCAAGCCGGGAAGCGTCCACGTCATACAGAACCAGTTCATCCACCAGCCCCGCGAAGGGACCCGAACGCAGGGCGCGGTAGACAAGGGGAACCCGGAATCCGCCGCCTCCGGCGATCATGAGCCGCATGCCTTGAGTCTATGCAGCCCAAGGCCTGCGGCGTAGTCTGCCGTGCATGGACGCCATGCCCCAGCGACGCTTCGACCCCCTTGCCTCCGTCCGGTCCGACGGCAGCAACCAGTGCGACCTCCTGCTCACCGGAACCGTCTTCCAGGACATCATCTTCACGGGACTGCCCCATTCGCCCGAACCCGGAACCGAAGTCTGGAGCGAAGGCATGGGAAGTTGCCCCGGGGGCGTGGCCAACCAGGCGATCGCCGCAGCCAGGCTGGGGCTCCGGACCAACCTGGCCGCCACTTTCGGCGACGACGGCTACGGCGACTACAACTGGCAGATCCTCGAAACCCAGGAGCACGTTGACCTGTCCTTGTCCCGCAGGGTTCCGGGATGGCATTCGCCGGTGACCGTTTCCCTGTGCGTGAACCAGGACCGCTCCATGATCACCCACGGGCATCCGGCACCGGTCAACACTTCGGAGTTGATCGGGAAGCCGCCCAGGGCGCTCGCCGCCGTCGCGGACCTGGGGGAGGAACTGGAACCATGGGCTCTTGCGGCAAAAGAGTCCGGGACCAAGTTGTTCGGCGTGGTGGGCTGGGATCCCAGCGGTGAATGGTCCCAAAAACGGCTTGAGCAGCTGGAACATTTCCACGCCTTCATCCCCAACGCCCCTGAAGCCATGGCATTCACTGGGAAATCCGATCCGTGGGCTGCGTTGTATTCGTTGGCGGACCGGGTACCGGTAGCCGTGGTGACGTTGGGAGCCCAGGGGGCCATGGCCGTGGATTCGGACACGGGCGAGGAAGAATGGGTTCCTTCCCTGCCGGTGTCTGCCTCTGATCCCACCGGCGCAGGCGACTGCTTTGACGCAGCCTTCATCGTCGGAAGCCTGGCGGGGTGGAAGCTGGGGGACCGCCTCAGGTTCGCGAACCTGTGTGCCTCGCTGGCCGTTCAGCAGGTGGGTGGATCGCTGGCGGCACCCGGATGGGGCGACATCGCGGATTGGTGGCAGCGCGCCAACGCCAGGAAGGAACGCCAGTCCAGCCAATGGCTGCGCCGCTTCGCCTTCCTGGAGCCGATCGTGAAGGATATTCCAGCCGAAGCCCAACGGCGTGCCCGCGCCACCATTGCCCACCTGTCAGACGCGCACTGACCTGCGGAGTGCCCCCTCCAATTAACCGGCCCTCACCGGCGCTACTAGAATCTCTTAGGTGACTTACGAAGCAGCGGCAGACATTGGGATCGGTTCCAGGCCCTCCATAGCAAAATCGGCAGTACTGGAACGATCTGCCGTGATCGACCTCGAAGCTATCCGGCACAACGTCCGCCAGTTCGTCGCCATCGCCTCTCCGGCCGCCGTCATGGCCGTGGTCAAAGCCGATGCCTACGGCCACGGTGCCGTGCAGGTAGCCCGTGCCGCCCTGGAGGCAGGAGCCCGCTGGCTTGGCGTGGCGCACATTTCGGAGGCCCTGGCCCTCCGCGCTGCCGGTATCGATGCCCCGTTGCTCGCCTGGCTGCACACCCGCGAAAGCAACTTCCAGGCGGCAGTGGCCGCCGGCGTCGACGTCGGAATTTCCGGGTGGGAGCTGGATGCTGTTGTGGCTGCGGCCCGCGAGCAGGAACGCCCCGCCCGGGTCCACCTCAAGGTGGACACCGGCCTGGGCCGCAATGGCTGCACCATGGCTGACTGGGACCAACTAGTGGGACAGGCCATGGAATACCAGGATGAGGGCCTGCTGC
Organism: Paenarthrobacter sp. NCHU4564; assembly: GCF_052156435.1. NCBI lineage: Bacteria > Bacillati > Actinomycetota > Actinomycetes > Micrococcales > Micrococcaceae > Paenarthrobacter > Paenarthrobacter sp. NCHU4564. Next base: position 247,920 of record NZ_JBQLIS010000002.1, read on the forward strand.
GCGTAGTGGGGATCTTCTCGCACCTGGCAGTGGCGGACGAGCCGCAACGGCCGGAGACCGACCAGCAGTTGCAGGTGTTCCGTGAAGCACTGGCCATCGCCGAAGACGCCGGCGTGGACACCGAAGTCAGGCACATCGCCAACACGCCCGCAGCACTGTCCAGGCCGGATTCGCATTTCGACCTCATCCGCGTGGGGCTTGGGATCTACGGATTGTCGCCTTTCGCCGGCGCCACCTCCACCGAACTCGGCCTGCACCCCGCCATGACCGTGCGGACCCTGCTGTCCAACTGCAAGAAAGTCCCCGAAGGCCAGGGGGTGTCCTACGGTCTCCACTACCACACCAGCGAAGAGAGCACGCTGGGCCTGGTACCGCTGGGCTACGCTGACGGGGTACCGCGGGTGGCTACCGGCGGACCGGTCCGCGTCAACGGCGTCAACTACCCCGTGGTGGGCCGGATCGCCATGGACCAGATGGTGATCGACCTGGGCCCCCTGACGGCTGAGCAAACAGCTCAACTCAAGGGCAGCGAAGCCGTGATGTTCGGTGATGGCGCCGACGGCGGACCCACCGCAGACGACTGGGCGGCGGCCGCGGGAACCATCAACTACGAGATCGTCACCCGCATCAGCCCCAGGGTACCGCGCAGTTACGTCAATGAAGCTCCCTCCGGCACCGATGCCCAGGTGGAACCGGAAGCGGCGGCGCTGTGAGCGGGCCCCAGTGGGAGCGCACCCTGAGAGTTACGACGGCGGAGGAGACCCACGCCGTCGCGGCGGCACTGGGCGGTGTCCTTGAGGCGGGCGACCTCTTGGTGCTCAGCGGCGAACTGGGTGCCGGGAAGACGACCTTCACGCAAGGACTCGGCGAGGGACTCGGTGTGCGTGCCGGGATCATCTCGCCCACTTTCGTCCTGGTGCGGATCCACCCGAACCTTCCGGACGGTCCGCGGCCAGGCGGGCCGGACCTGGTCCATGTGGATGCCTACAGGCTGGAATCGTCCGCGGAGATCGACGACATCGACCTGGAAAACACCATGGACACGGCCGTGACCGTGGTGGAGTGGGGCCGTGACCGGGTGGAGCACCTTTCCGCCAGCAGGCTCGACGTGGAACTGCACAGGGCTGTGGGCGGGGGTGCCCCCGGTGCAGGTGGCACCACCACCGACGCCGTGCTGGACTTCGATACCGAAGACGACGACGAGCCACGCACCATCATTTTCCGCGGCTTTGGTCCCCGCTGGGCCGAAGCCCCGCCCATGCTCGAAACAAGCCAGGAAGGAGACCGCTGATGCTGATCCTCGCCATCGACACCTCCGCCGTGGCCAGCGCTGCCCTGATCTCCGATGCCGCCATGGAATCGGTGGTCGATTCCTTCGCCACCGAGGACACCCGAAGCCATGCCGAGGTCCTGGCGCCGGGCATCGACAAGCTCCTGGCCGGTGCGGGCGTCACCGGTGCGGACATCGATGCGATCGTGACCGGCGTGGGACCGGGACCCTTCACCGGACTTCGGTCCGGGATCGCTACCGCGCGCACCTTGGCGTTTGTCTGGAACAAGCCCTTGTACGGCCTGATGAGTCTGGATGCGATCGCGCTGGAAGTCGCTGAGTCCACGGCCGCTGTCCCGGAATTCCTGGTCGCCACGGATGCACGGCGCAAGGAGGTCTACTGGGCCCGCTACACGCTCCCGGATGGGCAGCTGCCGCAGCTGGCCGACGGCCCGCATGTGGGCTTCGCGTCCGGCTTGCCGGACCTTCCGGTCTTTGGTGCCGGTGCCGGGCTTTACGCTGACGATCTCAATGCCGTGGAAGATTTTGCGCTGGCGCAGCCGGACGCTGCGTCCCTGGGCCAGTTCGCCCTGGCGAAGCTGGCGGCGGGGGAGCAGCTCCTGGACTCCACGCCTTTGTACCTGAGGGAATCCGATGCCCAGGTTCCCGGGCCCCGCAAGCGGGCGTTGTGAGGTGGCAGTGAAGCTCTCTCCCAGGCTTGAAAGCGCGGGGATCTCCCTGCGGGACATGACCGAGGCCGATATCCCGGCCGTGGAGGCACTGGAGCGCCGGTTGTTTCCGGTTGACGCATGGCCGGTGCAGATGTTTTTCGACGAGTTGTCCCAGCCGGAAACCCGCCGCTACGTGGTGGCGGAGGCAGCCGGCCGGATCGTGGCGTATGCGGGCTTGATGTGCATCGAGCCCATAGCGGATGTCCAAACGATCGCCGTCGTTCCTGAATACGAAGGCAAAGGGATCGGCTCCGCGGTCCTGACCGAACTTATCGAGGAAGCCCGGCGCCGCCGCGCGGCAGACGTCCTGCTGGAGGTCCGGGCTGACAATCCGCGGGCCCAGCAGCTGTACCTGCGTTTTGGGTTTGAACAGATCCATGTCAGGCCCCGGTACTACCGCGACGGCACCGACGCCTTGATCATGCGTCTGCCCCTCACCGAACCACACCTCACAGAAGGAACCGAAGCGTGAGCGTTTCCTCCCCGCAGCATCCGTTGGTCCTGGGCATCGAGTCCTCCTGCGACGAGACCGGCGTCGGGATCGTGCGCGGAACCACGTTGCTGACCAACACGGTGTCTTCCTCCATGGATGAGCACGTCCGCTTTGGCGGTGTGATCCCCGAGATCGCCTCCCGGGCCCACCTGGACGCTTTCGTGCCCACGCTGCGGGAGTCGTTGCAGGAGGCCGGCGTAACCCTGGACGAGATCGACGCGATCGCAGTCACCTCCGGGCCGGGCCTGGCGGGAGCGCTCATGGTGGGCGTGTGCGCAGCCAAGGCGCTCGCGGTGGCCACGGGCAAACCGCTGTACGCCATCAACCATCTGGTGGCCCACGTGGGTGTGGGGCTGCTGGACAAGGCGCCCGACGCCGGTGCTGCCGCCGGCCTGGGTGCCGGCGACCTGCCGGAGAACCTTGGAGCACTCCTGGTGTCCGGGGGCCATACGGAGATCCTGCGCATCCGGAGCATCACTGACGATGTTGAGTTGCTGGGTTCGACCATTGATGACGCCGCAGGCGAAGCGTACGACAAGGTCGCCCGCATCCTAGGACTCGGTTACCCGGGCGGTCCCGCGATCGACAAAATGGCCCGGCAGGGAAACCCGAAGTCCATCCGCTTCCCGCGTGGATTGACGCAGCCCAAGTACATGGGAACGGCCGGGGAGCATGGCCCGCACCGGTATGACTGGTCCTTCAGCGGCTTGAAGACCGCTGTGGCACGGTGCGTGGAGCAGTTTGAAGCCCGGGGCGAAGAGATCCCCGTGGCTGACATCGCAGCGGCTTTCCAGGAAGCCGTGGTGGACGTCATCAGCTACAAGGCCGTGCTCGCGTGCAAGGAGAACGGGATCACCGATGTCCTGCTCGGGGGCGGCGTTGCGGCCAACTCGAGGCTCCGGGAGCTGACTGGCCAGCGCTGCGCTTCTGCGGGCATCAAACTGCACGTGCCGCCGCTGGGCTTGTGCACGGACAACGGTGCCATGGTCGCGGCACTGGGCGCCCAGCTGATCATGGCAGGGATCGGACCCAGCGGCCTTTCCTTCGCCCCGGATTCATCGCTGCCCGTCACCACGGTGTCAGTACCTGCCTGATCCGGACGTGGGCGTGCTGCCCATGTCCGGTTGGCCGGATCAGGCGTCGGGACCTTTGCGCATCTGCTGGACCAGGTCCATCACCACTGCCTGGAGATCGCCGTTGTGTTCGGCGGCTACGCGGCGCTGGCGCTGGTAGCTGGCGCCCCGCTCGATGATCCTGGTGACGTCGGCCAGTTCCTCGGAGCACCCGAGCTTTGCTGCCACGGGTTCCAGCCTCTTGATGGTTTCGGCCAGGTGGTCGGTGACCAGCTGTTCGTTCCCGGCGGCGTCGAGGATGATGATGGCTTCCATCCCGTAGCGGGCGGCGCGCCACTTGTTTTCCTGGACGTGCCATGGCGGCATGGTGGGGATGGTTCCGCCGGCGTCCAGGATGGAGGAGAACTCGTCCACCAGGCACTGGGTGAGCGCCGCGATGGCGCCGACTTCCTCCAGCGTGGCCAGGCCGTCACAGATCCGCATTTCAATGGTTCCCAGTGCCGCGACCGGGCGGATGTCCCAGCGGATCTCTGAAATGGCATCGATCACGCCGGTGGTGAACATGTCCTGGACGTAGGACTCGTAGGCTTCCCACGTATCGAACTGGAAGGGCAGGCCCGCCGTGGGGAGCTGCTGGAACATCAGTGCGCGCTGGGATGCGTAGCCGGTCTCTTCCCCCGCCCAGAAGGGGCTGGAAGCGGACAGAGCCTGGAAATGCGGGAAGTAGTTCACCAGGCCGTCCAGGATGGGAAGGACTTTGTCCCGGCGGTCAATGCCCACGTGGACGTGGACGCCGTAGATCACCATCTGCCGGCCCCACCACTGGGTGCGCTCGATCAGCTTGGCGTAGCGTTCCTTGTCGGTGACCGGCTGGAGCAGGGGAGGGCTGAACGGGTGGCTGCCTGCGCAGAAGACCTCCACGCCCAAAGAGTCGGTGACCGAGCGGACGGCGGAGAGTGACCGGTTGAGGTCCTCCTTGGCCTCCTTGACCGTGGTGCAGACGCCGGTGACGAGTTCCACCGTGTTCAGCAGTAGTTCGCGCTTGATGTGCGGGTGTTCGTCGTCCTCGTTGAGGCCTGGGTGGTTGGCGGCGACGCCCTTGAGGACCTCGTTGGCTACAGAGACCAGTTCCCCCGTTTGTGCATTGACCAGCGCCAATTCCCATTCCACACCCAGTGTCGACTGCCTGGATGGCGCAAACTCAATCTGCACGTAGTCCCCTCGTTGTGTCTTCAGGCCGGGGGAGTCCCGGCCCGGCGTTGCCCCGCTGCGGGGCCGCCAGCGGTCGGCACAAGTCTAGTGCAGCGGAGCGGCCCGGCATGCGGCGGCGCCGGACATTAAGTCCGATTGAATTGATAATGCGAATGATTCGCAATAGACTGCCTGCATGCACCTCACCATCGTCAGCTCCCTCGACAGCCAATGCCGTGAAGCCGCCGCTGCGCGGCTGGGAAACACGCATGCGAACTCCGCCGTCGTCCTCCATGACCTCCTCGATGGTTCCCTGGTCCTGCGCCGCGTCTACAGGGACGGCAAGCTCTTCGAGCGTGAAACCACGGTGCTGGAACACGGCTGCCTCAGCTGTACTGTGCGCCTGGACGTGGTTCCTACGGCAGAACGCCTGGCCTCCTGCGGCTTCGACCACGTAGTCCTGGGCCTCCCGCCCGGAGTGGCTTCCGGGATGGCTGTGACCGAGTTGCGGCAAGGACTCAGCAGGCCTGCTGTGATCGACAATGCCGTCCTGTCCCTCGATCCCGCAGACCTGGACGACCACATCTGGGACCGCCACACCCTGTTCGAGTCAGGCTTTACGTCCATGCAGCAGGACGACCGGACCAGCGGCGAGTTCCTGATCGGTGAGTTCGGGCAAGTGGATACCGTCATGATGCATGCAGGCCTCGGTGCCGAGCTGACAGGACATGCCGGCAGCGGATCCGATGCCTGGCGCAGCGGCATGGAACTGCTGGGACAACTGGCACCGCACGCCGCCGCCGTGGGAACCGGCGACGACTTCCTGCCAGGATGCTTCGATGACGCAGGGGCCCAGGCAAGAACCAGGCCCGGAACCGTGCGCCTGCCGTTGACCGATGCCGTGGGTTCCTACCGCACCGTGCTGCACAAAGCCCCCAGGCCGCTGCACCCCGGTCGCTTCCGTGACGCCCTGCCCAAGCTGGCGGCGGGAAGCCACTGGATGCGGGGACGACTGTGGATCGCCTCGGCAGCCACTACGCGCATCGCCGTCCAAGGCATCGGCCCCCGTGTTTGGCTGGAGAGCACCGGCACCTGGCTGGCCGACGCCCAGGCCACAAGCTCAAAGGCGGGTCGCACCGCACTGGTGCCGCCCGGCGTCGAACCCGTCCTGGACTGGCATCCCGAGTACGGCGACCGTGGCACCGTACTGGCGGTGACCGGACGCTCGGAGGACGTCGATCCCGCGGAAATCGGGCGCCTGCTGGAAGGCTGCCAGCTCAGCGACGCCGAGATGGCACGCGACGGCGCGGTCTGGGAGGACCCGCTGGACCTCAGCGACGCCCTCCAAAGCCCCCATTGATGGAACCAAAGAAAAGGAGCACCACATGAAGGTCCGGAACTCGCTGCGAGCCCTGAAGAAGATCCCCGGCGCCCAGATTGTCCGCCGCCGCGGCCGCACGTTCGTCATCAACAAGAAGAACCCCCGGATGAAGGCCCGCCAGGGCTGACCGTTGCGGGCCGGGCACTGCCGGACGCTGTTTAATGGGTTCATGCCCATCCTGAACAAAGACATGTCCCTGTGCATATCGCTGGCGGCCCGGCCCAGCAACATCGGAACCCGGTTCCACAACTACCTCTACGATCTGCTGGGCCTGAACTTTGTTTACAAGGCATTCGCCCCCGCGGACATCACCATGGCAGTTGCCGGCATCCGTGGCCTGCCTATCCGCGGCGCAGCTGTTTCCATGCCGTACAAGGAAGCCGTGATCCCGCTGGTGGACGTCATGGACCCCTCGGCGCTGGCCATCGACTCCGTCAACACCATCGTCAACGACCACGGCGTGCTGACCGCCTACAACACGGACTACATCGCCATCGCCCGGCTCCTGGCGGACCACAAGGTCCCCTCAACGCACTCAGTGCTCCTCCGTGGAGCCGGCGGCATGGCCAAGGCCGTCGCCGCGGCGCTCCGGGATGCCGGTTTCACCACGGTGACCATCGTGGCCCGCAATGAAGCCAAAGGCAGGGCGCTCGCGGATCTCTACGGTTTCGGCTGGCAGGACGATGTCAACGGTTCCACGGCGGACCTCATCATCAATGTGACACCCCTGGGAATGGCCGGCGCCGACGAGACCGCCCAGTCCTTCAACGACCCGACCATCGCCGCGGCCCAGGTGGTGTTCGACGTCGTGGCCCTGCCCGCTGAGACTCCGCTGATTTCGGCTGCGCGGTCGGCAGGCAAGCCGGTCATCACTGGCGCGGAAGTGATCGCCATCCAGGCAGAGGAACAGTTCGTCCTGTACACAGGCGTCCGTCCCACGCCGGAACAGGTACGCGAGGCATCGGAGTTTTCCCGGCGCTAGCCTGCCTGCTGTGCGTGCGTTGCCGGTTCCACCACGATTGCCACTCTGTCCTCGCCGATCCGGGTGAGGACCAGGGTGGCTGTTTTGCCGCCCTTGGACTTTGCGGCGGGTTTGCCGGGCAGCAACTGCTTCCTCAGTTCCTCCGGGGTGACTGCTGTTCCCCGCTTCTTGATGTCCAGCACGGTGATGCCATTCGCTTTTACCCAGGCCTTCAGCGCCTTGACGTTGTACGGCATGGTCTCGATGACTTTGTAGGCGCGGGCGAACGGTGAGTCGTGCAGTTCCGGGGCGAAGATGTAGGCGATGTGTTCATCCGCCAGGTGCCCGCCCAGCCGTTCGGCGACGTCGGCCACCAGTCCTGCGCGGATCACCGCACCGTCCGGTTCGTACAGGTAGCCTTCAACAGGCCCGACGGCGGCTGCCGGACCGCCGTCGAAATCCTCGCCGCTGGTGATCTCCGCGGCGCCCTGCGGCCCGATCACGAGGGCGGCCCGGCGTACCCCGGGGCGGGCGACGGCGTTGAACCACAGGGTCACCTCCGTGACGTCACCGCTTACCGAAACCCACTGGGCCTCGCAGCCCTCAGGGACCGAATCATGCGGAATGCCCGGGCCCATCTTGACTCCCACGGATCGTCCGGTGGAGGCAAGGTGTTCCACGAACGACAGTGGGGGAGAGAAGGCCTCAGGGTCCCAGATCCTGGTGGTGCCGGACGTGGAGGTGGTGCGCCGGGCGGGATCCAGCCAGACACCGTCCACTCCATCCAGCTCAACGGAGGCAGCGTCGGCGTGCACCACCACTGCGTGGGGGAACGGCATGAGGTTGATGGTGGCACAGGCGGCCGTGGTTTCATCCATCTCCACGGCGGTAACTGCGATATCCATCGACGCCAGGGCCAGGGAATCGGCTCCGAGCCCGCAGCCCAGGTCGGCAACATGGGTGACACCGGCCTTGGCGAAGCGCTCGGCGTGGCGCGCGGCGACATTGAGGCGCGTAGCCTGTTCCAGGCCTGCCTGGGTGAAGAGCATCCGGTGGGCGAACTCGCCGAACTTCGCCTCGGCCTTGGTGCGCAGGCGGGACTGGGTCAGGACGGCCGCCACGAGTTCGGGGGAGTGCCCGGCCTTGCGCAGATCCGCGTTCAGGGCCAGGGCGTCGGCTTCCCGGTACGGTCCGAGCGACGCCAGGAGCTCCCATCCTTCGGTAGTCAGCAAAGGTGCAAGGTGTTCCTGGGGAGCGTTGGGCATGGCATCCAGCCTAACGTTTTCGCGTCCCGGACCGGGACGATGGTGATCAGCCCGATAGGGTTGATTTCATGGAAGACACCGCAGCTCCGCAGCCCTCCGACACCAACAACACCGGCGGAAACCAATCCGTCCGGCCCGGAGCCGATGGACATTCCGCCGGCCGGTCCCTTTCCACTTATGCCCGTCCTGCCCTGATCGCCGGCGTGGTGATCGCCGTGATCTGCATCGGCCTGCTCATCGTCATTTTTGCCTTGGATTCCTTTAATGCCGCCGCCTACTCGGTGACGGGCAAGAGCGTCAACGATGCCACCGACGAGGCCCGTGACATCCGGGAGTTGTATACGGGTGCCCGCACGGGCGGGACCATCGGCCTGGTGGTTTCCGGCGTCGTGGCTGTTTCGTCGGGGATTGCGCTGTACCTCAACCGCGGGGCTGCGGCGGTGGACGGCGATGACGAGGATTACGATCTGGACGATCTCCGGGACCAGTAGCGGGTTCACCCATGACGAAATGCTGGCACTCGCCTTGACCGAGTGCTAACGGCTTACATAGAGTCTGTGTTAGCACTCTCCCCGTGAGGCTGCTAACCACGCCAGGTAAGCTGCCGGCACCGCGACGACGGTTGCACGCCTCGGCACCCTTGTACTTAGTCCATGAATCAGCTCATGAAAAGGAGAGATCCGAGTGTCGGTCTCGATTAAGCCTCTTGAGGATCGTATTGTTGTTCGCCCGCTCGAAGCAGAGCAGACCACGGCTTCCGGCCTGGTCATTCCGGACTCCGCACAGGAGAAGCCGCAGGAAGGCGAAGTTGTTGCAATCGGCCCCGGCCGCTTCGATGACAACGGCAACCGCGTTCCGGTTGACGTAGCTGTTGGCGACGTCGTCATCTACTCCAAGTACGGCGGAACCGAAGTCAAGACCGGTGGCAGCGAGTACCTCGTTCTGTCCGCCCGCGACGTCCTCGCGATCGTCGTTAAGTAACTTCCTGGATTCCCGCACCGCAGCCACTTTGGAAACACTCCGAGCCGCCGCGGTGCGGGTTTTCCGTCTTGAAAGGACACAACCATGGCAAAGCAGCTTGCATTCAACGATGCTGCCCGCCGGTCTCTTGAGGCCGGTATCGACAAGCTCGCCAACACTGTCAAGGTGACGCTGGGCCCGCGCGGCCGCAACGTCGTACTGGACAAGAAGTGGGGCGCGCCCACGATCACCAACGACGGCGTGACCATCGCCCGTGAGGTGGAGCTTGACGACCCGTACGAGAACCTTGGCGCACAGCTGGCCAAGGAAGTAGCCACCAAGACCAACGATGTCGCCGGTGACGGCACCACCACGGCCACCGTCCTGGCCCAGGCCCTGGTCAAGGAAGGCCTCCGCAACGTCGCAGCCGGCGCAGCTCCGGGCGAGATCAAGCGCGGCATCGAGGTTTCCGTGGAAGCCATCGCCGCCCGGCTCCTGGAGAACGCCCGCGAGGTCGAAGGCACCCAGGTCGCCAACGTTGCCGCCATCTCCGCGCAGAGCGATGAGGTTGGAGAGCTTCTTGCAGAAGCTTTCGGCAAGGTGGGCAAGGATGGCGTCATCACCATCGAAGAGTCCTCCACCACCCAGACCGAACTGGTCCTCACCGAGGGCATGCAGTTCGACAAGGGCTACCTGTCGCCGTACTTCGTCACGGACGCAGAGCGTCAGGAAGCCGTCCTCGAAGACGCGCTGATCCTGATCAACCAGGGCAAGATCTCCTCCCTGCAGGAATTCCTGCCGCTGCTGGAGAAGGCCCTCCAGGCTTCCAAGCCGCTCTTCATTATCGCCGAGGACATTGAAGGCGAAGCCCTGTCCACGCTGATCGTCAACCGTATCCGCGGAACGCTCAACGTTGTGGCCGTCAAGGCACCGGGCTTCGGTGACCGCCGCAAGGCCATGCTCCAGGACATCGCCACCCTCACCGGTGCGCAGGTTGTCTCCCCGGACCTGGGCCTCAGCCTGGACACCGTTGGCCTTGAGGTGCTGGGTACTGCCCGCCGCATCACGGTTACCAAGGACAACACCACCATCGTTGACGGCGCCGGCACGGAGCAGGACGTGGCCGACCGCGTTGCACAGCTCCGCGCAGAGCTCGCCCGCACCGACTCCGACTGGGACCGCGAGAAGCTGCAGGAACGCCTGGCCAAGCTGGCCGGCGGCATCGGCGTGATCAAGGTTGGCGCAGCCACCGAGGTTGAGCTCAAGGAAAAGAAGCACCGCATCGAGGACGCTGTGTCCTCCACGCGTGCTGCCCTCGAAGAAGGCATCGTCTCCGGTGGCGGCTCCGCCCTCGTCCACGCCCTGAAGGCACTGGATGAGTCCCCGGAGGTCAAGGCACTGGAAGGTGACGCAGCTGCCGCTGTCGGCATCGTGCGCCGCGCTCTGGTCCAGCCCCTTCGCTGGATCGCCCAGAACGCCGGCTTCGACGGTTTCGTGGTTGTTTCCCGCGTGTCCGACCTTGAGGCCAACCACGGCTTCAACGCCAAGTCCGGCGAGTACGAGGACCTGATCGCCGCAGGCGTGATCGACCCCGTCAAGGTCACCCGCTCCGCACTCCGCAACGCCGCTTCCATTGCAGCCCTGGTCCTCACCACCGAGACCCTGGTTGCCGAGAAGCCGGCCGAGGAAGAAGACGCACACGCAGGTCACCAGCACTAAGCTGACTGCATCAAAGAGCCCCGGTCACGTGCGCGTGGCCGGGGCTTCTTGCTGCCTTCACCCGGGTGCGCTGCCGCTATTGTGAGCGTCCGACGGCGGCGGTACCCTGTCGCTTATACGGCGGCTTGGGCGGGCCAATCCCGGCTGCTTGAGGCCGCGGGGTAAGTCATGTCAGTACCGGCCACAGCCTTGGACCAGGGCCGCTCAGCGTATTCGGAACACCGCTGGAGCGAGGCCTTGGAGTGCCTTGCCCGGGCGGACGCAGAGGGCGGCCTTCCTGCCGAGGACCTCGAAACGTTGGCATCGGTGGCCATGCTGCTGGGCAAGGACTCCCAGGGGGAGGAATACCTGACCCGGGCCCATGATGACTTTCTGGCCATGGGGGATGTACCGGGGGCCGCGAGATGCGCCGCCTGGATGGTCCTCTACCTGATGGACATCGGCGAAAGTTCCCACGGTTCAGCGTGGATGTCCAGGGCCACGCAACTGGTCGAGTCAATGAACGGTGCCGGCCCGGCGGAGGGTTACCTCCTGATTCCGTCGGCGCTCGGGGCGCTCTACCACGGGAGCCCGGCGAAGAGCGAGGAACTCTTTACCCGCGCCTTGGGTATTGGACGGCGTTTCCAGGACCGGGACCTCATGGCCTTGGGGCAGCTTGGCCTGGGCACGGCCCGGTTGACCCTGGGTTTTCCCGACGAGGGGCTGCAGCTCCTGGATGGGGTGATGTTGTCTGTCACCGCGGGCGGGATATCCCCGATTCCCACCGGGATCATTTACTGTGCAGTGATCGGCAGTTGCCGGCTTGCCTACGATGTGCGCCGGGCCCGGGAATGGACCACGTCGCTGGAGCGCTGGTGCGGGGACCGCCCGGATATGGTGATGTTCAGTGGCCAATGCCAGAACCACCGGGCTGAGCTGTTTATCCTCCACGGTGCATGGGACGACGCCCTTGATGCCGCCCGCATCGCGCAGGACCGCTCGCGCCGGGGAGATCCTGAAGCCCTCTACGGGGCGTGGTACCAGCAAGGCGAGGTGCTTCGGCTCAGGGGAGATTGGGAAGCAGCCGAAGCAGCGTACGCAAAAGCCGGGGAAACAGGGTTTGAACCGCTGCCGGGCTTGGCGCTGATGCGGGTTGCCCAGGGCAGGATTTCCCAGGCGCAGGCCATGATGCGCCGCGCGGTTGCCGCAGCCGATCCAGCCAACAGGTACCGCCTGCTGCCGGCGCTGGTGGAAGTGGAACTCGCTGCGAAGGACGCCGGAGCGGCAAGGGAAGCCGCCGATGAGTTCTCAACCCGGGCGGGGGAGTCCGTCAGGCCGTTGGAGCACGCCTTGGCAGCGCAGGCGGAGGCCGGGGTGTTCCTGGCCGAAAGCCGCCCGCTCGAGACGTTGGCGGCGGCACGGAAAGCCTGGCGGATCTGGTACAGCCTGGAGGCGCCCTTCGATGCCGCCCGTTGCCGCGTCTTGGTAGGACGCGCCTGCGCCGGGCTTGGCGACCAGGATTCAGCGGCGATGGAGTTCGAGGCAGCCAAGGCCGAATTCTCCGGGCTGGGCGCTCATCCTTCCCTCCGCGACGTCCTGGAGGTCAGCGCATCTCCGGCTGGCTCCGGCACCTCGCCGCTGAGCGCCAGGGAGTTGGAAGTCCTGCGGCTCGTTGCCGGGGGCAATCCCAACAAGGCCATCGCCCGTTCGCTCTACCTGAGCGAAAAGACCGTGGCTCATCACGTCAGCAACATCCTGACCAAGTTGTCCGTGCCGTCCCGTGCGGCGGCCACCAGTTACGCCTACGAGCACCGGTTGCTGGACTGACGCCCCAATACCGGGCTATGGGCATAAGTACCCATGCCCTGACGGGAAGGATGGGTCATGCTCCCGAGGCGGTGTCCCGGGCTGGAACCATAGCGTGGCTGTATGAACATTCCACTGCTGGCCGGGACCGTCTCCACGGTGCTCTTCGCAGCCAGCATGCTCCCCATGCTGGCCAAGGCCGTCCGCACCAAGGACCTGGCCTCCTACAGCCTGGGCAATATTGCCCTGACCAACGTCGCGAACGCCGTTCACTCTCTGTACGTCTTCGATCTGCCGGCTGGACCGGTATGGCTGTTGCACTCCTTCTATGTGGTTGCTTCGGCGCTGATGCTGGCCTGGTGCTTGCGGTACCGGAAATCAACACGTGAAGCGAAAGGGACCGGACGATGGAACCGGAAAATAGCAAAGCTGTGGAAACGATCATCGTGGGAGGCGGGCAGTCAGGGCTTGCGCTGGGCTACTGGCTGGCGCGGTCAGGCCACGACTTCCTGATCCTTGACGAGCACGCCAGGAGCGGTGACGCCTGGCGGCAGAGGTGGGATTCCTTGCGCCTCTTTACCCCGGCCAAGTATGACGGCCTGCCCGGAGCACCCTTCCCCGGAGACAGGGTGGCCTTCCCTTCCAAGGACGAGCTGGCGGACTACCTCGAAAAGTACGCCCGGACCTTCAATCTTCCCGTTGAGCACCGCACCCGGGTAGAGGGGATTGAAAAGATGGAAAACCCTGCGGGGACCGGGCCGCACGGGTCCCGTTTCACGGTGCGCTCGGGTAGCCGTACGTGGCATGCCCGGAACGTGGTGATTGCCACCGGCGGGTACGGGATCCCCCGGCGTCCGGAGTTCGCGGACGCCCTCCACCCGGGAATCCACCACTTCCATTCGGTCGATTACAGGAACCCCGCGCAACTCCAGCCGGGTGGGGTGCTGGTGGTGGGGCTCGGAAATTCCGGGGCGGAAATTGCCCTGGAGGCAAGCCGTACGCACCCCACGTCGGTGGCAGGGAAGCCCGGCGGTGAGATTCCGGTGCGCCACGGACGGTTCGCTGCCCGCACCGTGCTGCCTGTCATACGGTTCCTGGGGATGTACGTCCTGACCGTGGATAATCCCGTTGGCAGGAAGGCCGCTGCAGCCTTCCACTCCATGGCCACGCCCTTGATCCGGACCCGAACCAAGGAACTCCGCGCAGCCGGCGTCAACGTCTTGCCCCGTGTAGCGGGGACACACCATGGGCGGCCGGTGCTGGCGGACGGGCGCGTCCTGGACATCGCCAACGTCATCTGGTGCACCGGCTACCGGGAGGACTACTCATGGGTCAAGCTGCCCCGGGGCGTGCAGCTTGAAGGCCTGATCGGTCGACGGGGAGTGGTGGACCCGGTCCCGGGTCTTTACGTCCTCGGCCGGGAGTTCCAGTTTGCTGCTGCATCAGCCACGCTGCCCGGCATCGGGCGGGACGCCCGGTACACGGCGGAGCATCTCTTGAGGGCCCAACACGATTCCTCCCACAGTGTGATACCTCACACCGAGTCCTTGGGGGCGGCCGGCTGAACGGGCCGCTCCCGGAGCGGGCCCAGGTACTCCAGGCAGCCCATCGGAGCGCCGACGGCGGTTGCGCGCTTAATCGCCCTGTGGCCTGCAGGGACGTAACGTGGCGACGCACATCCGAACAGGGGAGGGGACGTCCCGCGACAGGCGCCCGGCCACAGCCCGCACACAGGTCAGGGCAGGGAAATTCACAACCCGGTATGGGCTGATTGAACCCTGGACAGCGGCGAAAACGGTACTTTTGACTGGGTCGCATGCTCGAAACCGCATATGATGGATGCTTTGTAATGAGCCTTATGAGGAACCGCCTAACGTGACTATGCCAACGATCCCCACGCCCGCCCGGCCAACCAGGCGGGCTTCAGGACCCGTTGCCAAGTCAAAGTTCCGCCCCGAAATCCAGGGTTTGCGGTCGCTTGCCGTGCTCATGGTGGTCACCTACCACGTCTGGATCGGGCGGGTGTCCGGGGGCGTGGACGTTTTCCTCCTGATCTCCGCATTCCTCATGACCCTGCAGTTCACCGGACGCTATAAGCAACGGCGCTCCATGGACCTGCTGCGGCACTGGCTGCATCTGTTCAGGCGCTTGCTGCCAGGGGTGGTGGTGGTCCTTCTCGGGACCATGGCGGCAACTTTTGCCTTCCTTCCGCCCACCCGGTGGGTGGAAGTGGTCCACCAGGCCTGGGCATCCCTGTTCTACTTTGAAAACTGGCTCCTCCAGACGCTGGCGGTCAATTACTACGCCACGGACCACAGCCTTGCCAGCCCCCTCCAGCACTTCTGGTCGTTGTCCATCCAGGGCCAGGTGTTCATCCTTTGGCCTGTGATCTTTGCCGTCATGGCAGTGGTCTGCCGGAAATTCGATCTCCGGTACCGGGCGTCCCTTGCCTACGTCTTCGCCCTGATTTTTGTGGCGTCGCTGGCGTACTCCGTCATTTTCACGGCAACCAACCAGGCTGTGGCGTACTTCGATACATTTGCCCGGCTCTGGGAATTCGCGTTGGGCTCCTTGGTGGCCCTGATCCTCCCTGCGCTGAACTTCTCCAGGCCCGTTCGCGTGGTGATGGGCTGGGTGGGCGTCGTGGCCATGCTGAGCTGCGGCATCCTCCTCCAGGTCCAGACCGCCTTTCCGGGATTCGTTGCACTGTGGCCGACCCTCGCGGCCGTTGCCGTCATCGCCGCCGGGCAGACCGGCAGCCGCTTCGGGGTGGACCGCATCCTGAGCTCCCGGTTCCTGGTCCGCCTGGGTGACAACTCCTACGCGCTCTATCTCTGGCACTGGCCGATCCTGGTCATTGCCCTGGCCTGGAGCGGCAAGGACCACGCCGGTTGGTTGTCCGGAACAGTGATCATTGCACTGTCCCTGGTTCTGGCCTTCCTGACCACCAAGTATGTGGAGAAGCCGTTCCGCGAGTGGGCGTGGCCTGAAGTGAAGCGCCGCCGTGCTGCCGTCGCCATTGCCGTATGCCTGGCCGTGGCGTGCACACCCCTCCTTGGCTTCCAGTACAAGCAGTATCTGGACCAGAAAGCGGCCGCCACCCAGGCTTTCAACGACAACCCCGGCGCCCACGCCCTCCTGCCCGGGTACGTGGATCTTGTCAGCGCTGACGCCAAGACCCTGCCCACGGCCGAACAGCTCCCCGAAGACTGGGCCCGGCTTTCGGGCCCGTGCGAGGGAGGCGCCAAGCCCGACGAGAAGATCCTGCAGGAGAATTGCCAGCAGAACAGCGTTCCGGACGAAGAATCGGTCAAGGACATCGTGGTGCTGGGCGACTCCCACTCACAGCAGTGGCTCGCCGCGCTGGGACCCCTCGCCGAGGCCCAGCGCTGGAAAGTGACCGCCCTCCTCTTGGGCGGATGCCATTTCATGCCGGACAACGCCGACGCCGACGAGGGCTGCAACGATTTCAATGCGGAGGCCGCCAAGTACGTTTCCGCCCAGGGCCCGGATGCCGTGTTCATGGTCGGCACCCAGGCATCGCCGTCGTCGCCCGATGAACAGCTGGTCTACGGCTTCGAACAAACCGTGACCAACTTCAATGACCTCGGCATCCAGGTGGTGGCCATCCGGGACAATCCGCGGTATGACTACAACGTCACCGAATGCGCCCTGGCCAAGGGCGTGGACAGCGCCGACTGCAAGTCGGACCAGCAGGATGTGCTGGCAGCAGAAAGCCCGTTCGCAGCGGTGCAGGGCATGTTCGGGAACGCAGCATTCCTGGACATGACGGACCTGCTCTGCAACGGCGTCCAGTGCCCCAGCGTCGTGGGCAACATGTTCGTCTACCTGGACGACAACCACCTGTCCCGGACTTACGTCACCAGCATGGGGGACATGTTTGCCGAGAGGTGGTTTGCCGCGACGGGGTGGGCCCGATGAAGCCCGCACGCACTTTCCGTCCCGAGGTGCAGGGCCTGCGGGCCCTGGCAGTGCTCATGGTGGCGGCCTACCACATCTGGCTCGGCCGGGTTTCCGGGGGAGTGGATGTCTTCCTGCTGATCTCGGCCTTCCTGCTGACGCTCTCCTTCACGCGGAAGCTCGAAGACGGCAAACCGCTCAAACTGTTGCGGCACTGGCTGCACGTTTTCAAGCGGCTGCTGCCCGCCGTCGTCGTGGTCCTCCTGGCGGTCCTGACCGCCACGTGGGCCTTCATCCCGCAGAGCCGGTGGCCCGACGTTCTGGCCGAGGCGTGGGCGTCGCTGTTCTACCGGCAGAACTGGCAGTTGGCGGAGTCGGCCGTGGATTACTACGCGCAGGACCATTCGGGGGCCAGCCCCTTGCAGCACTTCTGGTCGCTGTCCGTCCAAGGGCAGGTGTTCATCCTGTGGCCGTTGGTGTTCGCCGCGGTGGCAGCGCTCCAGCCGTTGCTGCGGCGGTGGTTCCCCCGCAGCCGGGCCGTCAGCCACCGTGCGATGCTCACAGCGGTTTTCGCGCTGGTTTTTGTGGTCTCCCTGGCCTATTCGATTGAACAAACGGCCAGCAACCAGGAGTTCGCCTACTTCGACACCCGCACGCGGCTGTGGGAGTTTGCGCTCGGTTCCCTCCTGGCGCTGGTGCTGCCCTACCTCAGGCCGGGCCGTATCCTCCGCGTCGTCCTCGGCTGGACAGGTATTGCCGCCATGCTCGCCTGCGGACTGCTGCTCACCGTGGACCGCTCGTTCCCTGGCTTCGTGGCGCTGTGGCCAACCCTTGCCGCCGCGGCTGTGATCGTCGCCGGACAGAGCGGCAGCAGGTTCGGCGTCGACCGCCTGTTGGGCTCCAGGCCGCTGGTTGCCGTGGGAAACAACTCCTACGCGCTCTACCTGTGGCACTGGCCTGTCCTGGTGTTCTTCCTCCTGGTGACGGAGACCAGTGCTCCGAACCTCCTCCAGGGCCTCGGCATCATGGCGGTGTCCCTGGCGCTGGCCGTCGCCACTACCCGCTTCGTCGAGCAGCCGCTGCGCCGCTGGGAGTGGCCGGACGTCCGGTCCTGGCGTGCCGCCGTCGTGATTGCTTCCTGCGGGGCGCTGCTGGCTCTGCCGGTCACCGCCTGGCAGGGCGCCATTGCGGCCGAAGGTGCGGCGATTGCCGAACAGCCGCGGGAGCTGACCCCGGGTGCTGCAGCGTTGGCACCGGAATACGCGGGCCAGCCCACCCCGGAAGCCATGATCATTCCCGCGCCCGCTGCGATGAACGATGAGTGGGCTGACATCGACGGCCTGTGTACCGGCGACAACGTACCGACCGATCCTTTGCTGCAGGGCTGCCTGCAGAACGAGGAGCCTGAGACGGTCACCAAGGAGATCGTGGTCCTGGGGGATTCGCACGCCCAGCAGTACATGGCGGCCCTGGGGCCGATTGCCAAGGCACACGGCTGGGAAGTGGTGACCCTGCTCAAGGGCAGCTGCCGCTTTGGTGCGGAGTCTGCCGAACGCAATGACGAATGCAACGAATTCAACAAGGCAAGTGCCGCGTACGTCATGGAGCATAAACCCGATGCCGTCTTTACGGTCGCGTCCCTGACGCATGTTTCGGCGCCCTTTGAGACCGAGGTTCCCGGCTACCTGGAAGGCATCAAACCCTTCACGGACGCCGGAATCGACGTGGTAGGCATCCGGGACAACCCCCGCTTCACCATCAACATGCCTGAATGCGTCCAGAAGAAGGGCGCCGAATCGCCCGACTGCAACGCCTCGCTGGAAGAATCCCTCGCGGCGTCATCACCGCTTGACGATTACGTGGGCAAGGTTGACCGCCTGCACCTGATGGACATGAGCGACTTTATCTGCGGGCAGGGAACCTGCCCCGCAGTAGTGGGCAACGTCTATGTCTACAAGGACGACAACCACCTCACCAAGACGTACGTGCAGAGCATGATTCCCATGTTCGAGGAGCGGCTGCTGGCAGCCACCGGCTGGGCCGGCCGCTAGGAGGCGGCACCTTCCGGACGGGCGGCCCGGGTACGTGGGGTACGACGGCGGCCTGCCGCCAGTGCTGTTGCTCACACTCAGGGGGCGCGGAATATGGCGACGGGCGCGAAGGTTCTAGTATTTATCCAACACCTGCACAGGCCAGTCCCGTAATGACGGGCTGGTCATCAGTTGCAACCCCTACCAGCTACAGCCCGCAAAACCCAGGTAAGAGGCGCACTCATGACCCAGCCCGAACACGATCCCTTTGGCTTCGTAGGCCTGACCTACGACGACGTCCTGCTGCTTCCCGGCCACACGGACGTTATTCCGTCGGAAGCCGACACTTCTTCCCGCATCTCCAAGCGCATCACGGTCCAGACCCCGCTGCTGTCCGCGGCCATGGATACCGTCACCGAGTCCCGCATGGCCATCGCCATGGCACGCCAGGGTGGCTTGGGCGTGGTGCACCGCAACCTTTCCATTGACGACCAGGCCGAGCACGTGGACCGCGTCAAGCGCAGCGAATCGGGCATGATCACCAACCCGCTGACGATCAACCCGGAAGCCACGCTGCAGGAACTCGACGAGCTGTGTTCCCGCTACCGCGTATCCGGGCTTCCTGTGGTGGATCCCGATGGCCGCCTGCTGGGTATTGTCACCAACCGCGACACCCGCTTCATTCCGGAGTCGGAGTTCCCAACCCGCCGGGTCAGCGATGCCATGACCAAAATGCCGCTGGTTACCGGCCACGTGGGCATCAGCCGCGAAGAAGCCTCGCACAAGCTGGCCACCAACAAGATCGAGAAGCTCCCGCTGGTGGATGACCAGGGCCGCCTCAAGGGCCTGATCACCACCAAGGACTTCACCAAGGCTGAGCAGTACCCGCTGGCCACCAAGGACGAGGAAGGCCGCCTGCGCGTCGGTGCTGCCATCGGCTTCTTCGGTGACGGCTGGGAACGCGCCATGAAGCTGATCGACGCCGGCGTGGATGCCCTTTTCGTCGACACCGCCAACGGCCACTCGCAGGGTGTGCTGGACATGATCTCCCGCCTTAAGTCCGATCCCGTGGCTGCCCACGTGGACATCATCGGCGGCCAGGCCGCCACCCGCGAGGGTGCACAGGCGTTGATCGACGCCGGCGCCGACGGCATCAAGGTGGGCGTCGGACCCGGTTCCATCTGCACCACCCGCGTGGTGGCCGGTGTGGGCGTTCCGCAGATCACGGCCATCTACGAATCCGCCAAGGCTGCCATTCCGGCCGGCGTCCCGCTGATCGCCGACGGCGGCCTGCAGTACTCGGGCGACATCGGCAAGGCGCTGGTGGCAGGCGCGGATACCGTGATGCTTGGCTCCCTGCTGGCAGGTTGCGAAGAATCCCCGGGCGACCTGATCTTCGTCAACGGCAAACAGTTCAAGAGCTACCGCGGCATGGGATCCCTGGGCGCCATGCAGTCCCGTGGCAAGAACACGTCCTATTCCAAGGACCGTTACTTCCAGGCCGACGTGTCCGGTGATGACAAGCTCATCCCGGAGGGCATCGAAGGCCGGGTGGCCTACCGCGGCCCGCTGGCCTCCGTGGCCTACCAGCTGGTGGGCGGCCTCCGCCAGACCATGTTCTACACGGGCGCACCCACCATCGGTGAGCTCAAGGCACGCGGCAAGTTCGTCCGCATCACCCCGGCCGGGCTCAAGGAATCGCATCCGCACGACATCCAGATGACGGTCGAAGCGCCCAACTACAACTCGCGCTGACGTTTTCCGGCAGACGGTCCGTGGCATGTCCACGGGCCGTCTGCTTTTTTCTGCGCCCCGCACTCCTCAACCTGCGCAGGCCATAATGTCGGTGCCGGGGAATAGGCTGGGGACATGTCCGAAAAGCCAGCCCAGCCGCGGCACCCCGAGTCAGTCCGGGTGACCAAGGCACCGCCCCGCAAGCTGGCGCTCCGCCCGTATGCACGCGCCGTCGGGCAGGTCCTCAAGGTGAGTTTCAAGGCCTCGCCCGCGGCAGTCATCATGAAGGTGGCCGGTTCCCTGATTTCGGCCACCCTTCCGCTGGTGACCACCTACTTTGCGGCCCTGACCACCACGGAACTTGCCGCCGGCTACGCGGGAGACCCGGGGGCCGGTCCCCGCGCCATCCTGTACGTGGTCATCACGGCCGCTTTAGGGCTCTTTTGGGGTGGGTTTACCAGCGTGGACCGCTACATCCAGCAGCTCATGAGCTTCAAAGTCGGCGCAATCGTGGGCGACATGATGTACCAGAGGTTCCTGGCCCTGGAGTTCTGGCGCTATGACGACAAGGAAACGGTGGACCTCTACGACCGCGCCAAGCGGTTTTCCGACTCCTACGCCCGGGTCCTGGACCGGATCGCCGCCATCTTCACGCAACTCGTCTCGGTCGTCCTCGCCGTGGGTGCACTGCTGTTGGTCAGCTGGTGGATCGCGGTCATTGTGCTCATTGCGATTGTCCCCAGCGTCTACCTGCAGTTCAAGCTTTCCAGGGAACAGATCGCCCATTGGAACACGCAGGTGGATTCGCGCCGCCAACGGCGGATGATCGAGCAGAACCTCCTCCGCCCCCAACACATCGCCGAGATGCGCCTCTACGGAATCGTCGGCTACCTCATGGACCTGCGCTCCCGGCTCCGGGATGCCGATGAACGGCGGCGGCTTGACTTCCAAAAGCGCTACATTCCCAAGCAACTCGCAGCAGACGCCCTGCAATACGGCGCCGAGGTAGTATCGCTGATCTGGGTCGTGGGCCAGATCATTGCGCGGGCCCAGCCCGTAGGCCAGTTCCTATACGTCCAGCAGATCGTCAGCAGGGCGTTGTCCACCGCCAACAACCTCGTGTCCTCCCTCAGCTCCATTGACGAGGACCTCGCCAACCTCAAGGACTACGAGCTGTTCATGGCGCTTCCGGTGCCCACAGGCCATGAACCGCCCCTGGCCAAGGCTCCGTCAACGGTTGAACTGCGGAACATCCGCTTCAGCTACACCGGCAGCGACATCGAGGTCATCAAGGGCATCTCGATGACCATCACCGCGGGACAACACATCGCGATCGTGGGCGAGAACGGGGCCGGCAAATCCACGTTGATCCGCATCCTCGCCGGTCTGTACCGGCCGGATTCGGGCCAGGTGTTGCTGGACGGCGCAGACCTCGCAGGGATCGATGTCACCAGCTGGCACCGGCACCTCGCTGTGCTGAGCCAGGAATTCCTCAAGTACGAGTTCGCCACAGCCGCGGAGAACATCTACCTGGGTGACGTGGCCCAGGAGCGGGACGACGCCCGGGTCCGGCGCGCAGCGGCCGATGCCGAGGCCATGGAGTTCATCAACAAGCTGCCCAACGGCTTGGAAAACCATGTCAGCAACTGGATGGAAGACCCGCGCGGCCGGAAGGGAAGCGGGCTGTCCGGAGGCCAATGGCAGCGGCTGGCCATGGCCCGGAACTTCTACCGCGATGCTTCGTTCATGGTCATGGACGAGCCCACCTCGGCCATCGACGCCCTGGCCGAGCACCGCATCTTCACCCGTCTCTTCGCTGACCGGAGCAGCACGATCATCGCCATCAGCCACCGCCTGGCAACCATCGAGAAAGCGGACATCATCTACATGCTGGAGGATGGGCGGATCGCAGAGCAGGGCACCCACAAGGAGCTGGTCGCACTCCGGGGCCGTTATTACCGGATGTTTGAATCCCAGCTGGGCGCGGAGGAGACCTCGCGGAACGCCCCGTAGCACGGCCGGGGACAGACCGGGAGGGTGGTGCCGGTGGGATAAACTCAAGCAGTGACTTACGAGATTGAGATTGGCCGTGGCAAGCGTGGGCGTCGTGCCTACTCCCTGGATGACATCGCGATCGTTCCGAATCGCCGGACGCGTGACCCGAAGGACGTCTCTGTCTCTTGGCAGATCGACGCGTACAAGTTCGATATGCCTGTCATTGCGGCTCCCATGGACTCGGTGATGTCTCCGGATACCGCGATTGCCCTGGGCCGCTTGGGCGGTCTTGGCGTGCTTGATCTCGAGGGCCTCTGGACCCGGTACGAGAACCCGCAAAAGGTCCTGGACGAGATCGCCGGACTGGCAGACGAAACCAGCAGTCCCGCCGTCACCCGCCGGATGCAGGACCTGTACCAGGCACCCGTCCAGCCGGAACTCATCAGCTCCCGCCTGGCCGAGATCCGCGCCGCAGGCGTGACCGTGGCAGGTTCCCTTACCCCGCAGCGCACCCAGGAACACTACAAGACCGTGGTGGCTGCAGGCGTCGATATCTTTGTAATCCGCGGCACAACAGTCTCCGCCGAGCACGTCTCCAAGAACCACGAGCCACTCAACCTCAAGCAGTTCATCTACGAGCTCGATGTTCCCGTCATCGTCGGTGGCGCGGCCGGATACACCCCCGCCCTGCACCTGATGCGGACCGGCGCGGCCGGCGTCCTGGTCGGCTTCGGCGGCGGCGCCACGACCACCACCCGCCGCGCCCTGGGCATCCACTCGCCCATGGCATCCGCTATCTCGGACGTCGCCGCCGCGCGCCGCGACTACATGGATGAATCCGGCGGACGCTACGTCCATGTCATTGCCGACGGCGGCATGGGCAGCTCGGGCGACATCGTCAAAGCGATCGCCATGGGTGCAGACGCCGTCATGCTCGGCAGTGCCCTGGCCCGGGCAGAAGAAGCTCCCGGCCGTGGCTGGCACTGGGGTCCCGAGGCGCACCACCTCGAGTCACCCCGCGGCGACCGCGTCAACGTGGGCACCGTTGGGCCACTGGAGGAGGTCCTTCATGGCCCGGGCCACCACACCGACGGAACGTCCAACCTCATCGGCGCCCTCCGCCGTTCGATGGCCACTACCGGCTACTCGGACCTCAAGGAGTTCCAGCGCGTGGATGTCGTGGTTTCGCCCTACGAAGGCAACTGAATCCTTGGCCCAAGACGCCCCTGCTGTCCCGGATCTTTTCCGGTCCGGCAGGGGCGTTTTCCACTTGCCCGGGAAGTTCTCCCCATCGCTAGGCATCGGGACGGATCCTCAACTGCGCGGATACCCGGAGCACTTGGCCCTGACGTGGAGGACAGCAAGGGCGGCAAGGCGTTCGGTCCTCTCTGACGATCCGCGGATCTGTGGGGCTGGGGGGAAACGGGCACTGCCGCGGGCGGCGACCAGCCAGTAGGGTAGTGGACTACCAGCTGTTGCGTTTGAGGAGGAGTCCGATGAGCAATATCGCAGGCGGTTCCCAGGTGAATCCTGCGGGAGCCCTAAGCCCCGAGTCCCGTGCCGCATCCATTGAGGCGCTGAAAGCCACTGCCCAGGCAGGCAAGGAACTGGACATCCTGATTGTCGGTGGGGGCGTCGTAGGCGCCGGTGCCGCTCTTGATGCCGTGACCCGCGGCTTGACGGTGGGCATCGTCGAGGCCCGGGACTGGGCGTCGGGGACATCGTCGCGATCCTCCAAACTCATCCACGGTGGCCTGCGCTACCTGGAGATGCTGGACTTCGGCCTCGTCCAGGAAGCGCTGCAGGAACGCGGACTCCTGATCCAGACCATCGCACCGCATCTGGTCCGGCCCGTACCGTTCCTGTACCCGCTGACCCGCAGGATCTGGGAACGGCCCTACGTAGGCGCCGGCATCATGCTGTACGACACGCTGGGCATCACGTCCGGGCACAGCCGGGGCGTGCCCATGCACAAACACCTCTTCAAACGCGGAACCCTGCGCGCCGCACCGAGCCTGAAGGACGATGCGTTCGTCGGCTCCATCCGGTACTACGACGCCCAGGTGGATGACGCCAGGTTGGTGGTCAACGTCGTCAGGACAGCCGCCCACTACGGCGCCCATGCGGCAAACCGCGTGCGGGTTGTAGATTTCCTCCGCGAGGGTGAGCGTGTGGTGGGGGCCAAGCTGGAAAACCAGGAGGACGGCAGCGTCTTTGAGGTCCGCGCCAAGCAGGTGGTCAACGCCACGGGCGTCTGGACCGATGAAACCCAGGCCATGGTGACGGACCGCGGACAGCTCAAAGTCCGGGCGTCAAAAGGCATCCACCTGGTAGTGCCCCGGGACCGTTTCCAGTCCACGGTCGGGCTGATCCTCCGCACGGAGAAGTCCGTGCTGTTCGTCATTCCGTGGGGCCGGCACTGGATCATCGGAACCACGGATACCGACTGGAAGCTGGACAAGGCCCACCCTGCGGCGTCCAGCAAGGACATCGACTACGTCCTTGAACACGTCAACCGGGTCCTCAAGCGCCCCCTGACCCGTGAGGACGTGGAAGGCGTCTACGCCGGACTCCGCCCCCTCCTGGCCGGGGACAATGACTCCACGGCCAAACTGTCCCGGGAACACGTGGTGGCTCACCCCGTGCCTGGGCTGGTAGTGGTGGCCGGCGGTAAGTACACCACGTACCGGGTGATGGCCAAGGACGCTGTGGATGAGGCTACCCGCGCCATGGACGAGCGGGTGCCGCCCAGCTGCACCGAAACCATTCCGCTGCTCGGGGCCGAGGGTTTCAAGGCGGCCTGGAACTGTCGAGCCCGGTCGGCGGAGGAGGCCGGGGTCCACGTGGCGAGGGTGGAGCATCTGCTCAACCGCTTCGGATCCATGGCCTCGGAAGTCCTGGACCTCATCAAAGAACGCCCTGAGCTCGCCGAACCCCTGCCCGGTGCGGACGACTACCTGGCAGCCGAGGTGGTTTATGCCACCACACACGAGGGCGCACGCCACGTCCATGACGTACTGACCCGGCGTACCCGGATTTCCATCGAGGCATGGGACCGGGGTGTGTCGGCGGTGCCCGTAGTAGCTAAGCTGATGGGTGGGATCCTTGGCTGGAGCGAGACCCAAAGGGAAAGCGAAGTACGGCACTACCTGGCGAGGGTGGAAGCTGAACGGCTAAGCCAGCAACAGCCCGACGACGAGTCGGCAGACGCCGCGCGCATGGGAGTAGATGACATCATGCCCCTTCGCTGAGCTTCACGAGGCCTTCTTCGCAAGCACTACAGGAACCGTGCGCCGGAAGGCCGCACTGGAGGGACAACACGTGGCTGAACCACTTGACCGGTATGACGCGGAACTGACCACGCCGGACATGGTCATTCTGGAACTCGAGGCCGGGGACAAGATCGACGCTGCGGCGCAACTGGCCGGACGGCTCCACGCCGCGGGGCGTATCTCCAACCTGGAGGGCTTCCTGGAACAGGTCCACTCACGCGAGCACCAATTGGCCACCGGCCTGCCCGGTGGGATTGGCCTGCCCCATGCGCGCAGTGAATACGTGGACCGGATTTCGATCGCCGTGGGAGTGACCAAGTTCGGCCATGCCCTGGACTTCGGAGCCAGCGACGGACCGGCCACGGTCATCCTGCTCATCGCAACCCCGGCAAGTTCCTTTTCGGACCACCTGGAAGTCCTTGCGACCCTGGCCCGGTCGCTGTCCAAGGAGTCGTTCAGGGAATCTCTGCGCCGTGCCCACGACCCGGAAGTCATCTCGGAGCTCATCAACTCCAGCCTGGTTTTCTTCGACCACTGATTGCCCGCCGGTGGCCGGCAATCCGGCCCCCGGTTCGTTGTTCTACAGCCGGACGAAGTACGGTTAACAGGTGCTGAAAACCGCGTTGAAACCCCGCTGGATCGCAGGACTTGTCTTTGCGCTGGTCCTGTCCGGGGTGTTTGTGCTGCTCAGCCAGTGGCAACTCAGCCGGTCCACCCAGCATGAGCCTCCCGCGCCCTCCAGCCTCGAAGAAGTCAAGCCGCTGGTGGACGTACTCCAGCCCGGCCAGTTCTTTCCCGGGTCTGTTTCGGACCAGATGGTCAGCGCGACCGGCAGTTATGACCCGGCCAAACAGGTCCTCGTCGAAGGCCGCCTGCACGACGGCCACAAGGGCTACTGGATCGTTTCCGCCTTTGCGGTCGAGAACGCGCCCACCATCACCGGTGCTGCAGCGTCGCCGCAAACCTGGATCCCCGTGGCACGGGGCTGGGTCGCCCAACCCGCCCAAGCCGGCCCGCCGCCGTCGGGCACCCTTACGGTGACCGGTCGACTGCTGCCGTCCGAAGCGCCCCTGCCCAACGTCGACGCCGGTGAAGGCCGCGCGTCGGCCGTGGCCGTTGCCGAACTGATCAACAAGTGGGAAGTTTCCAGCTACCCCGGCTTCATCGCCGCGACCTCCGAAGCGGCCGGCGGCGCCACTGTACCGCTCGACGACGCGGTGAAGCCCCTCAATGTCCCCGCCCAACCGCCCGCGCAGCAAATCAACTGGTTGAACCTCTTCTACTCGGTGGAGTGGGTTGTCTTTGCAGGCTTCGCGCTCTACATCTGGTGGCGGATGGTGGCCGACGACCACCGCCGGGACCTCGAAGAGGATGACGACGAGTACGACGACGACGTCCACCCTGACACTCCTGAAAACCCAGCAAGCCCTGAGCCAGAACAAAAGGTGCAGCAATGATTGAGCCCAAACCGGCCATCCAGCCCGAACAGTCCGGACCCAAGCCAAAGAAGCGCAGGTTCGGGGGGACCGAAGCCCAGATCCGTTCGGCGTTGAAGTTCTACAAGGTCATGGCCTACCTGACCGGTGCCATGCTCCTGCTCCTGTGCGCTGAACTTATTGCCCGCTACGGCTTTGGTGTTTCCCTGTTTGCAGGGGGAACCAACGCTGCCACCGGCCAGCCGTTCGGTTTCGGGTTCGCCTCTTCCGAGCCCAAGGGCGTGATTGGCGGATTCAACATCTCCACCACCGTGCTGATCGTGCATGGCTGGATGTACGTGGTGTACCTGGTCTCCAACTTCCGCCTGTGGTCCCTGATGCGCTGGCCCTTCTCCAAGCTCGTCCTGCTGGCCCTGGGCGGTGTTGTTCCTCTCCTGTCCTTCATTGTGGAGAAGAAATTCCACGCACAGGTTGAGGCAGAACTGGCGGCCAACCCCCAGGCATCCAAGCGCTACTGACACCTGACCGGCCGGCCCAGGAGTCCATTGGATGTGAGATGCCTAACGGCGGGCCCCGAAATGGCCATGGACCGCCTCCGCCAACGTGCACCGGGGTGGTCCGGCCAAGTAGTCTTGTCTGGTGACTACTCCCACCGCACCCCAAACTTCCCAGAAGCCGGTGCTGGTTGTTGACTACGGTGCCCAGTACGCGCAGCTGATTGCACGCCGCGTCCGCGAAGCCAATGTGTATTCGGAAATTGTTCCGCACACCTTCACCACCGAGCAGCTTCTGGCCAAGAACCCGGCAGCCATCATCCTTTCCGGCGGACCCTCCAGCGTTTACGCTGACGGTGCCCCCAACGTCGGAGCGGACCTCTTCGAAGCCGGTGTGCCGGTGTTCGGCATCTGCTATGGCTTCCAGGCCATGGCCAATGCGCTGGGCGGCAAGGTAGCCCGGACCGGCCTGCGGGAGTACGGGGCAACCGAAGCACTCCTGGTAGGCGACGCCCGCTCCATCCTGGATGGCGTCCCCGCCACCCAGAACACGTGGATGAGCCACGGCGACTCCGTGCACGAGGCACCTGAAGGCTTCGAAGTACTGGCCACCACGGCAGGTGCGCCGGTCGCAGCTTTCGCCAACGAAGAAAAGCGCCTTTACGGTGTGCAGTGGCACCCCGAGGTCAAGCACTCCGTCCTCGGGCAGCACGTGCTGGAAAACTTCCTGTTCAAGGGTGCGGGCCTGAGCCCCAACTGGACCACGGGCAACATCCTCGAAGAGCAGGTGGAACGCATCCGCCAGCAGATCGGCGATTCCCGGGTCATCTGCGGCCTCTCGGGCGGCGTTGATTCGGCCGTGGCAGCTGCACTGGTGCAGCGGGCCGTGGGCGACCAGCTGACCTGTGTCTTCGTGGATCACGGGCTCCTCCGTGAAGGTGAAGCAGAGCAGGTGGAACGGGACTTCGTAGCCGCCACCGGCGTGAACCTCTACGTCGCGAACGAGCAGGAGCGCTTCCTTTCCGCCTTGGCCGGTGTCTCCGACCCCGAGACCAAGCGCAAGATCATTGGACGCGAATTCATCCGTGCCTTCGAGGAAGCCGAACGGGCCATCATCGCCCAGGCAGCGGCCGAAGGGGAGAAGATCAAGTTCCTGGTCCAGGGAACCCTTTACCCGGACGTTGTCGAGTCCGGCGGTGGCGAAGGCGCAGCCAACATCAAGAGCCACCACAACGTCGGTGGTCTTCCCGAGGACCTGCAGTTCGAACTCGTCGAGCCGCTCCGAGCGTTGTTCAAGGATGAGGTCCGCGCAGTGGGCGCGCAGCTTGGCCTGCCGCAGGAGATCGTGGGCCGCCAGCCGTTCCCTGGCCCTGGCCTGGGTATCCGCATCGTCGGCGAAGTCACCAAGGACCGCCTGGACCTGCTCCGCAAGGCCGACGCCATTGCCCGTGCTGAACTCACCGCCGCCGGCCTGGACAACGATGTGTGGCAGATGCCCGTGGTCCTGCTCGCGGATGTGCGCAGCGTTGGTGTCCAAGGTGATGGCCGCACCTACGGCCACCCGATCGTCCTGCGTCCGGTGTCTTCCGAGGACGCCATGACGGCGGACTGGTCACGTTTGCCGTATGACCTCCTGGCCCGGATTTCCAACCGGATCACCAACGAGGTGGACGGTGTGAACCGCGTGGTACTGGACGTCACCAGCAAGCCGCCGGGAACCATCGAGTGGGAATAGCAGTGTGAGTGGCCGGTCTCCTTCGGGAGGCCGGCCACTGTGCGTTTGACCGGAAATGGCGGCTAATTTCGCCTCGGCGCAGTGTTGCGGAGCGGGGAGCACGGGTATTCCAGCTACCCTCGAAAGTATGCCGGTATGGTCCAAGGCGTCTAAAGCTAGTACAGAAAAGAAGGCAGCAGTTGTGTCAGTAGGTCAAAGCCAGGAAGAGGGCTCGGAAGAGCTGCGGAAATGGCTCGCCGGTCTCAAGCCCGTCACTGGTGCGGACACGATGCTGCGTTTCGTCAAGACGCCCGAAGGCGCCATTGATCTCAGCAATGCGCACCCGTCCGGGTTGGCGCAGTTGCTCGCGGGACGCAGGACGCGCCTGTCGACGCTCATCAGGGACCGCCAACAGTACCTCGTAGCTGCCCGTGCCGCCCGGAATATCCGCTCCAAGATTTTCGAGCTCAGCAATGACCGGGGCATCGATGCCGGT
This sequence comes from Paenarthrobacter sp. NCHU4564, assembly GCF_052156435.1. Classification (NCBI taxonomy): domain Bacteria; kingdom Bacillati; phylum Actinomycetota; class Actinomycetes; order Micrococcales; family Micrococcaceae; genus Paenarthrobacter; species Paenarthrobacter sp. NCHU4564. Next base: position 277,841 of record NZ_JBQLIS010000002.1, read on the forward strand.
TATCTGACCGCTGGCACCGTAGTGTGGACGTCGGCTGTTGGCGGCAAGCCGCAGCGGGTTTCCGCCCCTGTGATGTTGACGTCCATTGCCTTGACTGTCCGCCCGGGTGAGGACGACTTTGAGCTGCAGCTCACCGAGCAGGCCCGGATCAACCCGGCCCTTGTACGGCACCTGAAGACGGTGCACGGGATCGTCTTCGACGTCAACGCAGTTGCCCGCATGGCCTACAACACGGCCCGCCTGGATCCCCAGCCCGTCCTCGACCGCCTTGCTACGCTCGTCCAGCCCATCCATGGCGCCGAGGTTGAGTTCAACCTGCTGGTTACCACGCTGGCAGACCTTTCCGGCAACCTCGATGACCCGTGGATCAATGCGAATAACAAGATTGTGTCCGCCTTGGCCACGGCGGCAACCGGCGGCGATATTGAGCCTGACTCCATCAAGGCCGGCCGCTTTCCCGGCCTGGACGAACGCGACCCCGCCGACGAACTCCTGCTGCTGGACGCCGACACCGACCAGCAGTATGTAGTGGATGCCGTGCGTGCCGGCGACTCGCTGGTTGTCAGCACCCCGCCGGGCAGCGGCCAGACCCAGACAGCCATCAATGCCATTGGCACGCTGGTGAACGAGGGCAAGTCTGTTTTGGTGGTGGGGGAGCGCCAATCAAGTCTGGCCGGGCTCTCAGCCCATCTGGAGACCCTCGGCCTTGACTCCATGCTCTTCCGCCCGGGGAACGGTACAACACCGCAGCAGCTGAAGGGCCAGTTGGTCCGCGCCATCATGCGCAATGAGAAAGCCCTCGAGCCGCAACTGGGTAATCTCCACCAAACACTCACCGGCCACCGCCATGCCCTGATGGACCATGTGGCGTCGCTGCACAACGTCCGCGAACGCTGGGGGTGCTCGCCCTACCAGGCCATGCAGTCGCTGGCGGAACTGACCTCCATCCATCCTGCGCCTGCCACCACCGTGCGCCTGAAGCGCAGTGTCCTGGACAACATCAAGGACCGCGAGGAATTGGCAGGCAGGCTCCGTCGCGCTGCGGAGCTGGGCAGTTTCAGCAGGGCATCCACGTCCAGTCCCTGGTACGGAGCCCGCTTGGTCAACCGCAAGGAGACCGAGGAAGCCCAGGAGCTGGCCCGGCTGGCTGAGAAGAAAGTCCCCGAACTCCGCGAGCGGATGAAGCAGTTGTCGGACCATGCGGAGATCCGTCTGGGCGGGACGTTCAGGGAGTGGGGTGCACAGCTTGAACTGCTGATCGCCGTGCGCGAAAGCCTGGACAAGTTCACTCCCGATATCTTCGATCGTCCCGTGCACGACCTCATTTCCGCGACGGCCAGTTCTGCGTGGCGGCGGGAGCGCAACTTGGAGATGCCGTCCATGCAGCGCTCCAGGCTTCGCCGCGTTGCCAAGGAATACGTGCGGCCCGGCGTTCACATTGCCGACCTCCACAGCTCGCTGGCGCTGGTCCAGGAACAGCGTGCCCTGTGGGCGGAGTACGCCACCACGCAGAGGCACCCGGCTGTTCCCTCCGGGCTGGCGGACCTGGGCGCCCTGTACCGGGAAATAGACGGCGAACTGCACCGGCTCGGCGAAGCCCTCAAACACACCGCTGCCGGTGGTGACCTGCACGCGACGCCGTATCAGGAATTGATGGAGCGGCTCGAGCGCCTTGTGGCAGACACCGCGACCCTTGAGACCCTTCCCGAGCGCACGCTCCTCATCGAGGAAATGCGGGAGCACGGACTCGGGGAGTTGCTGGCCGACCTTGCGGCGAGGGAGGTGCCAGCGGGATCCGTCGCGGCAGAACTCGACCTGGCGTGGTGGCAGTCGGCCCTGGAAGCCATGATCAGTGGCGATGACTACCTCGCCATGTCCGACGGCGACTCCCTGCGGCGACTGGAGGCTGAATTCCGCCTTGCCGACCAAGCACACATTGCCAGCGGTGCTGCGCGCCTGCGGTGGCAGCTGGCCGGCAAATGGCGCCAAGGGATCGTGGAGCATCCCCGCCAGGCGGAACTGCTCCGTGCCCTCCTCAAGGACGGGCGCGTCACGCTTCCGGCACTGAGTGCCCAGGCTCCTGACCTGGTTCCGCTGCTGGTGCCCGTATGGTCTGTCAGTCCTTATCTCCTTACCGGTGTGCTTCCGGCGGAGCAGAAGTTCGATGCCGTTGTCATCATCGATGCAGAATCGACGTCCCTCCAGGCGGTGCTGCCGGCCATTGCACGGGCAAGCCAGGTGGTGGCGTTTGGCGACGCCAGGATCGCCAGTGCGCGGACGTTCAGCGTCGCAGTGGAGCCGCCAGTAGCAGGAGTGGCAAGTCACGAAACAGTGGACAGTGCCTTCAACGCCTTGGCGCGGGTGCTGCCTACCTGGCAGTTGAACTGGGTCTACCGGGCGGTGGATGAGGACCTCATCCTGCAGCTCAGCAAGAACTATTACGACGGCGGACTGCGCCGGTTGCCCGATGGCAGCTCCGTGACGGGGCTGGACCGCTCGATCCTGGTGGAGTACATTCCTGACGGCACCGGCTTGCCCGGCGCCGACCACGAGGGCGTCGAATCGGTCACCGCAGAAGTGAACCGCGTGGTGGACCTGGTCTTCGAACATGCGAGGCTGCGGCCCCGCACGTCCCTGGCCGTGGTCACTGCCAGCCTCCGCCATGCAGCGCGCATCGGGGAGGCCATCCGGCTTCAACTGCCCAACCATCCCACGCTGTCCGGATTCTTTGGAGCCGGCCCCGAATCGTTCCGGGTAGTGGACCTGGAGCGCGCCCAGGGCCTGGTTCGGGACCACGTGATTTTCTCGCTCGGCTACGGCCGGACGCCCCACGGCCGGGCGCTGCATTCGTTCGGGCCATTGTCGGTGGAGGGCGGACGCAACCGCTTCGCGTTGGCCATGACCAGGGCCCGGCGCTCCATGCACGTGCTCAGCTGCTTCCGGCCCGAGGATCTTGACCTGGACCGTTTGTCCCACGGCGCAGTGGACTTCTACGAACTGCTTGACCGTGAGTTGTCCGGAAACAGCAACCTGGGAACCCCGGCGTCCCGCGCCGTAGCCAGCGAGCAGGCGTTGGGCGAGGACCCCCTGGTTGCTGACCTGGGCGAACGGCTCCGGGCGAGGGGAGCCCGCGTGTGGCACCTCTACGATGGCGTGCTGGACATTGCTGCCGCTGCCGACCCTGTCCATACCATTGGCCGGGAAGGCGCTGAGGTCCCCACTCCAGTGGCCATCGAATCCGACGGCACCGAACGGTATCGGCGGATGAGTGTCCGTGAACGCAGCAGGTTGCGTCCCCAGCTCCTGGAGCGCATGGGCTGGCGCTACATATCCCTCTGGACCATTGAGGTCTTCACCGATCCGTCGTCCTGCGCGGACCGTATCGGCTCGTACCTTGGCCTTGAGAACCATGTGGCGCACCCGGGAGCGTCCAGCCACACTGGCTTCTTGGACATGGACGTTGAACAATTGGGCGCGGACGGCAGTTCGGCTTATGGCCGCAGTGCCGCTCCCACCCGCGGTCAGCAGGCTGCGGAGGACGTGTCGACGCCCCGGCCCGGCATCGGGGAAGACAGGAAAGAACCAAGCATGACCAATCAGGAAACCGGCGGCGAAGACGTAGCCCGGGCGGAACATGCCCAGGGAAACGGTCCTGCAGGGGATCCGACGCAGGGGGACAGTGAACCGGCGGAGCAGGCGGCGGATGCAGCAGCCGAGGTGGAAACCGGATCCGGAGCAGCTGAAGAGGCTATACCCGAAAAGTCGGCACGGGCATCCTCCGGGGGCATCCTTCCAAACAAGGCTTCCGAAGACGATCCCCGGCGCTGGAACGACGACGAAGGCTACGATCACGACCAGTGGCTGAAGGAGCAGAAGCCCCCTCATTGGGGCTGACCCTTCCCGGGAACGCCGCCCTTCATGAGGGGTTCACCAGCACAAAGAAAAGCTTGCCTTGCGTAGACGCGCCGGCAAGCTTTTCTGCTTGCGCCGGGTCCGCGGCGACAACAACCAAACCCTCGGTTTCGCTGGTCCCAAGCCACTGCCCGGACGTGCCTCCTTGGGCGGAAGTCCAGAGCACCGGGACGGACGCTGCCAGTATGCGGTTGTCCCTGGATTCGTCATACGATCCCGCAGCGGTGAGGACAACGTTGACCAGCTGGCCGGGGGAGAGCAGTTGGATGGATGAAGGATCCGCCATGCGGAGCGGTACGGCGGCCGTCCCCGGGGGCGCTCCTGTCAGGAGGCCGGGGCCCAGAAGGTTTGCTTCGGTGGGCAGTTGGCCCTTGGACAAGGGTGATGCCAGCTGGCGTCCGGCCACGGATGCGGGGTCCTGGAGCATTCCGTCCAGGGCGAGGTCGGGCGGGACGCCGACAGAAGTGAAGTCTGCTTCCGTGAGGCTGGATCCTGCCGGGAGGTCGCGGGCCGCTGCCAGAATGCTGACGCGCTGTTCCGATGCCGGGGTGAGCTGCTGGACGGCGATCCCGGTGGCCAGGCAGAGCAGCAGTGCAACAGTGAGGCGGCGGTTCCTTGCAACCAGGGATCCAAGTCTGAGCCGGCGGGCCGGGTTGCGACTGGTGTACCGGGAAGGCCGGGGGGAAGTAACGGAGGCTCCGCCGACGTACGGTGTTGGACGACGGACTATCAGGGATCCGGATGTTTTTGGTGGCATACAGCCACGTTAAACACCGGAACCGGCCGCTAAACAGCGGCCGGTTGCCTTATGTGGATAATGCGGTCAGCTTGCCGCTGCGGCGGGTGCCGGGGTGGCGGCAGGCGCCGGAGCAGCGGCCGGTGCTGCAGCTGATGGAGCGGCAGAGACCGTACTTCCCTTGGAGTCGCGTGAGTCGGTGCGGTAGAAGCCTGAACCCTTGAAGACAACGCCTACGCTGTTGAACTTCTTGCGCAGCGAGCCCTGGCATTCCGGGCACTCCGTCAGGGAGCTGTCAGAAAAGGACTGGACGATGTCGAACGCGTGGTCGCAGTCTTTGCAGGCGTACGCATATGTGGGCACTGAATTCCTCCTTCAGAACAAAGTACAGGTCCTGATGGATGCTCTGCGGAAAAACCCGCATTAGCAGTCACAGGGCCTGAGTGCCAATTCTAGCATCTGAAGGGGCGCAACCCGCCATGGAATGTGCAGGACCTCACACACCGCCGCCCAAGGCGCCCAAGGTGTGTATGCCGGACGGTGTCAGTGCTTCCGGGACCGGCTGGTCGAATTCTTCGGCGGGGATTGCACCGGAAGGCAACAGGTCGTCGTCGTACACCACCGCAATGGTGGGCGGACGCCCGCCCGAAGCGTCGAATCCCTGCAGGAGGCGGTCGTAGTAGCCGCCACCTTGTCCAATGCGGTTTCCGTCCCTGTCCACCGCGGTGGCCGGCATGAAGATGCCGGCCACGCCCGCTGCCACGCTGCTGTCCAGGCGCTCGCCTTCGGGTTCGTCGATTGGTGCGAAGTCGGACCGCACGAAGGCGGTGTCCGGAGTCCAGTAGACCCAGCTCAGCCGCCGTCCCGCCTCGCAGACGGGCAGCAGCACCCGGTGGCCGGCGTCGTACAGGGAAGCAATGAGCGGCAGCGTTGGTGGCTCGTGGGCCACCCCGACATAGATGGCAAAAGAAGCCTCCGTGCCGTTGGACCGCTTCTCCGCCCACGCCATGCCATGCCCGGCTATCGAAGCGCCGGCGGCGGCCATCTGTTCCGGTGTGAGCGTGCGCCGGTGAAGCCGGCGGCTTCGGCGGATGTCTTCCTTCGTTGCCATCTCAATCCCGTCCGGGCCCCGGTCAACGCAGCAACATCGGCGCTGATGGGGTCCCTGCATTTTGTTCGACCCGCTCGGCGGGGGGTTTACCCGTTGGTGTGCTCCTTCCGTTACATTAGTCCGGTGACTCTCGATAACAATGCTGTCCGTAAGGCCGTCATCCCTGCAGCGGGTCTTGGTACCAGGTTCCTGCCCGCCACAAAGGCGATGCCCAAGGAAATGCTGCCCGTGGTTGACAAGCCCGCCATCCAGTACGTCGTCGAGGAAGCGGTCAAGGTTGGCCTGCACGACGTCCTGATGATCACCGGTCGCAGCAAGCGCGCGCTGGAGGACCACTTCGACCGCGTGCCCGCGCTGGAAGCCACCCTCGCGGAGAAGGGGGATACGTCCAAGCTGGAGGCCATCCAGAAGGCAACCAACCTCGGCGACATCCACTACGTCCGCCAGGGCGACCCCAACGGCCTTGGCCACGCGGTGCTGCGTGCCAAGCAGCATGTGGGACGTGAACCGTTTGCGGTCCTGCTGGGTGACGACCTGATCGACCCCAAGGACGATCTGCTCAGCGACATGATCGCCGTCCAGCAGAAGACCGGCGGATCGGTAGTGGCCCTCATCGAGGTGGAACCGTCCAAGATCAGCGCCTACGGTTGCGCCGATGTCGAGGAAAACGGCGAGGACGGCTACGTCCGCATCAAGCAGCTGGTGGAGAAGCCTTCCCCGGAAGAAGCCCCGTCCAACCTTGCCGTGATTGGCCGCTACGTCCTTCACCCGGCCGTGTTCGACGTCCTGGAAAAGACGGCGCCGGGCCGAGGGGGAGAGATCCAGCTGACGGACGCCCTTGAAGTCCTGGCAGCCGGTGAAGGCGAAGGCTACGGCGTGTACGGTGTCGTGTTCCGTGGGCGCCGCTTCGACACCGGAGACAAGCTCAGCTACCTCAAGGCCTGCATCGAGCTGGCGAGCGAACGTGAAGATCTCGGCCCTGAGCTCCGCGAGTGGCTGCCGACTTTCACGGCCGACCTGCCTAAGTAATTCAGGATGTACGGCTCTGCGATCTGGCCGGTAACGCTGGAAAGCGGAGACCTTGTACTTCGGCCGATCCGTTACCGCGACAAGCGGGAATGGACTGAAGTCCGTTCGCGGAACAGCGAATGGCTGGCTCCCTGGGAGGCGTCCAACCCTGCACCGGGTGGGCGCCTGCCCAGTTACCGGCAAATGGTGGCGTCCCTGAACGCCCAGGCCAGGCAGTCGACCGCGTTGCCCTTCCTCATTACTGAATGGACACCCGGGTTTCCTCAGCCACGCATCGTTGGGCAGCTCACGGTGTCCTCCATTTTGTGGGGTTCGGCCATGATGGCCACCCTCGGGTACTGGGTGGACAAGGAGCGGGCAGGGTTGGGTATTGCCCCCACCGCCGTGGCGCTGGCCACGGACCATTGCTTCCGGGCCCTTGGACTGCACCGCATGGAGATCAACATCCGACCGGAGAACGGTCCCAGCCTGCGGGTTGTCGAAAAGCTTGGCTTCCGGGACGAGGGTTATCGGGAGCGCTACCTTCACATCAACGGTGAGTGGGCGGACCACCGCTCTTTCGCCCTCACGGCGGAGGAAGTTCCGCATGGCCTCCTGGAGGGCTGGCTGAGGGGACGAACGGGCAGGTCATAGGCCCATTGGGGTCATAACTCCAATCATTTGGGGACTCGCCCACGACACACCGCAGGCAATGCCGCTGCACCTGATGATTTGCTTCTACGGTTTTGAATGTGGACTTCCCTCTCAGCAGCTCAGTGATCCTTGTGGTCACTGTCGCGCTCTGGATGGTGTGGGTGGCTCCCTATGTTCTTCGGAGCAAGCGCCAGCAAGTCCAAACGGCCACCGGGCCGGCAGACCACTTCGACGACGAACCAGACGAAACGCAGGCAGGGGTGCTCCTCACGGTGGCGCCGCGGCAGGAGAAACCGATGGAGACCATGCACAGCAAAGCACCGGCGTCCACCTTCGAATCCCGCATGCCTGGACCCTCCGTGGTCACGCCCGCTCCTACCCCCTTCACCATCCGCTACGCCAGGCTGACCTTGGCCTTGTCCGGGCTGGCCTTGCTGCTGACCGCGGTGGTGTCCGCCATCCTGCTCGTATTCCGGGTCGGCTCCTTCTGGCTTCCGCTGGTGTCCTTCATTGGAGCAGCCGTGGCCGTGGTCACTCTGCGGCGGCTTGCGCTGCGCGACCTGCGCGAGCGGCGGGCACGCCGCGAGGCGCGGTTGGCGCCCATCCCTACGCCGGCCCGCTACCTGCCGAAGCAGCAGCCGGTCGAGGCGAAAGAAACCAGCGTCTTTGATGCCGAAGCAAGCAGCCGTGAAGCCGCCCGTCTTTCTGCGGTGGAGCTCAGGCAGGCGGCTTTAGCTGTGGCCCTCGCTGCCGGTGATACTTCTGCCGAATCTCCACAGGATGCCAAGGGCAGCAGCTGGGAGCCTGTGGAGGTTCCCAAGCCGACCTACGTAGCTGCGCCCAAGGCCAACCGCCCTGCTCCCGAACCCCTCGACCTCCCTGAAGCTCCCAAGCCGGTCGGCAAACCGGTGCTCAAGCAGGGCATCGAGCAAGTCGAAGCCGCAGCCGCCGCACAGGCACGCGTGGCAGGGGCCAAGGGCCAAAGCGCCCTCAGCAATCTCGACGACGTCCTACAGCGCCGCCGCGCCTAGCATGGCAAACCTCTGTGTCGCCGGGGGAACCGGCCAGGTAGGCCGTGACGTCGTCCGCCTGGCGCTCGACGCCGGTCACACCGTTAGCGTCCTCAGCCGCCACGCGCCGCAGGCCGGTTCCGAAAAGCATCACGACGGCGCCACCTACTTTGCGGGCGACGTCACCACAGGCGCCGGTCTGGAAGCCGCAGTGGCGGGTGCCGACGTCGTGATCGACTGCCTGGAGGGTCAGTTCGGCAAGGCCCGGAAGAGATTCGCCGACGGCGGGGTGCGGCTTCTGGAGGCAGCTGACCGGGCAGGCGTGCGCAAGGCCGTGGTGCTGTCGATCATCAACTGCGAGCGGAGCACTGCGGCCTACTACGCTTCCAAATCCGCCAAGGAGCGCGTTTACCAGGAGTCGCCGCTGGAAACCGTAGCGGTCCGTGCGACCCAGTTCCACAGCCTGCCGGTGGCAGTGTTCCAAGCCGGTGCCGGAGTGGGTCTGATCCCGGTCTTCAAAGGTGCCCGTTTCCAGCCGATCTCGCCGTTGGATGCGGCGGCCGCTGTACTCGAGGCCGCCCTGGAACCCGGCTCTTCGGAGGACCACCGTATTCGCACTGTGGGTGGCCCGGAGGTGCTGGGCATGCGGGAGATGGCAGTGATGTGGAAATCCGTGACCGGTGCGCGGGGCAGGGTGGTGGAGCTGCCCTTGCCGGGCGCCATGGGCCGTTACCTCCGCGCCGGCCTCAACCTCGCACCCGGCCACGCGTGGGGCCGCGAGACGTTCGTGTCCTGGTTGGAAAAGCGGCGGGAAACTTTATAGCCTAGGGACACCGGCCACGGATCCAATGAGTGGCCCGGGGGCTATAGCTCAGTTGGTAGAGCGCTTCGTTCGCATCGAAGAGGTCAGGAGTTCGAATCTCCTTAGCTCCACATTTGGCTCCATTGCCCCTTCAGCACGGCGATGGCCCCTTCTTTCTGTCCCCCTCAGAAGCCTTACCGGCCTGGACAGCGTTAACAGGAACAGGAGACTGCGGCATGTCCTTCGTTAAGCACTTTGACCACGTCGGCATCACTGTTGCCGGCCTGGACAACGCCATCAGCTTCTTCCAAAGCCTGGGGCTGGAACTCGAGGGCAGGATGCAGATGGAGGGGGAGTTCGTTGACACGGTCATCGGTATTCCCGGGTCCCGCAGTGAAATCGCCACCCTGCGGCCCCCGGACGGCGGCACCGGCGTTGAGCTCTCATCGTTTACGTACCCGGAACACCGGCAGGGTACGGCCGCTCCGATGTCCAATGACCTGGGAATCCGCAATGTTGCCTTCGAGGTGAATGACCTGGAAGGAGTCCTGGCCCGTCTCGCCCAGGACGGATACGGCACCATCGGTGGAGTGGGCCAGTACGAGGACCTGTGGCGGATGACCTATGTGCGGGGACCCGAGGGGATCATCGTCGCCCTGGCGCAGCGGCTCGGCTAGTCCAGTGGCCGCGGCCATTGTCCGCCACCTCTGCCAGGTATATCGTTGGGCTATCGTTCAGTATCGTTCGCGATCTTTTGCGAGGTGGGCACAATGCGTGATTCATTCCCTGCAGGCGGATTCATGGGGAACAGCTTTGACGGTATGTGGCAGGCGATGGAGGACTTCCGGTCGCGGTTCGAGAAACGGACGGGCACCCGGGCCGGCCGCGGCGAACTGCGGACAGCCATCCTCGCCCTCCTGGCCGAGCGGCCCATGCACGGCTACCAGATCATCCGGGAGATAGAGGAACGCAGCGGCGGCGACTGGAAACCGAGTGCAGGTTCTGTCTACCCGACGCTCCAGTTGCTCGCAGATGAGGGATTCGTCACCTCGGAGGAAGCCAACGGCCGGAAGATCTACTCGTTGACCGAGGCTGGCCGCGAGGACGTTGCCGGTGCCGAAACCTCCAACCTGTGGGCCTCGGCCGGCTCCGGAACTGGCTTCGCGGCGTTGCCCAAGGCGGGGATCGAGTTGGCCCAAGCGGCCGCGCAGGTTGGCCGGACCGGGACACCCAAACAAGTGCAGGAGGCAGTGACGGTCCTGGAAGAAGCCCGTCGCCGGATTTACGCCATCCTCGCCCAGGACTGACCGGTTGGCGTCCGGACTGCACGGCCTCACCAAGACGAAACGCCGGTCAGGGGACACCCGCGCCCGGTATCGCCGGATCCTCCGGTTCGCCGCCTGGCACCTCGCGGTGACGTGGTGGTATGAGCTGATACTGCCCCGGGTGGGCCTGCGCGGTCTTGCCGAGCGGACCAGGGCTCGGAGGATGCGGCATTTCGCACGCCGCTTCCACTCCCTGGCGGTGGAACTGGGTGGACTGATGATCAAGGTGGGCCAGTTCATGTCCTCACGGCTGGATGTCCTGCCGCCCGAAATCACTGCCGAACTTGAAGGACTGCAGGACGAAGTGCCTCCGGTGGCCTTTTCGGCCATTCGCGAACTCGCCGAACAGGAACTCGGGGCACCCCTGGAGGCGGTGTTTGCCTCCATCGACCAAACACCCATCGCTGCCGCGTCCCTGGGCCAGGCACACAGGGCGCAGTTGTTGCCGGGAATCGCGGAGGACACCGGCCTGGGCAGCGTCGTGTTCAAGGTGCAGCGGCCCGGGATCGACAGGATCGTGGACGTCGACCTGGCTGCCTTGCGGCGGGTGGGTGGCTGGCTTCGCCGCATCAGGATCGTCTCGGCGCGCGCGGACGTACCTGCCCTCATCAAGGAGTTCTCCCAGACAAGCCTGGAAGAGATCGATTACCTTAATGAGGCCGCCAACTCAGAACGGTTTGCTGCGGACTTGGCCGATGACGCAAGGGTGGCCGTGCCCGCGGTCGTCTGGGAGCGGACCACCCGCCGGGTCCTGACGCTCGAGGATGTAACCGCAATCAAGATCACGGATGCGGCAAAGTTGGCGGCCGCGGGGATCGATCCGGTGCAGGTGGCGCCCGTGTTTGCCTCGGTAATGTTCGACCAGCTGTTCACCCATGGCTTCTTCCACGCAGACCCGCACCCCGGAAACATCTTCGTCACCCCTGCCCCGGATTCCGGGCAGGGGCACCCGTGGAAGCTGACGTTCATTGACTTTGGCATGATGGGCGAGGTCCCGGTGAAGACGCGCAGCGGGCTCCGGAAGCTGTTGATCGCGGCAGCAGCCCGCGACGGCAGGGGGTTGGTGGCTGCGATCAGTGATATCGGAGTGCTGGTCCCCTCCGCTGACAGTGTGAAGCTGGAGCAGGCCATGACGCAGCTGTTCGCGCGCTTCGGCGGAATGGGGTTCGCCGAGTTGAAGGAAGTGGACCCGCGGGAGTTCCGCGACTTTGCGATGGAGTTCGGCGACGTCGTCCGGTCGCTGCCCTTCCAGTTGCCGGAGAACTTCCTGCTCATCATCCGCGCCATGTCCTTGACGTCCGGGGTCTGCAGTTCCCTGGACGCCAGGTTCAACCTGTGGGATTCGGTGGAGCCCTACGCCGCCCGGTTGTTGCGGGACGAGCGCGGCAATGTGGTGAGGGACGCGGCCTCGCAGGCCTGGGAGATAGCCGCCGCGGCGGTAGCCATGCCCAGGCGCCTGGATGCCTTGATCCGGAAAGTTGATGAGGGATCCCTCGAAGTTGCCAACCCGCGGCTGGAGCGCCACATGGCAAAGCTCGTCCGCTTGGGGCAGCGGGTTGTGGCGGCATTGATCTTCGGCGCCCTGCTGATTGCAGGTGCCTTGGTCCGTCCCGAGGATCACGTGTTAAGCAATGTCCTGATGATCTGCTCCGTGCTTCCTTTGCTTTTCGGCCTGCGGCCGCCGCGCAGCTAAGCGCACAACCGCGTCGTAAACTGGCCGTGTGACTGACACTCCGCACCGCCTTGAACAACCCGCCCGGATGACCGGACCCGTTCTGGTGGGTGTCGTCCAAGGCCAGCGCCCCGTTGTGGTGGAGCAAGCAGCCAAGCTGGCGGCCGCCGCCGGACTGCCGCTGGTGTGTGCGCACGTCGATGTCACCGTATACCCGGTGGATGGGACCACCGGGGGAGCTGCGGCTCCGATCGACCCTGACAGCGGAGACGCTGATGTGCAGGACATCCCCGAACAGCTGAGGAAAGACCTCGAAGCCCGGCTGTCCGGCCTGGACGTGGAGTGGTCGGCGGTTTTCCTTGCCGGCGAACCCGCCAAGGCCCTTGCCCGCGAGGCAAACCATTCGGGTGCAAGCATGATCGTGGTGGGCAGCAGGGACCACAAGCTGGGTTCCGTGATCAAGGAACTGACGGGCGGATCGATCGCCAGGCACCTGGTGCACCATCAGGACCGTCCGGTACTCGTGGTGCCGGTGGATCCGCGTCTTCCGGACGACGATGACGAGGACTGACACCGCGCGCCCTGTGCACCTTCAGTGGAAATTCGTTGGGTTGGTGGCCGCGGGCGGTGTTGCCGGTGCGCTCGCGCGCTATGTCCTGTCGCTGGTTATTCCAGCGCCCCATGATTTTCCGCTGCCCACCTTGGTCATCAACCTCTCCGGGGCCCTTGCGCTCGGCGCACTGCTTGAGGCGCTCGCCCGCAAAGGGCCCGACGCCGGTACACGCCGGAGCGTGCGGCTGGCCGTGGGGACGGGTTTCCTTGGGGCCTACACCACCTACAGCACGCTGGCGCTGGACGCTGTCCACCTGCTTGGAGCCGGTGCCTTCCCCGCCGCAGCGTGGTACCTGGGATTGTCCCTGGCCGGGGGTGCGGCCGCCACCGTCGCGGGAATCGGGCTCGGTGCCTTGATCCACAGGCGTACCCAGGGCAGGCCGGCCTTGGCCGAAGGCAAGGGACGGCAGGACGCATGATGGTCTTACTGCTGGCCCTCGCCGGTGGAGCGGGCGCTGCAGCCAGGTTCGTAGTGGACGGTGCTGTCCGCAGCCGTGTGAAGACCGCGCTGCCGTGGGCCACCATCCTGATCAATGTGTCGGGTTCGCTGGCGCTGGGCCTGATTGCAGGATTGGTGATGAGGGGCCACGCGCCGGAGTCGCTGCAGTTGGTCCTGGGTACGGGGTTCCTGGGCGGTTACACCACCTTCAGTACTGCCAGCCTGGAAACCATCCGGCTGCTCCAGAGCGGCCGGACGGTGCTGGCGGTGGTCAACGGCGTTGGCTCGATGGCGGTTTCTGTGGCCGCAGCCGGCGCCGGCGTTTGGTGTGCCCAGACAGTGCTGTAAAGGCCTGGGACGGTGGTGACCAATCCCACCGATGAGCGTCGGCGTACGGCGGTAGGATCAGTGCCATGGCTAAGAAGACATTCAACCAGTTGTTGTCCGAGCAGGTCGCCAATGAGTTTGCGGCCTCCCAGCAATACATCGCCGTCGCGGTCTATTTTGACGGCGAAGATCTGCCCCAGTTGGCCCGGCACTTCTACCGCCAGTCCCTGGAAGAGCGCAACCACGCCATGATGATGGTCCAGTACATGCTGGACCGGAATGTCCACGTGGAAATCCCCGGCATCGCACCCGTCCGCAACAATTTCACCAACGCCAAGGAACCCATTGCCTTGGCCTTGGAGCAGGAGAAGGAAGTCACCCGGAACATTGAGGAGATGTTCCGGGCTGCCCGTGCCGAGGGCGATGCCTTGGGCGAGCAGTTCATGCTCTGGTTCCTCAAGGAGCAGGTGGAGGAAGTGGCTTCCATGACCACGCTCCTCAACATCACCGAACGCGCCGAGAACCTCTTCGACATCGAAAACTACGTGGCCCGCGAAACCGTGGGCGACGGCGGACACGATGCCGGTGCGCCGGCCGCTGCAGGCGGGGCCATCTGACCAAGGCTCCACGTTCCGAGAGGCCGGCGGGATCAGCTCCCGCCGGCCGGTTGTGAGGGCTTGCCTGGCGGTGCAGGCGGCTGATCAAGGCTTCCCAGGCGTTGATGCCTTCCTGGACGGCGATGCCTGCGATGGCGAGCGCGGCGCCGGCATCAGCCCACCACCAGCCCAGGGTGAGGTGCTCGCGCCGCACCGGGTCTTTGGCCGGGAACTGCCGGGGCAACGCAAGGGCCGACGCTATTTCATGACCGAATCCAGTCCGAAGCCGATCAGTGCGGAGGAGTCAGCGACACCGCCCGCCCAAAGTGCTGCAACCGCTTCGATGAAGATATAGGTAATGGTCGCGGCGGCGAACAGCCGCATGCGGCGGGGCAGGACTGCCTGGCGACCCGAGGTGGGCGCAGGAGCCAGCGTCGTCATGCGATGCACTCTCCGTCCGGAGCACACCAGGCCGGATCCACGGCGAGGACCACCCCGGTCAGCTCTTTGATGGCAAGGCCAAGGCGGGCGTCCCCCAAGTCCGGGGGAGATGGTGGCTTCATATTTCACGCGGCGTGGCGGAATTAAGTTAGCCTATCCTTCCCCACTAGAATGCGGCCGACCCGCCGCCATGTCCTGAAATGAGCCCCGGTGATCCGTCGTTCGTTCGCTGCCGCCGCGCTTCTCACTGTTCTGGCCGTTGCCACGTCAGGGTGCGGAGCAGTTGGTGCCAAGCCCGCAGACCTGCAGATCTATTCGGCCCGTCACTATGATCTGGAAGGTGCCTTCGGGCAGTTTACGAAGGAAACGGGCATCACCGTTGAGTTCGTCAGCGGAGGCGATGCGGAACTACTCGAACGACTCAAGGCCGAGGGTGACGATACCCCTGCTGATGTCTTCATGACCGTGGATGCTGGCAATCTTTGGAATGCTGCCCGGCAGGACGAACTCGCCGCCTTGGACTCGCCGGTGCTCAACGAAGCCGTGCCCCAGGACCTTCGGGATCCGCAAGGCAGGTGGTATGGCCTTGCCATGCGGGCCAGGACCATCACCTACAACCCAACGAAGGTGGATCCCGCACAGTTCAATGCTGCGGAGACCTACGCTGGCCTGGCGGATCCGAAGTGGAAGGGCAAGCTGTGCATGCGCGATGCCACCTCCGCCTATACCCAGTCCCTGGTCGCAAGCCTGATCGATCTCTACGGCCGGGAAAAGGCCTTGGAAGTGGTGAAGGGGTGGGTGGCCAACGACGTTCAGATCATGAGCAATGATGTCCTGCTTTTGGATGCCCTGAATGTCGGAACCTGTCAGGTCGGAATCAACAATCACTATTACCTGGCGCGCAAGCTCAAGGAAAAGCCCGACTTCAATGTGAGGCTCTTCTGGGCGAGCCAGGATGGGGCGGGAACGCATGTCAATATTTCAGGCGCAGGAATCGTAGCTGGTTCTGACAACGCCGAGGACGCCCGGCGTCTGATCGAATGGCTGTCAACCACCGGGCAAAACGCATTTGTCGACGGCAACCATGAACTTCCCGTCAATCCCTCGGTAAGGCCGGAAGCGGTGATCGCCGGCTTCGGAGAGTTTAATCGGATGACTTTGAATGCTGAAGCCTACGGCGACCTCAACGGCGAAGCCGTCGACCTGCTTGCAGAGGCCGGCTACAAGTGACTGTGGTTGAGGCGGCAGGGCCAGCGGAACGGCGGTTCCGGGTAAAACCCGGGGGCCGCCGGTCGTGGTCACTTGCGGTGATGGTCATCGCTGCCGCCGTGGGAGCACCGATACTCGCCGTGGTGGTGGATGGGATCGGGAACGTGGGACACGCGGCGGCTCTCCCTCGAACACTTCCCGAGATGGTGATGACTACGGCCGTGTTGTTGCTCGGGGTCGCTGCTGGTTCTCTCTCGCTGGGGGTTGGGCTGGCATGGCTCGTGACCGCTTACCGGTTCCCGCTCCGGCGCATCTTTTCCTGGCTGCTGGTGCTTCCGCTGGCGATCCCCGCTTACGTGCTGGGCTTCATCTTTTTGTCGGTCTTTGACGTCGCCGGCCCTGTCCAGGAGTTGCTGCGGGCGGTGTTCGGCGCGGATGTGTGGGTTCCGGAGGTCAGGTCCCTGCCCGGGGCGGTGCTGGTGATGTCCTTGTCCTTGTACCCTTATGTATTTCTGCTGGCCCGGGCCGCGCTGCTTGAGCACACCGCTGGGGCCTACGATGCGTCCCGCGTCCTCGGTGCCGGCCGCGGACGGGCCCTGCAGCGGGTTTTGCTGCCACTGGCGCGTCCTTGGCTGGCGGCGGGTACCGCATTGGTAATGATGGAGACCCTGACCGACTTCGCCACCGTTCAGTACTTCAACGTCCAAACTGTCTCCGTGGGGGTGTATCTGGTCTGGAAGGGCACGTTCAACTTCCACGCGGCAACGCAACTGGCGATTCTGGTGTTGCTGTTCGCGGTAGCCGTTCTCGCCGGGGAACGAGCATTGCGGGGCAGGGCGCGCTTCCACGTACACGCTGGCCGCGGCCTGGGACTGGCGCCCAAGGTTCTTCAAGGGGCCAGGGCCTGGGCCGCAACTGGCACATGCATCGCTGCGCTCAGCGTCGGCTTCGTGATCCCCGTGTTCCAACTCTTGCTCTGGGCCGGTGGCGAGGCTTTCAGGAATTCCGGGTTCCTGGCCGACCCGCGCTTCGGTCAGTACCTTGTCAACACGCTGCTTGTAGCCTCGATCACCGCCGCGGCCTGCGTGCTGTTGGCAATCATAGTTGGCCATGGCGTGCGCCTGGGGGGAGGGCGGTTCACCATGCTGTGCGCGCAACTGACCTCGATTGGGTACGCGGTGCCCGGCGCAGTTGTCGGCATCGGTGTATTGCTGGCCTTCGCGGCACTGGATGACGTCCTTGAGAGCGTTGGGGTACCTGGAGGCACCGGATTGCTGGTCACCGGCTCTGTCCTGGGAATCTTCTATGCATATGTGGTCCGCTTCCTGGCCCCGGCGTATCAGTCGGTGGACGCAGGCTTCGCCCGGATTTCACCGACCTTGACATATTCAGCGCTGAGCCTGGGCGCAGCTCCCGGTCGGGTCCTGGCACGGGTGCATGTTCCGCTGGCCAGATCAGGAATCGCGGTGGCGCTGATGCTCGTAGCCATCGATGCCGTCAAAGAGTTGCCCATCGTGCTGCTGTTGAGGCCTTTCGGATTCACCACGGCCTCCGTCTGGGTGTATGAACTGGCCCGCGAAAACTTCTGGGAAAAAGCTTCGCTTCCGGCCTTGGTGATCGTCGCCGCCGCAGTACTTCCCGTGTTGATCATCATTCGGCACTCCCGCCGGGCGGAGGCCCACACGGACCACATCCCTCGAAAGGCCCATGCATGAGCACTCGCCTGGCAGCCGTCACAGCCCAGCATCCCACGGTCCGGCCCGTGGGATCCGCTCTGGCTTTCGAGGGTGTGAGCAAGCACTACGGCTCCGTGACCGGCGTGACCGGCCTTGGCTTGGAAATCCCTGCCGGTGAACTGGTCACCTTGATCGGGCCGTCGGGCTGCGGAAAATCAACTACTCTTCGCCTTGCCGCCGGACTGGAGAGGCCGGATGAAGGTATGATCCGGGTTGCCGGGAAAACCGTTGCCGGCAACGGTTGTTTCGTCGAGCCCGAGAAGCGCGAAGTGGGGCTCGTGTTCCAGGACTATGCGTTGTTTCCGCACATGAGCGTTGCGAAGAACGTGGAATTCGGACTGGACCGGCTGCCCCGGGAGGAGCGCCGCAGACGGGCCGGAGAGACTCTTGACCTCGTGCGCCTTGGCCATCTGGCGCGCCGCTACCCGCACGAACTATCGGGCGGAGAACAGCAACGGGTTGCCTTGGCGCGGGCGCTGGCACCGCGGCCGGCGGTTGTGCTCCTCGATGAGCCGTTTTCGGGTCTGGACGAGTCCCTCAGGGCCAAGGTCCGGCGGGACACCGTAGCGACCCTCCGGGAGGCGGGAACTACCGCTGTCCTCGTCACGCACGACCAGAACGAAGCACTGTCCCTGGGCACCCGCGTGGTGGTCATGCGCGGAGGTGTCATCGAACAGTCCGACACCCCGGAGAGGGTCTTTGAGAACCCGGCCACCCGCTTCGTCGCATCCTTCATGGGTGACGCGGACTTCCTTCCCGCCACCGTGCACCGGGGCGTCCTGGGTTGCGAAATCGGCGTGGTTTCTTACAGCACCGGCTGGACGGAGAGCAAAGAACTGGACATCGTCCTGCGACCCCACGAGGTCTCGCTGACACCGGAGGCCGGATCCTCTGCCGAGGTCTACGCCGTCGAATACCACGGGGCGTTCGTGCTGCATTACGTCCGGCTCGCTTCGGGCCGGTCGTTGCGGTCCTGGCAGCCCCACACAGTCCGGCTGCCGGTGGGCACGCCGGTGGCGGTCACCGTCACTGCCGGAACCACGCCCACCGTCCTGCTTGGTGACAGGGCCGTGACGGGACCGGCGGCCTCTTCACAGGCCCCGCCCGGGCCATAGCTCCTTCCATCCAAAGGCCCCTGTCCATGCACGCATACTTCACGGACCTCCCGTGGTAACCGCCTTTCCTGGCCTCGCCCCCGCCTGGTTCACCGACCTTGCACGCTTCGGCCAGAATCCCGCTGTGCTCACCTCCAACGGAACGCTCACTTACGTGGAGTTGGCCTCACGGGTTCAACAGTTCGCTGCCATGCTGGGCCCCGGACGCCGTCTGGTAGCCCTCCCGGCAGCCAACGACCTGGGCTCCCTGGTCGGTTACCTGGCGGCCCTCACCGCCGGTCACCCTGTCCTGCTCGCACCTGCGGACAAACCAGAGGCTCTCTCCAACCTCATCCGCGCCTACGACCCGGACGTGGTACTTGGTTCGGGCACCGGCGACGGCATGCCCGATCTCACTGAACGGCGCCCAGGTTCGGTCCACGCGTTCCACCCGGAGCTGGCCCTGCTGCTGAGTACCTCCGGATCCACCGGCTCACCCAAACTGGTCCGCCTGTCCTACTCCAACCTCATGTCCAACGCCGAGGCCATTGCCGACTACCTGCATATCGGCGTCGGCGACCGTGCAGCGACGACTCTGCCGCTGAATTACTGCTACGGCCTCTCCGTCGTCAACAGCCACCTGATCCGTGGCGCCGGGCTGGTGCTGACGGACCTTTCGGTAGTGGACCCCTGCTTCTGGGAACTGTTCCGGCAGCAGGAGGCAACATCGTTCGCAGCGGTGCCTTATACCTTCGACCTCCTGGAACGCTCAGGATTTGTCCAGATGGATCTTCCGCATCTGCGTTACGTCACCCAGGCGGGTGGCAGGCTTGCACCTGAGAAGGTCCGGTCCTGGGCTGAGACCGGCCAGAGGGGCGGGTGGGAACTCTTCGTCATGTACGGGGCCACTGAAGCCACAGCCCGCATGGGTTACCTCCCACCTGAATTGGCATCGGAGTACCCCGGAACCATTGGGATACCCGTGCCCGGCGGGGAGTTCCGCATCGACCCTGTCGACGGTCTGGACGACGGCGAACTGGTCTACAGCGGACCGAACGTGATGCTCGGATACGCCGAGAAACCCGCCGACCTGGCATTGGGCCGGGAAATCGACGAACTGCGCACCGGCGACCTCGCCCGCCAGCACCCCAACGGGCTATATGAGATCGTCGGCAGGCGCAGCCGCTTCGTAAAAATCGTCGGTCTCCGGATCGACCTCGGGGAGGTCGAACGCCTCCATACCGACATAGGCATCACGGCGGCCGCCGCCGGATCGGACGACCGCCTCGTTGTCGCCGTCGAAGGTGACCACGATCCGGCCCTGCTCGCCAAGATGCTCTCCGGAACCATTGGCCTGCCACGCACCGCGATCACAGTACGCAGCGTCGGGTCCCTGCCCCGGCTGGAAAACGGCAAAGTGGACTACCCGGCCATCAATGCCATGGCGGGAGCCAGCAGTGACAGGCCCCTGTCCGGACCGTTCCCTGCTCCCTGCTCTGCAGATGATGCCGGCCCAGATCTCCGGCGCATCTATGCTGATGCACTCGACCGCGCCGACGTCCGAGGGGAAGACACGTTCGTGTCCTTGGATGGAGATTCACTGTCTTACGTGGCTGTCTCCATAGGGCTCGAACGTGCGCTGGGCCAACTGCCCCCGGGCTGGCACCTCATGACCATCAACGAACTCGAGCGCCGCGGAGCACCCCGGAAACGGCGGGCCGTATCATTCCTGGAGACCTCCATCGTGGTCCGGACACTGGCGATCGTTTGCGTTGTGGCCACTCACGTGGAACTCGTCACCCTCCAAACGGCGCACCTGCTCTTCGCGGTCGCCGGCTACAACTTCGCGCGGTTCCACCTCACCGGCGCCCCCAATTCGCGGCTGCGACGGCAAATCCGCAGCGTGGCCCGGATCGCCGTTCCGGCCATGGCCTTCATCACGGTGGCGTACCTGCTTACTGACGACTACACCGTGGCCAACGTCTTCCTGCTCAACGCCATGGTGGGTCCGCAGGAAGTGACCACACAATGGCACTTTTGGTTCGTGGAAATGCTCGTGTACATCCTGGTTGCGCTGACCGCGCTGCTGGCCATCCCCTGGCTGGGCCGGCTCGAGCGGCGCTGGCCCTACGGAACCGCGCTGGCGTTCCTCGCGGTCGCGCTGCTGAGCCGGTACGACATCATTGACCCTGGCCTGCCAAAGCCAGCGCCGGTCTTCTGGCTCTTCGTGCTCGGCTGGGCCCTCGCACAGTCACGAACTACTCTCCAACGACTTACCGTCTCCCTCATCACGCTCGCAACCGTACCGGGATACTTTCTGAACACCCCGCGCGAGATTACGGTCGCCGCCGGAATACTTCTGATCGCATGGATACCCGCGCTGCCTGTCCCGGCCCTCCTCCGACGCCTCACGGGCTGGCTTGCCGCAGCCTCCCTGTACATCTACCTCACGCACTGGCTCATCTACCCGGCGTTGCTTCCCACCAGCCCCATCCTGGCAATCGCAGGGTCACTGACCTTCGGCATCGCCTACTGGGCCCTCTGCCGCTGGCTTCCCTCGCTCACTGCTGACAGCGCAAAGGGACAACGTCTTCCTGGTTTGGTCCGGAATCCCCGACGCATAAGGAAGGCATGGCGGCCATAGGACACGGTGGCTGGGGAGCCTTTTTGACCCCAGGGCTTCCCCGCTACGACCGCAGGTCAGGCGGTGGTGTCTGCTAGCGCCATCCGATGCAGCGGGTAACGGCATCTCCCGGCAAGGTCGCAGAATCGCCGACCGACACCCGCGTGCTGGTTGCCTCCTTGGAACCGGCTCTATCTAGGATGGGACTGACATGCCAGCCGGAAAGACAGGGTGTTTGTAGTTGGGGGAGTCATCCATGAAGCGCCGTGGGTCCACTCAGGAAAGCCGGGCGGAACTGCGCAGGGCTTTCATCCTGCCCGTCGTCATCGGACTCGCCCTGCTCGGGGTAGCCGGTGTGGGCTTCGCCAACGACCTCGCGCAGAAGCAAGCCCAAACAACACCGGCCATGCCCACCTGCGAGGTAACCCCCCGGGCTTCCCTGCCGCCGGCTGATGGAGCTTTGTTCGGGGTGAACCTGGATTGGCACAACAAACCCTTGGCCACGTTTACCCAGGACCTCGGCCATAAACCCGCGGTCAGCGTGTCCTTTACGGGGTTCCCGTTGACACCCAAGGATGAGGAAGACCTGGAACAGGCTGTGGAGCAGATCCGTGCCGCCGGGCACATGATGCTGCTGACCATCGAACCCCACGGTGGCCTGGACACCATCACAGACACAACTGCCGAAGCCCTGGCCAAAGACCTGGACAGTTTCAACCGGGAGGGCGTGCCGGTGATCGTGCGTTTCGCGCACGAGATGAACGGATCCTGGTACGCCTGGTCCCAACAGCCCCGGAAGTACATCGCCGCGTTCCAAACCATCGCTACAGCCGTGCACACCCACGCGCCGGGTTCGGCGATGATGTGGGCGCCGAACTACGGCGGCGGGTACCCGTTCGCCGGCGGCACCTACGAAGCAAAACCCGGCACTGCCGAGTTCACAGCCCTGGACACGAATTCCGACGGGGTCCTGACCATGCTGGACGACGCCTACGGCCCCTACTATCCCGGGGATGACGCCGTGGACTGGGTCGGGATGTCCCTTTACCACTGGGGCTCGAAGTACCCCTGGGGCGAGAACGAGCTCCCGGAGGCGGACAAGTTCGCCCAGCAGCTCACCGGCACCTACAACGCGGCCAACGGCGACGACAGTCTCCTCCCCGACTTCTACAGCATTTACGGCGTCGACCACGGCAAACCTGTGGCTATCCCCGAAACAGCCGCCTTGTTCGCCCCTGGAGTTGGCGGTGAGGAGGAACTGGCCATCAAGGAGGCCTGGTGGAGTCAGCTTTTCGATCCGGCTATCCATAAGAAGTTCCCGCAGCTGAAAATGATCAACTGGTTCGAGTGGGACAAGACCGAAGTAGAAGTCAAAGGCCGGGTCGACTGGACCATCTCCAACACTCCCGCCATTCGGGAGGCATTCACCACCGCCCTGCCGGGGTGGTTCCGATACGGACCCGACCACCGGTGCCAACCGCGGCAGTAATGCGACCGAGCCCCCGCCTGATGGTGCCGGTCGCGCATACACCATTCCATCCCGGGCGTCACTGTGTCAGGATTCAGCCAAACTTGGAAGCGGAATCGGGGCGGTAATCCCAGCCACCGGCGAAAGGGCGGACGCTATGCCGAAGGACGGACAGGCAATCACCGAAAAGAAGACCTTCAGCCGGACCACCACCGTGGCAACATCAATCCAGGCACCACCGGCCACAGTCTGGGGCATCCTGACAGATGGGCGACGCTACCCGCTGTGGAACTCAACCATCGTCTCCCTCACAGGAAGCATTTGTCCCGGTTCGCGGATCGAACTCGTATCCACACTCGACCGCTCCCGGACTTTCAAACTCAAGGTCAAAGAGTTTGATCCACCGGGTCGCCTGACGTGGGGAGACGCCCTGGGCCAGCGCACCTACACTCTCACCCCAATCAGCGCAGGGCAAACCAGGTTCGAAATGACCGAACGCATTGGCGGACCCGTCTTTCCGCTGTTCGCAGCCAGGATTCCTTCCTTCGATTCGAGCTTCGAGCAGTTCGCCGCCGACCTGAAATCAGCCGCCGAGGCTCCGCATGACTCTCAGCGCGAGGCATAGGCTCCCGCCGGCCTTTCATGGGACGCGGGGAGTCACAACCAGCCTTTGCGTTTGAAGATGACATACATCAGCAAGGCCGCGCCGAACATGAGTCCCACGGCCAGCGGATAGCCGAACTGCCAGTGGAGTTCGGGCATGTGGTCAAAGTTCATGCCATACACGCCGGCCACGAATGATGGCGCAAACAGGATGGCCGCCCACGACGAAATCTTCTTCACCTGCTCGTTCTGCGCTGCGCTGGCTTCGTTCTGGCGGTTGGCGGTGAGCGTGCCGTCAAGGGTCAGTGCGTTCTGCAGCAGGTCGCGGAAGGAGTTGGCCCGGGAGATGACCCGCTGGACGTGGTCCTCTACGTCCCGCAGGGAGCGTTGCAGCTCAATGTCCACACCGTACTTCTCGAACCCCTTTTCCAGCAACGCGATCATGTCCGGCAGGGGGTGGATGGCCCGCTGGAATTGGATGACCTCTCGCGCCAGTTCATAGATGCGGCGGGAGACCGCAGTATCGCCGCTGAAGAGTTGGTCCTCAATCTCATCGATGTCGTTCTCGAGTCCGGCCACCACCGGAGCGTAGTCGTCCACCACTTGGTCCAGAAGCGCGTACAGTACGGCCTCCGGGCCGTGTTTCATGAGGTCCGGGCGTTTCTCCAACCGCTGACGTACCCGGGCAACGCCGCCCGTTTCCGCGTGCCGGACGGTGACCACGAAGTTGGGTCCGGTGAAGATATGGAGTTCGCCGAACTCGACTGTTTCCTGGTCGTCCAGGTATCGGGCTGGCCTGAGGACCGTGAACAGGTTGTGGTCGTAGCGCTCAAGCTTGGGCCGCTGGTGGGCGGAAACGGCATCTTCCACGGCCAGTTCATGGAGTTCGAACTCCTGGGCAACGGCTGCCATCTCTTCCCGGGTTGGCCGGTAGAGCCCGATCCAGGCCATGCCGCCGTGCTCCGCCAGCGTTTCAAAGGTTTGTTCCAGGCTGTGCGGGGTTGCCGTACGGACACCGTCAACGTAGACGGCGTTATCGATAATGGTCACGGATGAACGCTACTGCATGGCCCCGATAATGGCTCCCGCAACCGTCATGGCCACAATGTCATGCCCGGAGTCGATCACGGTGACGGCCGATGGGCGTCCGGCGAAGCCGTTATGGATGACGTGCCCTCCTGCGCGGAAGACCAGTGCCACGATCAGTGCGAAGAAGGCACCGGCGAAGAAGGTATTGAGGTTCAGGGCACTGATCAGGACTGCCAGGAGAATGCTGGTAATGGCAGCGGCCAGCATCATGGGACCCCAGATCCCCGCGCCGCCTTCAATGTTCTTCAGGTCTTCTTCCGTCTTGCCGATGGCCTCCATCCACCGGCGTCCAAGCACGGCAGGCATGTACCAAACGAACCCGATCACCATGCTTGCCACGAAGGCGATCAGTACTGCGAGCCAGTTGATGTCAGTGATGTGTGAAAGCCATTCCATGGTGACGATCCTAGTGCCGCGAACAGGGGGCTGAGTCAACGCGCAGGTGTCATGCCGGCCGCGTGTTGGCTGCCCGTGCGAGGCGCTCCATCAATGGTTCGGTGCGGTAGGGGATGTGCGTGTGCAGGGCCAGCACCGTTTCAGTCCGGATGACGCCTTTGGTCCGCAGGACGGACCTCAGCGCCGCCTGCAGATTGTGGGTGTCCGTGGCTACCACCCGGCACCACAAATCCCCGCGTCCGGAGATTTCATGGACCTCCAGCACCTGGGGGATGAGCCGCAAGGCGCCTATGACGCCGTCGAGTTCCCGGTGCGTGACCTCGATGGTGACGAAGGCGACGACGTCGTAACCCACCTTTTCCAAGTCCACCTCGCGGCCGGAAGCCTGGAGCACGCCGTTTCGCAACAGCCTTTTGAGCCGGCTTTGCGCCGTGTTGCGGGCGATTCCCAGGGACTCGCTGAGTTCGGCTATCTGGATCCGTGGGTCCTTGATGAGTTCGAGCAGGATCTTCAGGTCCAAGGGGTCGAGGGTGTTCAAATGGTCACTCCGCATCAATCTGGCTGAATGGCTTTGACTGTTTTGCTCAATCATCCCAGCTTATGGAGCTCATTAGCCCAAACACGTTGCATCCTGTTGCCACCGAATTCTTTTGCGGTTCGCGCCGTGCCCACAAGGCGGGGCGGGGACCTTGAGGCGAAGGCACACCACACCATGACTGTCTTGAGCGAACTCCGCATGCGTCCAGCCACAGCGGGGCACTGGGGTTGGGACGCGTCCACAACGTCGCGGCTGGTGCTGGCCGGCGTGGTGATTTTCGCCCTGCTGGTGGGCGCCAATCTGGCCACGCCTCTCTATCCCTTGCTGCAGGACCAGTGGGCGTTGTCTTCCCTGGACGTCACCATCGCCTTCTCCAGTTATGTCCTCGCCCTGGTCACCGTTCTCATGGTTGCCGGCCACTGGTCGGACCACATCGGACGGCGTGCGGCCTTGGTGCTCGCCGTCCTGGTGGGACTGTTGGGCGGGTTGATCTTTGCCCAGGCACACGGGCTTGGCATGCTCAGCGCCGGCCGCGCCCTGCAAGGTGTGGCCGTGGGCCTGGCTACGGGTGCAAGCTCCGCGGCATTGCGGGAGCTGCTGCCCCAGCGCCCGGATTGGGCTTCCCGTTTTACGCTGTTGTCATCGGCCGGCGGAGTCGCGGCCGGTCCCGCGATCGGGGGACTGTTGTCCTTGCTGCCTGACCCGACGCGGGCGCCCTACTACATCCACTCGGCCGTGCTGGTTGCGGCACTGGTCCCGCTGTGGCTGCTCAAAGCCCGGCCCGCCATAGCCCCGGCCCTGGGCAGGCCTGCCTTCGCCGTCCTCGCGCCGCGGAAACCGGCTGTTTCGCAACACGCGCGGGGAGCGTTCTGGCTGGCGTCGTCGGTGGGTTTCCTGAGTTTTGCGGTGTTCGGTTTCTGCTTGTCCCTGGCGCCCGGCGTTTTCGCCTCAATGCTGCAGGTGGACTCGCGTCCCCTCCTGGGCGTGCTGGCGGGGATCACGCTGGGCGCTTCCGCGCTGAGCCAGCTCCTGGAGGTCCGGGGCCGGTTTGTTGTGCCGCTGAGCCTGGCCGTGCTGGGTGTCTCCGTGGTGTTGATCGGAGTGGCTTCCGGGCTGTCCAGCCCCTTGCTGCTCGTGGCGGCCAGCGTCGCAGCCGGTATTGGGCAGGGCATTGCTTTCCGCCATGTTTTCAACAACGTGGCCGGCAAGGTTGAGCCGTCCCGGCACGCGCAGGTCATCAGCACGGTCTATGTCATCACGTACCTGGGCAGCGCCGTTCCGGTGATTGGGCTGGGACTGGCGGTTTCAGCTCTGGGCCAGCAGACCGCCGTCGTGGGTTTTACCGCTGCGTGCGGCGCGGCGGCGCTGGTCCTGGCCGCCGTCTCCGTTCGCTCCGGACGCCGCGGCTGAGGGGACGCCGCGGCAAAGGCTTCTACTCCGGCAGCGGACCGCGGTTGCCCGGGATGTGCTGGAACACCATGGTGGTCTCGGTGTGGCCCACCACGGGATCGGTGGCCAGGTTGTCCAGGAGCCAATTGCGGAGATCGTCGGTATTCGCGACGGCGATGTGCAGCAGGTAGTCAACGGAACCAGTGGTGTGGAACGTGGAGATGACAGCCGGGAGCTTGGGAACGCGTGCAGTGAACCGGTCGATCTGGTCCCGGTCGTGGGCGCGGAGGCGGACCGCGATCAGGGCCTGGACCGAACGTCCGATGGCGGGCAGGCTCAGGACTGCCTCGAACCCCTCGATGATTCCGCGCTCGGACAGTGCGCGGGTGCGCATCAGGGCTGTTGAGGGTGCGATCCCCACCAACTCGGCCAGTTGCTTGTTGGAAATCCTGGCGTCGTCCACCAGAGCTGCCAGGATTTTCCCGTCGATAGCATCGAGCGGCTCTGCACCACCGGTTGTGTGCCGAACATTCTTCGCCTGGCTGCTCAATGATCCTCCTGAAATTGCCCTGCAACCATCATAGGCGTTGGATTTCGAGCGCCAGGCAGGGACTTTCAGGCCCTTTTGTACAGTCTCCGCTCAAGTCGCTGCAGGGGTTCGCTCAGGATCATGAGGAGCAAGGGCAGATTGCCGAGATCCGGAACGGCAAAGGCGATGACCAAGGCAACCAGGAACAGACCGGCCACGATTGCGCTTGCCCTGATGCCTGATACCTCCGCGGTGTCCTTTAGATCATGAAGATCAGGATGGGACCGCAAGTACAGGCGGGCCAACAGGAGGAGGAAGCTGGCAGCGAACAACGTGCCGATGTACACCAAAGGTTGGGCCCAGTCGCCCTGCAATTGCGTGGACAACGCGGTGGCTACCGGCATCCACACAATGGTGAGCATCCACGCGATGGTGAGCCAGAGCAGTCCCGGATCCACCTTCCGAACGTTGCTGAACAACCGGTGGTGATGGACCCAGAACACGGCGATCAGCAGGAAACTGAGGGCAAATCCCAACAGTGGATACCGTTCTTCCACCAACCATCCGGCCGTGGTGCCGTGATGGTCGGACAGTTCACCCACGCTTTCCATCAGGGGCAGGATCAGCAGGGTCAGGGCGATGGCCACGACCGCATCGGTAAAAGCCTGCAACCGTTCAGGCGACGACAATTCCCTCGGCTGGGAGGCCCTCTTCATGCCTCTGATTCTAGGTTGCGGTATTCCGGCGTCAACGGTCCCGGCGCTCTGGTGGCCGATGCACGGCGGCGGTGACTGCCGCCGTCGTGATGGCCAGGACGATGACGCCCACGGCCAGTGCCGTCCAACCGAAGGACTGGAAGGCCAGGCCGCCCGCCCAGCCAATAACGCTGGAACCAAGATAGTAGGAGAGGTTGTAAAGCGACGCCGCCTGGGCGCGTCCCGTGGTGGCAATCGCTCCCGTCCATCCGGACCCCACGCTGTGGGCTGCAAAGAAGCCGCCGGTGAACACCACCAGTCCTGCCAGCGTGGACGCAAGATTGTCCAGCAGCGTCAGGGCGAGACCTGCCGACATCACAGCGATGCCGCCGAGCAGGACCCGGCGGCGTCCGAAACGGGTGGTGAGCCCGGCCGCCCACCGGGAACTGACGGTGCCGGACAGATAGGCCAGGAAGATCAGGCTGACGACGCTGGCGGGAAGGTTGAACGGCCCTGCATGCAGCCGGAATCCCAGGTAGTTGTACACGGCCACAAAACCGCCCATCAGCAGGAAGGCCTGCAGGTAAAGGGCCAGCAGTTTGGGGTTGGCTGCATGGGTTGCCAACGTCCGGAGGGCTCCGCGCAAGCCTGTGGCTGCGGACGGAGTGAAGCGCCGCTGTTTGGGTATGAGCACCAGAAAGAGCACAGCCGAGACCGTTGCGAGCAGGGAAACAGCCAACGCGGCGGCGCGCCAGCCCCACACTTCCCCGACAGGTCCGGCCACCAAACGCCCGGCAAGTCCACCCAGTGTGGTCCCGGCGACATAGCTGCCGGCGGCCAGGGCTGTGTGGATCCTGGTGACTTCCTCGTTCAGGTACGCAATGGCAATTGCTGGAATGCCTCCCAGCGCCATCCCCTCCAAAGTCCGCAGGCCAAGCAGCAGCGGCACCGTGGGAGCCAGTGGCACCACCAGTCCCAGCACGGTGGCTGCTGCAATACCGATTCCCATGGCCCGCACGCGTCCGATCCTGTCCGCCACGAATGACCACGGAAGGACGGTGACGGCCAGGCCGATCGTGGCCAGCGAGATGCTGAGCGCGGCTTCCGCGGCGGAAATCCGCAGGTCGTGGGCCATCAGGGGGAGTACAGCCTGGGTGGAGTAGAGCTGAGCAAAGGTGGCAACTCCCGCCAGGGCCAGGGCGGCAAGCACGCGTCGGTATCCCCGGGACCCGCGGACGTGGCCCTCCCACGGGGCGCCGGCGGTGGCAGTGGCGGCTTCATTCACCGGCCCAGAGTAGGCCTCCCGGAACATGATGATCCAATGCATAATTTGATGACAACCGATGCAAATGTGCATGAATCAAGGAAGCCGGAGGAAGCCCGGATGGAACCCGACCACCACCAACTGGTCCAGCTTCTGCCCCTCCTGCCTGTCCTGGTCGAGCTCGGACGTACCGAGCACATGACCGAGACGGCGCAGATCCTGGGCGTGCCCCAGTCGACGGTCAGCCGGGCGGTGGCCAGGGCAAGCGCAATCGTGGGAATGGACCTCCTGGTCCGTGACGGGCGGGGGATTCGCCTGACACCGGCGGCCAGGACGCTCCTGCCTTACGTCGAGGCCGCGTTGGAAGACTTCCAGGCCGGACTGGACCGCGTCCGGGACGAGTCCAACATTGTCCGCGGGCGGATTGGCGTGTCGTTCCAGCACACGTTCGGGGAGGCAACCCTGCCCCTGCTCATCAGCGCTTTCCGGTCCAGGCACCCCAACATCGTGTTTGACCTCCGGCAGGGTCCGCGGGATGGCTGCCTGGACGAACTTTCGCGCGGAGACACGGACTTTGCCTTGACAGCGCCCATCGCACCGGTGGGCAGGGGCATCACGTCCCACGCCCTCTACCGCGAACCACTGCGGGCAGTGCTGCACTACCGGCACCCGCTGGCCCGGCGCAGCAGCGTGCACCTCGCGGAACTGCGAAACGATCCCTACGTGACGCTTCCCGAAGGCGTCGGCCTCCGTGCCCTGGGCGAAGCCCTGCTCCGGGAAGCCGGCTTCCGGCCCCGCACGGCGTTCGAGGTCCAGGAGTCCACCACCGTGCGCGGACTGGTGTCGGCCGGTCTTGGCTACAGCATCCTTCCACCGGCCGGCCCCGGCTCGGGAACAGGCCAATTCCTTCCGGAAACGGAGCTGGGACTCGTAGAGATCCCCATCGAATCAGGGCTGGCGTTCCGCCAGATCGGCATCGCGTGGCGGGAGCGCACCTTCGAACCCGACGCTGTCCGGCTCTTCCGCGAAATGGTGGTGGGGCGGGGTGAAGCGCTGCTTGCTGAACTGGTCAGAGCCCGCTCAGGAACGTCTTGACCACTTCCCGGGCCGGGCCACTCCGGGCTGCCTGCCAGCCTGTGCCGGCCCACAGGTTCAACCGCTCCGGGTCGCCTGCCGCCGAGGCCGCGGCACGGAGGGGTGCCGTCAGGTGGTGGATGGCAGGGTAACCCTCCGGAGCGTCCTGATGGTCCATGACAAACTCGTTGACCAAGGACCTGGCCCAGCGGCCCGTGAACGCCCGGGTCATGGCTGTGCCGGTGTACCGGGGATCACCGAGCGCATCCTTGTGCGGCTGCCGTGCACCGCTTTCGTCGGTACGCACCAGCGCCGTACCCACCTGTGCGGCTACCGCCCCTGCCGCCAGGACCTGCCGGAGGCTTCCCGCATCCATCACGGCACCGGCCGCTACCAAGGGAAGTCCGACGGCGGCACGCACCTGGGCGACCAGGTCCGCCGTCGTGCTGGCCGGGACGGTTCCCGAGGTCACGCCGGAGGTCAGGAAGGCGGCCGTGTGGCCGCCGGCGGAGCTGTGCTGGACGGCGATGGCGTCCGGACCTTCCGCGGCAGCTGCCAGTGCTTCGGGCACGCTGGTGACGCTTGAGATGACTGTCGTTCCTGCGTGCTGCAGGGCCTTGACCACGGACGAGCCCGGAAGTCCAAAGGCGAAACTCACGTACTCCACCGGTTCGGCCAACAGGAGGTCGATTTTGCCCTGCCAGGCGTCGTCGTCATCCAGGCGCAACGCCGGGACTGTGGCCCCGTACCGGGCGGCTTCTGCTTCCAGATCCGACGCGTAGGCCTCCAGGCGCGCCCGTTCCTTGCTGCCACGCAGTGCGGCCAACTGCTCCCTGTTTGGCACGAAGAGGTTCATGCCAAAGGGAACTCCGGCGGCGCGTGCAGCGGCAATCTCCGCCGCCATGGCGTCGGGGCTTTTGTACCCGGCGGCCAGGAAGCCCAGTCCGCCCCCATCGTGCACAGCCTGGACCAGTGCGGGCGTCGACGTACCGCCGGCCATGGGAGCAGCAATGAAGGGTGTGGTGAACAGGGGCATGTGGTTTCTCCTCCGGACGCTCCAAGCTAGTCTTTCACGGTGAACAATCTTGACTCTGCCGCGCATTCCTCCGCGTCCCCGGCCATCACCGGCACCGTGATCGGACTCGACATCGGGGGGACCAAGACCCGTGGGGTCCGGTTCGAGGACGGTGTTCCCGTGCGCGATGAAAACGCCGGCAGTTCCAACGTCCAGAACGTTACCGTTGAGCAGGCCATGGCCAATCTTGCGGAGTTGTTCGGAAAGATCGGCGGCGGCACCGTTGACCAGGTGTACGCCGGTGCAGGGGGAATCGATACCGACGAGGACGCCCGGGCGCTCGCGGACCTCATCGCGCCGCATGTGCCCGGTGCGCGCATTACCGTGGTCCACGACTCCAGGCTGCTGCTGGCTGCCGGTGGTGCAAGCACCGGCGTTGCGGTCATAGCCGGAACGGGATCCGCAGCGTGGGGTCGGAACCAGGCCGGCCAAGAGGCCCGGGCAGGTGGCTGGGGGTACCTCCTGGGTGATGAAGGCAGCGGCTACTGGCTGGGCCGGGAAGCCGTGCGCCACAGTCTCCGGCGGATGAACCAGGGCCTGGAGCCGGACCGCCTCAGCCGTGCCCTGCTTGAGGCCTGCGGCGTGGACGAGCCCGGCAAGCTGATCGCGTTGTTCCACTCGCCGGATACGGGCCGCCGATACTGGGCGCAGCAGGCCCGCCTGGTGGTGGAAGCAGCCGATGCCGGTGACGAGGTGGGCATCGGCTTGGTCGAGCAGGCCGGGCGGGACCTTGCGGACCTCGCGGCGCAAGCCGTCCGCCAGCTGGGCCTGGCGGGTCCCGTGATCCTTGGCAGCGGCTTGGGCATGAACGTCCCGCGGCTGCAGGAATCGTTCAAGGCCAGGCTCGCCGAGGGCGGGATCGTGGACGTGAGGATCCTCCAGCAGGATCCCGTCTTCGGCGTGCCCCGGCTGGTGGCCGAACAGCCGGCCTGAGCTACCCGCGGGTTCGTGGCCGGAGCTTGACGCCGGGCAGCGGTGGTGCGGGAATCCGGCCGGCCTCGGCACCGGCCGCGGGTCCGTGTCCGTGGACGTGGCCGAAGCGCGCGGCGGCGGCAGCGTCGTCGTCGAGCAGGCCTTCGGCCTCCCATTCTTCCCGGGCCTTCTCCACTTCCTCGTGGGTGCGTCCCACGAAGTTCCACCACATCAGCAGGTCCTCGCCGAACGGCTCCCCGCCCAGGAGCATAAATCGTGTTTCCGGCCGGGCTTCCACGGCCAGCGAGGACCTGCCGGCACCGAGGTAGGCCAACGGTCCGGGGCCGATACTTTCGCCGTCGATGGTGACGTGGCCGTCGAGGACGAGCACGGCGTGTTCGAAGTCGTCGCGCAGGGGCAGGTGCAGAAGCCCGGAGCCTACGATGTCCGCCCCTACGATCGGGCTGAACATGGTTGCGGGCGACTGCTGCCCGGCGAACTCACCCACCATGACTGTGGCCGTGTAGCCATCGCCCACGGCCACGGGAAGTTCCCGGTGCTGCTCGAAGGACGGCTCGCGGTGCCTGTGCTCATCAGGAAGCGCTACCCACAGCTGCAGTCCGCGGGACATCGGGATTTCATCCGCGGCGAGGGTCCGGCCGTCCTGCGGCGTGGGAAGAACGGAGAACTCCGAGTGGGAAATGCCGTGGCCTGCCGTCATGATGTTCAGCTCGCCCGGATTGACCACCACGTCGCTGCCCACACTGTCGCGGTGGCGGACTGCACCTTCCAACGGCCACGTCACGGTCTGCAGGCCGCAGTGCGGGTGGGGGAGGACACTCATGGCAACCCGGTCAGGCCCGAAGCTGTCCAGGAAACACCATGCACCAACGGTCGGCAACCCGCGCTGCGGAAGCGTGCGGTAGACGTTCATGGCACGGACGCCGCCCAGTGGTACTTCCCGTTCAGGCCACAACTGGACGCACGGGCCCTGTCCTTCGGGAGCGGCCGGGCATACCTGCTCCGCTGGTGCGGTATCCAAGTTGGTCATGTGTTAATCACCTGTGCATAAATGTTGGAATCTGAGCTAATCTGTTCCGTGTGAACAACGCCCTTTTGAGCTACCACGACGCCGTCCTTTACCGTTCGGGTGAACCGTACCGCATCCTCGCCGGCGCCATCCACTACTTCCGTGTGCACCCGGAATTGTGGAGGGATCGCCTGCGCCGCCTCAAGGCAATGGGCGCCAACACCGTGGACACCTACGTGGCATGGAACTTCCACCAGCCTAAGCGCGACGAGGCGCCGGACTTTACCGGATGGCGGGATTTGGGAGCCTTTATCGACACCGCTGCCGAAGAAGGCCTGGAGGTCATCGTCCGCCCGGGACCCTATATCTGCGCGGAATGGGACAATGGCGGCTTTCCCGCGTGGTTGACAGGAATTCCGGGCATCGGGCTCCGGTGCATGGATGCCCGGTTCACGTCGGCGATCGAGGAGTGGTTCGACCAACTCCTCCCCATCATCGCTTCCCGTCAGTCGTCGGCCGGTGGTCCGGTGGTCGCCGTGCAGATCGAGAACGAGTATGGAAGCTATGGTGACGACCACGACTACATCAGGTGGAACCGGCGGGTCCTGGAAGAGCGGGGCATCACCGAACTGCTGTTCACCGCGGACGGCGGCAATGACTACTTCCTCGACGGCGGTTCGGTAGAGGGCACGTGGGCGACGGCAACGCTGGGGAGCCGCGGCGATGAAGCCATCCAGACGTGGAAGCGCCGCCGCCCTGATGAGCCGTTCTTCAACGTCGAGTTCTGGGGCGGCTGGTTCGACCATTGGGGTGAGCACCACCATCGGCGCGACGCCGAAGACGCCGCTGCGGAAGCCCGCAAGATGCTGGACCTTGGCGGGTCGCTCTGTGTGTACATGGCACACGGCGGGACAAACTTCGGTCTGGGATCCGGCAGCAACCACGACGGCACCATGCTCCAGCCAACGGTCACCAGTTATGACTCAGATGCACCCATCGCCGAAAACGGCCAGCTGACGCCCAAGTTCCATGCCCTCCGCCGGGAGTTCCACCGCGCCAGTGGAATCAGCGAACTGCCCCAGTTGCCGGCTGACCTGCTGGCCGTGCCGCCAGTGCTGCCGGCCGCCACCTTGCCGTTGTCCGAGCCGGGGGATCTCCTGGAGTTCCTGCGGGAAAGCGGCAAGCCGGTCACCAGCGTCAAGCCGCTCACCTTTGAGCAGTTGGGACTCGACGGCGGCATGGTGCTGTATACGTCGGAGGCCATCCTGCCGGGACTCCCGGAGACCCCAACGGAGTGCCGGATCAGGATCAGCGGCCTGGCAGACCGCGCCTACATCTGGGTTGATGGATCCTTTGCCGGTGTCCTGGATGACGTAACGGGTCCGGAGGGGCTGTCTGTTACAGGTCAGGGTGTGGCGGCCAGGCTGGACATCCTGGTGGAAAACCTGGGGCGGATCAATTATGGTCCGTTGACCGGACAGTCCAAAGGAATCCTGGGCGGCGTCCTCATCAACCAGCGGTACACCTTCCACTGGACCCAGGCGCCGGTGGCCCTGGCCGACTGGGACGCGGAGCAGGTGGAGAAACTGCCCGGCGCGGATTTCCACGCCGAAGAAGCGGCGGACACCTATATTGCGCTCCCGGACTCCGGCAAGGGATTCCTTTGGTTGAACGGATTCCTGCTGGGCCGCTACTGGGCCAAGGGTCCGCAAGTGACGTTGTACGCCCCTGCGCCCTTGGTGAACGCAGGCCGCAACAGCATCAAGGTGCTGGAACTCGAGAAGCCCGGAACCGCCGTCGAACTCCGGGAAGTACCTGACCTGGGACCGGAAGAAGCCGGTCCCATTGCCGCAGCCGAGCTGCCCTGAGGCCTCCCTGACGCACCTCCGGGCTGCTGCAGCCTAAGCTGGCACCATGAGCCTGGAGTTTGACACCCGCCCCGCCGCCTATGCCGTCATCGTCCAGGACGGCAGGATCCTGCTGGCCTATTGGAAGCAGGACGGCAAGGAAGGGTGGACGCTGCCGGGTGGCGGACTGGACCTCGCGGAGCATCCCGTGGACGGCTGCCGGCGCGAGGTGTTCGAGGAAACCGGCTACGAGGCCCACATTGACGGAATGCTCGGCATCGATGTCGGACACTGGCCGCGGGACGTCCAGCCGGACGGCGCGGTACGTGATTTCCAGGCCCTCCGGCTGGTCTATGAGGCCAGCATCACGGGCGGCGAACTGACCCACGAGGTTGACGGAAGCACCACTCACGCCGCGTGGATACCGTTGGAAGACGTCCCTGGGCTCAACCGCGTTTCCTTGGTTGACGTTGCCCTGCGGTTGCATCGGGAACGCCCTGCGGATGGAAAGCTCACCGACCACGCCGGCTGACTCTGGCGCGGAGGCGTCGGTACCGCTACGCTGAAGAACGCTGCCGGCCGATCAACGGACGGCCCGGATGCCAAGGAGGTGGATTTTGATGACTGCCACGGTCCTGCGCGCCCTGCACACCAGTGCCCTGCGCGTCCAGCACATCACCATCCCTGTCCCGGCGTCCGCCGTCCACAGCTAGGCGGCCCGGGCCTCACCAGAGGCCAACCATTGAATACTTCCGCTTTTTCAAGCAACCCCTCAAGCAATCCCATCTACGGCCCGGCGGATTACGGTTACACGCCATCCATCGCCGCCCTCTTTCTGGCCCATCCCGTACCTGCCGCCTTGTCAGGCCCCGATGACCGTCCCGGCCGCATCGTCAGGCTGGACCGCAACCGGGTCCTGGTCGCGTCGGCTGCCGGGCTCCTGCACTTGCCCTACCCCGGGCAAGGACCAGTTCCCGCCACCGGTGACTGGGTATGGCTCGGCACCAACCGCGCCGGGGAGCCGGCCGTCGTCGACGTTCTTCCCCGCCGTTCGGCACTGAGCCGGAAGCGCGCCTTCGAGGCGTCCTCAGAGGAACAGATTCTCGGCAGCAACATCGACATCGTGGCAGTCGTGGTGCCCATGGACCGGCCCCTTACGCACAACCGGCTGGAACGGACACTGGTTGCGGCCTGGGACTCGGGCGCCACTCCGCTGGTAGTGATCACCAAGGCGGACCTGGCCAACCTGGCGGACGATGTCGTGGGACAGGTCATCCTCCAGGCGGCCGGAGTGGAAGTGGTCACCACCTCAGCCGAGCACGGCGACGGGCTGGACGAGCTCAGGCAGCACATTCCGGCCGGCTCCACCCTTGTCCTCCTGGGACCATCGGGTGCTGGAAAGTCCACGCTCATCAACGCGCTCGCCGGCAGGAACATCCAGCAAACGGGGTCCGTGCGTACAGGGGACGGGAAAGGACGGCATACCACCACTTCCCGGGAACTTATCCCTTTGGCAGGGGGTGCGGTCCTGATGGACACCCCCGGCGTCCGGGGCTTTGGCCTGTTCGACGCCGAGGACGGCATGGAGGAAATGTTCGGCGACCTGGAAACGCTGTTGTCCGCGTGCCGTTTTGCGGACTGCTCCCACCAGGCCGAACCCGACTGTGCCGTCCAGGCAGCCTTGGCCGACGGGTCCCTCGATCCCCGGCGGTGGGCGAGCTACCTCAAGCTCCAGCGTGAGCTTGCAGCCCTGAACCGCAAGCACGATGCCGCCGCACGCCGCGCCTACCAGCGGGAGTGGCACCAGAAGGTCATGTCCGCCGACCGCGGCCAGCGCGCCGCCGAGCGGTACCGGCATGACCGTGCGGAAGAAAGGAGCGGTAAGCGGCGCAAACGGTGAACATTGCCGATTCATTACGGAATCCGTGGCGTCGCTGACATCACCATGGAGGCTGGCTACTCTGGGTGAAGATCGGCTTTGCAGCCTCTAAATAAGCATGCTTATGATCATGTGGCTCTGCCGACCGATGTACCGACCGATGCCGCGACCACAGATAGGCAAGTCCAGGTATGGCCCCAGCCATGATTGAGTTCCAGAGCGTCACCAAGCGGTACCAAGGCGGACAGCCGGCGGTAGAGGACCTCTCCATGTCCATTGACAAGGGAGCCATCACGGTTTTTGTCGGGCCGTCCGGGTGCGGCAAGACTACCTCGCTGCGCATGATCAACCGCATGGTCGAGCCGTCATCGGGCACCATCACTGTTGACGGCAAGGACGTATCGCAGGTTCCGGCCCCGGAACTGCGCCGGTCCATGGGCTATGTCATGCAGTCCTCGGGCCTGTTGCCGCACCGCACCGTCCTGGACAACATCGCGACAGTTCCGCGGCTCAACGGTGTGTCCAAATCCGACGCACGCAGGCGGGCTGCGGAACTGCTCGACGTCGTGGGGCTGGCCTCCGCCCTTGGCAAGCGGTATCCGTCGCAACTGTCGGGCGGCCAGCAACAGCGCGTGGGAGTTGCGCGGGCCCTGGCCGCCGACCCTCCGGTCCTGCTCATGGACGAACCCTTCAGTGCGGTGGATCCTGTGGTGCGGGACGAATTGCAGCAGGAACTTCTCAGGCTTCAACGGGAACTGGCCAAGACCATCGTCTTCGTGACCCACGACATCGATGAAGCCACTGTGCTGGGGGACAAAGTCGCGGTCTTCGCAGTGGGCGGAAAACTGGCCCAGTACGCAGCGCCGGAGGAGATCCTGCGGGCACCGGCCAGCGACTTCGTTGCCTCCTTCGTGGGGCGCGACCGCGGTTTCCGGCACCTTGCTTTCAACGTCGCCGATTCCGTCAGGCTCCACCCGGTGACCATGGTTGGCGCGTCTGACGGACATGAGGCGGGCCGCAGGAACGGGGAATGGGCGCTGGTGGTTGACGATGACTCCCGGCCGCTTGGCTGGTCGTCACCCCGCGACGGTGCCGGCCTGATCCCTGGTGGCTCGCTGTTCCGCAAGGGGGACACCCTGCGCCGCGCCCTGGATGCGGCGCTCTCCTCGCCGTCCGGCCTGGGTGTTGCAGTGGACGACGACGGGCGGGTCGCCGGTGTCCTGAAAGCTCCCGAAGTCCTGGCCTTGATCGAGGAAACCCGCCGGCACAGGGAGGACGCCACCTGATGGAGTGGTTCCTGGCCAACAGCGGCATGGTCTTCGGCCTGGCAGGGCAGCACCTGGTGCTCGCTGTCATTCCGATGGTCCTTGGGCTGCTGATTTCGATACCGCTGGCGCAGCTCGCACGGCGCAACAGCACCTTGCGCTCCGTGGTGGCCACCGCAACCTCGCTGCTCTACACCATTCCGTCCCTGGCCCTCTTCATCATCCTGCCCACCATCCTTGGTACCCGGATCCTGGACCCGCTCAACGTGGTGGTCGCCCTGACGATCTACGCCGTGGCCCTGTTGGTCCGGGCAGCCATGGATGCCTTTGACTCCGTGGACAACGACCTCCGCAACGCCGCCGTGGCCATGGGATTCAAACCCCTGGCCCGTTTCTTCCAAGTAGACCTTCCATTGTCACTGCCCGTGCTCTTCGCCGGTCTGCGCGTAGTGTCCGTCAGCAACATCTCCCTGGTGAGCGTGGCGGCACTGCTGGGCGTGGGGAACCTGGGAATCCTGTTCACCGACGGCCTCCAGCGCACGTTCGTGACCGAAGTCGTCGTCGGAATCATCGCCATCCTTGTCCTGGCCCTGGTCATGGACGCCGTGCTCGTGGTCCTTGAACGGATCCTCACTCCGTGGACCCGGGCGACGGGCGGCTCCCGGGGCGGCCGGACCGACGGTACGGAACTGCTGACCGAACCCAAGCAGGGTCCGGCTCCTGCCAAAGCCGCACTTCGGACCGATCCGGGGGCCTCAGCATGAACAACGTCTTTACGGACACTCTTGGGTGGCTGACCGATCCCACGCACTGGACCGGAAGCGGCGGCATTCCCGCCCGGCTGGCCGAACACCTCCAGTACAGCGGCCTGGTCCTCGCCATCGCAGCACTCATCGCCATACCCGTCGGGCTTTTCATCGGTCACACCGGCCGGGGCAGGGTGGTGGCCGTTGCCCTGGCAGGAGCGCTTCGCGCGCTGCCCACCCTCGGCCTGCTGGTCCTCTTCGCGCTCCTGGCCGGAAGCGGCCTCATGCCGCCCGTTTGGGCGCTGGTGATCCTGACCGTCCCGCCACTGCTTGCCGGAACCTACGCCGGGATCTCGAGCGTCGACGCTGCGGTGGTGGACGGTGCACGGGCGGTGGGCATGACGGAGTTGCAGATCCTTTTCCGGGTGGAGCTTCCCAACGGCCTGCAGGTCATGTTCGGCGGCATCCGCACGGCCGTGCTGCAGGTCATCGCCACAGTATCCGTGGTCGCATACCTTCCTTTGGGCGGCCTGGGGCGCTACCTGTTCGACGGGCTGGTCCTCCAGGACTTCCCCCGGATGCTGGGCGGATCCCTGCTCATCGCCGCCCTGGCCATCGCCGTGGACCTCGTCCTGGCAGCCATCCAAAGGCTGGTGTTGTCGCCCGGCCTCAGACCAGATCCACGCGGACGCCGCACGGCTGCCGATCATCAGAAAGCCACAGCTCTCCCAGGGGCTGCCGTTCAAGGAGGTACACCATGAATAAATCCGTCCCCATGACCATCACGCGCCGTGGCCTCGGCGGCCTGGCAGCCGGACTCGGTGTGGCGCTCGCCTTGAGCGCATGCGGCGGGAGCCCGCTCGCTACGCCGTCCACGTCGGCGGCTTCGGGCCCGGCTGGTGCAGGCGGCTCGCTGGTGGTTGGATCCGCCGACTTCCCCGAGAGCCAGGTGATCGCCGAGATCTACGCCGGAGCGCTCACCGCAGCAGGAGTCACCGCCAGCACCAAGCCCAATATCGGTTCGCGGGAAATTTACTTCAAGGCTGTCCAGGACGGATCCGTGGATCTCGTCCCGGATTACTCCGGCAACCTCCTCTCCTACGTGGACACGGAAGCCACGGAGGTCTCCGCGGAGGACGTCTACAAGGCACTGCCGGGCAAGCTTCCGGATGGCCTGGCCGTCCTTGAGCCCGCCAAGGCTGAATCCAAGGATGCCATGGTGGTCACCAAGGCAACCGCCGAAAAGTACCAGCTGAAATCGATTGAGGACCTGGCCAAGGTCTGCAAGGACTTCACCATGGCCGCTCCGGCCACGTTCGAGACCCGCGCCTACGGCTTCCCGGGCTTGAAGAAGAACTACAACTGCGAGCTCAAGGGCCTGCAACCGTTCAACGACGGCGGCGGCAACCTGACGCTTCAGGCACTCCTGGAAGACAAGGTGCAGGTGGCCGACATCTACACCACCACGCCCTCCATCGCTGACAACGACCTCGTGGTCCTGGAAGACCCGAAGAACAACTTCAAGGCCCAGCAGGTCCTGCCCCTCTACAACGAGGCCAAGATGACGGACAAAGCCAAGGAGGCGCTTAACAACGTCTCCAAAATCCTGACCACCGATGACCTCATCAACCTCAACCGCTCGGTCAGCGGCGACCAGAAGCAGAGCCCCAAGGACGCTGCTGCCGCATGGCTTAAGGAAAAGGGCATCGCCAAGTAGCGCTTGGCGCAAACCGCGTACGACGGCGGTGGCCGGCCCCCCCCGGGGCCGCACCCCCCCCGGGGGTGTGGGGTGTGGGGGGTCGAAC